>NZ_CP071448.1:3570000-3915000 GCF_017352115.1 Flavobacterium endoglycinae
ATTTTTAATTACTCAGCCTCAAGTTAAAAAAGTTTATACAGAAGAAGAAATTTTGGCAAATGCTGGAAATGATTATTCTCTTAATTTTGTAGCAAAAGGATATGATGTAACACAAAACGGTGATTTAGTTATTGTAGATAAGCCGGGAGATATAGAATATTCAACTACTGGTACATCTCACGGAACTATTTATAGTTATGATACACACGTTCCGGCCATTTTCTACGGATGGAATATTAAGAAAGGAGAATCTTATGATAAAAAGGCTATTACAGAAATTGCTCCGACAATAGCTCAGAAAATTAAAGTTACTTTTCCAAACGGAACTGAAGCTAAGGTAATGACTGAAGTTCTTGATAACAAGAAATAATAAAATATACTATTTTAAACCTGTCTTGTGTGAGACAGGTTTTTCTTATGCATAAAAAAAGGCTTTTCAATTAAGAAAAGCCTTTATAATAGTGACTTAGTAAGCACTTATATAAGTATTAGCACTATGCGTTTGCTAATACTATTTCTTCGTTAAAAGGAAGATTCCAAGCTTCAGCAACTCCTTTGTAAAGGATTTTTCCATTAGCTACGTTTAATCCTTTTTTCAATTCTTCATTTTCTGCACATGCTTTTTCCCATCCTTTGTTTGCTAATTGTACAGCATAAGGTAAAGTTGCGTTTGTTAAAGCTAAAGTAGACGTGTAAGGAACAGCTCCCGGCATATTAGCAACACAGTAGTGAACGATATCGTCAATAATGAAAGTTGGGTTTTCGTGAGTTGTTGGAGTACAAGTTTCAATACATCCTCCTTGGTCAACAGCGACATCAACAACAACAGTTCCTGGACGCATTAATTTAAGCATATCACGAGTAATTAAGTGAGGTGCTTTTGCTCCTGGAATTAAAACTGCTCCAACAATTAAGTCAGCATCTTTAATTGCTCTTGTAATATTATAATGGTTAGACATTTCGGTATTTACGTTAGCTGGCATAATATCGTCTAATTGACGTAAACGTGGCAAGCTTAAGTCCATGATAGTTACTTGAGCACCTAATCCAGCAGCCATTTTAGCAGCTTGAGTTCCTACAATTCCTCCACCTAAAACTAATACTTTCGCTGGTGGTACACCTGGAACACCTCCTAAAAGAATTCCTCTTCCTTTTAATGGTTTTTCAAGATATTTTGCTCCTTGTTGAATTGCCATACGACCTGCAACTTCAGACATTGGAACTAATAATGGTAAACTTCTGTCTGTTTTCTCTACCGTTTCGTAAGCTAAACAAACAGCTCCTCTTTCTAACATTGCATGCGTTAATTCCTCAGAAGATGCAAAGTGGAAATAAGTAAATAATAATTGATCTTTTTTGATCAATGGGTATTCAGAAGCAATTGGCTCTTTTACTTTGATGATCATTTCTGCAATTGCATAAACTTCTTCAATAGTTGGTAAAACTACTGCACCAGCCTCAGCATATTCTGCATCAGCAAAACCACTTCCTAAACCAGCAGTAGATTGTACATAAACTGTATGTCCGTGTTTTTTCATTTCAGAAACACCGGCAGGAGTTAGAGCAACTCTGTTTTCGTTATTTTTTATTTCTTTAGGAACACCTATTATCATTTTGTTATATTTTTTGTTTTTATTGAAATTGTTTTTACAAATCTACAGATAGAGAATAAATTATGGTTTAACATGCGATAAATAAGAAAATATTATTTTATTTTTTACTTTTACAGAAAAATATTCTGATTCTGTTAAGAATTGATTCTCCAAAAAGAAAAAATGACTAAATCAGCTTATTTTAATAAAACGTTTTCGTTATGGCTTTAGATGAAATTGACAAAAAAATCTTACGTCTTTTACAGGAAGATGCGCATTATACTTTAAAAGATATTGCAAACAAAATAAATTTGTCCTTGACACCTGTTCATGATAGGGTGAAACGTCTTGAAAAAGATGGTATTATCGAAAAATATGTGACGCTTTTAGACAAGAAAAAATTGGGAAATAATTTGACAGTTTATTGTCAGGTCACACTCGTAAAACAAACTTATGACACGTCTGAAGGATTTAATCAGTCAATTTTAAATCTACCCGAAGTTGTAGAATGTAATTATGTTTCTGGAAATTTTGATTACATGCTTAAAATTATCATTCCGGATATGGAAAGCTATCATCATTTTCATCAGAAAAAATTATCGGTTCTTCCAGAAGTTTCTCTAATTAATACTGTTTTTGTTATTTCGGAAGTGAAGAGTACCACAGTTCTGCCTATTTAAAACAAAATAAAAACCATCAGGAACTCCCGATGGTTTTAGAAAAAAGTTAGTTTTGGTTGAATTAATAATAGGTATAACGTCTTACTTTGGCAATATATTTTGCTAAACGAATAACTTGATGGCTATATCCGTATTCATTATCGTACCAGATGTATAAGACTATATTTTTTCCGTCTTTTGACACAATTGTAGCATTGCTATCATAAATAGATGGAGCAGAAGTTCCTACAATGTCAGACGAAACTAATTCGTTGTTTAAAGAATATTTTATCTGCTCTACCAATTCTCCTTCAAGAGCATATTTCTTCATGATTTTATTGATTCCAGAAATTGATGTTGCTTTTTTAACTTCTAAATTTAGAACAGCAAGTGATCCATTTGGCACCGGAACGCGAATTGCATTTGAAGTTAATTTCCCTTCTAATGATGGTAAAGCTTTTGCTACAGCGCTTCCTGCTCCGGTTTCGGTAATGACCATATTTAAAGCTGCAGCTCTTCCGCGGCGGTATTTTCTGTGCATATTATCAACGAGATTCTGGTCGTTAGTGTAAGCATGAATGGTTTCTAAATGCCCTTTTACAACACCAAGACTTTCTTCCACCACTTTTAAAACTGGTGTAATAGCATTTGTGGTGCAAGAAGCTGCCGAAAATATACTTATTTCGTCTGGATTAAAATCATTATGATTAACGCCATGAACAATATTGGGAACTCCTTTTCCAGGTGCGGTCAATAAAACTTTGTTTACTCCATTTGAAGTTAAATGTCTTTTTAGGGCTTCTTCTGTTGTAAAAGCACCTGTATTGTCAATTACTAAAGCATCATTGATTCCGTATGTTGTATAATCAATTTCTTCAGGTGAATTTGCAGTAATGATATGAACTGTTGTTCCATTAATAATCAAAGCATTATTTTTTGGATCGGCAATTACAGATCCCTGAAAATCGCCATGAATAGAATCATATCGCAATAGAGAAGCTCGTTTCTCTAAACTCGATGCATCATTTTTGTCACGCGTTACAATAGCTCTTAAACGCAGTTGATTTCCTTTTCCGGTTTTTGACATTAGCTCTCTTGCTAATAAACGCCCAATTCTTCCGAAACCATATAAAACAACATCTTTAGGTTGTATTTCTTTAGAAGATTTTGCTTTTTTCAATTTTTCAATAACAAAATATCGTGCATCAGGATATTTTTCATCTTCTAAACGATATTCGTAAGTTAGTTTTCCCAAGTCAATTTTGGCTGGTGGAAGATCTAAGGATAAAACAACTTTTGCGATTTCAACCGAATCAAAAATAGTGATTGGTTTACCCACAAATTCACCAGCATATTGATGAAGGTTAATAATATCGCTTACGTTTTTATCCAATAATTGATTTTTGAATAAAACCATTTCGATGGATTTGTCATACCATAAATCGCTTATGACTTTGATTAATTCGACACCGGCTTTTCGTCGGTCAACTTGTAATGTTACCTCTTTTTGGTACAATGATTTGTTACTCATAATTGAAAAAATAAAATGCTCACTATTTTAAAATTTTGCGCAAAAGTATCTATTTCAATCGATTTCGTAAACTATTTTAGCATTTATTTTTGAAAACAAAAAAGCCACCTTAAATTTTTAAGATGGCTTTTTATTTGTTTTCAGTCGGAGTCACTGTTTACAGTTTTGTTATACTAAAAACTGTGACCGAAAATTGCGACTATATAATAATTCTGAATATCTCCCCGTTTTTGTTGATCATTTCGATACGAACGCTTTGTCCTTCATCTTTTTTGTTCAAAAGTTTTGAAACGGTTTCAACATTTGTTGCTTTCACATTATCAATACTTAAAATGATATTGCCTTGTAATTCATTTTGATACTGCATCAAATTTTCATTAGTGATGTTTTTAATTTTTACACCATAATCAATTCTGAATTTTTTCTTATCGGCAGCGTCAATATTTTCTAATTCAATTCCTTTAAATTCAGTGCTGAAGAATTCATTTTTACTTAAAGTTACAGGAACTGTTTTAGTTTTGCCGTCTTTTATATACGTTACTTTTACAACATCGTTAGGACGTTTTGTATTGATGTAACCAGAAAGATCAGCAAAAGTAGAAATGTTTTGATCGTCTAATTTTACAATAATATCACCTTTTGTAAGCCCAGCTTTTTCTGCGCCAGAGTTTTTCGAAACTTTATTGATGTAAAAACCTTGAGTTTCTGTAACGCCTAATTCTTTTGAAGCTGTGCTATTAAGTTCGCCGCCTTCAACGCCCAGAATTCCTCTCTGCACATTTCCATATTCCATAATATCCTCAATAATTTTTCGGGCAATATTAGATGGAACAGCAAAAGAATATCCAACATACGATCCTGTCATTGACGAAATCATGGTGTTAATTCCAATTAATTCTCCTCTTGTATTTACTAACGCTCCACCGCTATTACCTGGGTTAACTGCGGCATCTGTCTGAATAAATGACTGAATTCCGCTTTGGTCTAAATTTCTGGCTTTCGCCGAAACAATTCCAGCAGTAACAGTAGATGTTAAATTATAAGGGTTACCAACTGCCAAAACCCATTCTCCAACTTTAACAGAATCTGAATTTGCAAATGCAGTGTAAGGTAATTTTTCATCAGCATTGATTTTTAATAATGCGATGTCCATTTTAGAATCCGTTCCTATAAGCTTCGCTTTGTATGATTTTTTGTTGTTTAAGGTAATCTCAATTTCAGAAGCATCTTTGATAACGTGATTGTTGGTTACGATATAACCATCTTCAGAAATAATAACACCAGAACCAGTTCCAACCTGTTCTTGCTGCTGTTGTCCGCCATATCCGTAAAAGAATTCCAGCATTGGGTTGCTAATTGTTCTTCTAGATACATTTTTTACGTGCACAACGGTGTGGATTGTTTTATCAGCTGCTTCGGTGAAATCAACTGCATCTCCGGGTAATCCAACTGTTTTTCCATATGAATTAGGGGCAAGGGTAACAACAGAATTTCCTTTTCCTAAAAGTGAATCACTGCCGTCAAATAATAACTTGTAAGCACCAAGTGTAGTAGCACCACTTAGAAGTGAAACTAAAAATAAGGTTGAAAATTTTTTCATATTACAGTTTATTTTTTTGAGTTGTTTAGATATTTGTTTTTAACATTTAGTAACGTAAAATTATGCCAAAAAATTATTTGAAAAAATGGTTTAACGCTCTTTAACAATGATTAACATTTCATTAATTAATAGTTCGTACTTTTGTATTTCTAACAACTAAAAAATGCAAATAGAATTTTATAAATATCAAGGAACTGGAAATGATTTTGTAATGATTGATAATCGTTCAGATTTCTTTCCAAAAAATGATGTAAAACTTATTGAGCGTCTGTGTGACAGACGTTTCGGAATTGGGGCAGACGGACTTATTTTGCTTGAAAATGATTCTGAAACTGATTTCAGAATGGTATATTACAATTCAGATGGAAATCAAAGTTCGATGTGTGGAAACGGCGGAAGATGCCTTGTTGCCTTTGCCAATCAGCTTGGTGTTATTGATGATAAAACTACTTTTATAGCTACAGATGGACTTCATCATGCTTCTGTAGGTGATGATGCCATTGTATCTCTTCAGATGATTGATGTGAATGAAGTACAAAAAAAAGATTCTTATACTTTTCTAAATACAGGATCACCACATCATGTTCAGCTTGTTGATGATTTAGAGCATTATAATGTAAAAGAAAATGGTGCAGCTATTCGTTACGGCGAATTGTACGGTGAAAAAGGAAGTAATGTTAATTTTGTAAAGAAAGTTGATGATGGAACATTTTCGCTTCGTACTTACGAAAGAGGTGTTGAAGATGAAACCTTGGCTTGCGGGACTGGTGCAACAGCTGTAGCAATTGCTATGAATGCCATTGGAGAAACAGATAAAACTTCTATCAATTTAAATGTTGAAGGAGGAAAACTGGTTGTTTCTTTTGATAAAGAAAATGATCATTATACAAATGTATTTCTTACCGGACCAGCCAAATTTGTTTTTAAAGGCACTATAGAAATTTAATACATCCAATTTTTAAATTCTCAATCACAATCTTTAATTTTAAATTCAATAATCTAAAAATCAGATGATCACACTCAAAGGCGAATCCATTTATCTTCGTGCACTTGAACCCGAGGATTTAGAATTTGTATATTCTATGGAAAACGATCAAAGCATTTGGGAAGTCAGTAATACCAATACACCATACAGCCGATATCTGATTAGACAATATCTCGAAAATGCACAGCAGGATATTTATGAAGCAAAACAGCTTCGTCTGGCTATCTGTCAGGATGAAGATTTTCCTGCTATTGGTTTGATAGATTTATTTGAATTTGACCCGAAAAATAATAGGGCAGGGATTGGTATCGTAATTCAGAAGAATGAAAATAGAGGACAAAATATTGGTTCTGAGGCATTAGAACTTTTAATAAAATACTCTTTTTTCAATTTAAATCTCCATCAGATTTATGCAAATATTAGTACAAATAATGAAGCAAGTATAGCTCTTTTTACTAAATTTGGTTTTGAGAAAATAGGAATTAAAAAAGATTGGATTTTGCTGAATAACCACTATTACGACGAAGCAATTTTCCAGTTAATCAATAAAACATTTAAAACTTAAGAAACTTTGAACTTAAAAAAAATCATCACCATAACCGCTGTAGCCGTAATTTCTGTTTTGTTGATTTACGGATTTATTTTAATCAGCCGAATTTTTAGTGCCAATACTAAATTTGAAGAAAATGAAGTGTATGTGCATGTGCCAACGGGATCGAATTACAGTGATGTTAAAAAGATATTAGCACCATATATTAAGAATTTTGACAATTTTGAATTAGTGGCAAGCAAAAGAAGTTATCCTGAAAATGTAAAACCAGGACGTTTTCTTCTTAAAAAAGATATGAATAATATTGATTTAGTTCGTGCCATGCGCGCTAATGTTCCAGTAAAATTGGCATTTAACAATCAAGAACGCTTAGAGAACTTTGCTGGTAGAGTAGGTTCAGAAATTGAAGCAGACAGTACTTCTTTATTAAAAGCTTTTAGAGATCCTGCTTTTTTAGAAGCAAACGGATTTAATGAAGAGAATGTTTTTGCGATGTTTATCCCAAATACATATGAGGTATATTGGAATACATCTGCAGAAAAGTTCCGTGATAAAATGATCAAAGAATATCATAAATTCTGGACTCCTGAAAGAATCGAGCAAGCTAAAAAACAAGGATTGACTCCTGTTCAGGTTTCTATTTTGGCTTCAATTGTACATAAAGAATCGGTTAAAAGAGATGAAAGACCACGTATTGCTGGAGTTTATTTAAACCGTCTACGTCTTGAAATGCCATTACAAGCAGATCCAACGGTTATTTATGCTTTAAAATTAAGAGACAATGATTTTGATCAAGTTATTAAAAGAGTGTTTTATAATGATTTGATTATGAAATCTCCTTATAATACCTATGTAAATATCGGACTTCCTCCGGGACCAATTGCAATGGCGGATATTACAGCTCTTGAAGCCGTTTTAAACCCAGAAAAACACGATTATATTTACTTTTGTGCTAGTGTAGATCGTTTCGGTTATCATGAATTTGCATCCAATTATGCAGATCATACTAAAAATGCTAAAAGATATTCAGACTGGATTGCCAGTCAAGGGGTAACTAGATAACTTTGATTTTCGAATAATTTTCAATTCAAAATAACTTAAAAAAAGCTTTCAATCTGATTCAAATTTTTGAAAAGGATTGAGAGCTTTCTTTTATTTAAATATAAAAATCTTACAAAATTTACATTTTAAATTGTAAGTTATTTCTTTCTTTTTAATCGAATTTACCTAAAATTGATATAAAATTGCACTTTTTTTAAATTTGTTTTTCCTGTTTTTGCTCTAAAATTTATTGATAGATTTCCTCTCGAACCTTGCGTAATTAAAGGGCTTAACTGGAATTGGCAGAATTTTGATTATCGTTTAAATCACTGATAATCAGATTTTTTTGTTTTTAATTACTTTTGCATCGTAGAAATTTCAAAGAGGTGACAGCGATTTGAAGAAAAACAATTTATGATAAAGAAGTGGTATTTTTATGCGAGTTTGATCGTAATTATTACATTTTTAAGTTTGGGTTTTAAACCCTTTAGTGTCGAAACCAAACCGTGGTTTCTAACAGAAAAAACAGATGGCGCAGAATACATGTTTCCGTCTGAAGAAAAGGATGATTATCCTAAAGTAAATCTAAACGTTCCATATACCGGAAAACGTCTTATCGGTTTTAAAGAAGCAGTCGCTTTTAAAGAATCTCAGGGAAAATACAAATTAGTGAATTCGCTGGGGTATATGGGAAAATATCAATTTGGTTCTAAAGCTTTACGTGCAATTGGTATCAGTGATGACAAGGACTTCTTAAAAGATCCTGCTTTACAGGAAAAAGCTTTCGTAGCGCTATTATCCAAAAACAAATGGATTTTGCGTAATGAAATCGAAAAGTATGAAGGAAAAGTCATTAATGGCGTTAAAATCACCGAATCGGGAATTTTAGCGGCAGCACACTTAGGAGGTGCAGGATCAGTAAAGAACTTTTTTAAGCATGGAGGCAACAGGCATTTTAGAGATGCTTTTGGAACTTCTTTAAAAAGTTACTTAAGAGATTTTGCAGGCTATGATCTTTCTTTTATTGAGGCAGATAATAATGCCACAATTGACAATTAAAAAAGAAGCCCCGTAAATCGGGGCTTTTTTAATCTATTAGTATTTCTAGGATTTGTATGGCAGCTTCGCTTATTTTGGTTCCAGGACCAAAAATGGCTGCGGCGCCCGCATCAAATAAGAATTGATAGTCCTGTACCGGAATTACACCGCCTACAATTACCATAATATCTTCACGTCCATGTTTTTTAAGTTCTTCAATAACTTGCGGAACCAGCGTTTTATGTCCAGCCGCTAGAGATGAAACGCCCAAAATATGAACGTCATTTTCAACAGCTTGTTTTGCAGCTTCTGCAGGAGTTTGGAATAAAGGACCAATATCTACATCAAAACCTACATCGGCGTAACCTGTCGCTACTACTTTTGCGCCGCGATCGTGACCGTCTTGTCCCATTTTGGCGATCATAATTCGAGGACGTCTTCCTTCTTGTTTAGCAAAAGCATCGGCTAACTGCTTTGCTTTTTCAAAATTTTCGTCGTTTTTTATTGCTGCACTATACACACCGCTAAAAGATTTAATCTGCGCTTTAAACCTTCCAAAAATGCTTTCAAGGGCAAAACTGATCTCACCTAATGTGGCTCTATTTCTAGCAGCTTCAACAGCGATTTCTAATAAATTACCTTCTCCGGTTTTAGCGCAGTGAATTAATTTTTCAAGTGACTGATTTACTTTTTGAGTATCTCGCTTTGCTTTAATATGTTCCAATCGCTCAATTTGTTGTCGGCGTACCATTTGGTTGTCAACATCTAAAATATGAAGCGGATCTTCTTTTTCTAATCTAAATTTATTTACTCCGACAATAATGTCTTGCCCGCTGTCAATACGAGCTTGTTTTCTTGCGGCAGCTTCTTCAATTCGAAGTTTTGGTATTCCAGCTTCAATAGCTTTGGTCATTCCGCCTAACTCTTCAACTTCATTAATAAGTTTCCAAGTATTTTCTAAAATATCATTGGTAAGCTTTTCAACATAATAACTTCCTCCCCATGGATCTACCGTTTTGGTGATTTTGGTTTCTTCCTGTAAATAAATCTGAGTATTACGAGCAATTCTGGCTGAGAAATCTGTTGGTAGTGCAATAGCTTCATCCAAAGCATTTGTATGTAAAGACTGCGTTCCGCCAAAAGCTGCAGCTGCGGCTTCAATACAAGTTCTGGCAACATTGTTAAACGGATCTTGTTCTGTCAAACTCCATCCGCTGGTTTGGCAATGTGTTCGTAATGCTAATGATTTATCACTTTTTGGATTAAACTGCTGAATCAATTTTGCCCAGATCATTCGGCCGGCTCTCATTTTGGCAATTTCCATAAAATGGTTCATTCCAATAGCCCAAAAGAAAGAAAGGCGGGGAGCAAATTCATCGATTGTCATTCCGGTTGATAATCCTGTTCTAATATATTCTAAACCGTCGGCAAGGGTATAAGCTAATTCAATATCAGCTGTTGCTCCGGCTTCCTGCATGTGATATCCTGAAATTGAGATCGAATTGAATTTCGGCATTTTTTTGCTTGTAAATTCAAAAATATCTGCAATAATTTTCATCGATGGAGCAGGAGGATAGATATACGTATTACGAACCATGAACTCTTTTAGAATATCATTTTGAATGGTTCCAGAAAGTTTATTCAATTCAACTCCCTGCTCTTCAGCAGCAACAATATAAAAAGCCATAATAGGAAGAACAGCGCCATTCATAGTCATCGAAACCGACATTTCGTCTAACGGAATCTGATCGAATAATACTTTCATATCTTCTACAGAATCTATGGCGACTCCAGCTTTTCCAACATCCCCAACTACTCGTTCGTGATCTGAATCGTAACCGCGGTGTGTTGGTAAATCAAAAGCGATAGAAAGTCCTTTTTGTCCCGCAGCAAGATTTCTTCTGTAAAAAGCATTGCTTTCTTCTGCAGTCGAAAATCCGGCATACTGGCGAATTGTCCACGGGCGACGAACATACATCGTAGCATAAGGTCCGCGAAGATTTGGAGTAAAGCCAGCCCCAAAATCAAGAAATTCTAAATCTTCTATATCTTTTTCAGAATAGTTTTTTTTAATCTCGATTCCTTCGGCTGTGGTGAAGTTATAGGTTAAGTGTGAAGGATTATGCGTTTGCTCGCTTAGCTCTTTACTTTTAACATCTAACTTTATATGTGTAAGGTCTTTTCTTGTCATAGACGCTTTTCGGTTTATTTAAATATTAAATTACCATTTAGATTATTCCTGTTCCAGCCTTTCCTGTTCCAGTTTTTCAGCTAATCTTTTTTCTATTATAGGGGTAATTAATGTTTTTCTTGGTTTGATTTTTACAAAAGGGAACAATTCTAAATCATGTTTCATTTTGTCATCTTTATTGGGATATTTATTGGTGCCTAACAAGATTTCTTTTTTTGAATCGAATAATTCCTGTTCTTTATTGGCACTTTCCTGAATTTTCTTCTTGATAATTCCTTCGTTCAAAAGTTTTAGGAATCCACCATTCGCTTCAATATCTTTGAATAATGCCAGACTTTTTTCAGCAAGTTGCATTGTTAAACTTTCTATATAATAGCTTCCGTCGGCAGGATTGTCTACTTTGTCAAAGTAACTTTCGTGTTTTAAAACTAACAACTGGTTACGGGCAATTCGGTCCCCAAATTCATTGTCCTTGTGATACAATGAATCATAAGGTAAATTTGCCACTGCATCTGCACCGCCTAGAATTGCCGACATACATTCGGTTGTGGTGCGAAGCATATTGACATTGTAATCGTAAATCGTTTTGTTTCGTTTTGTTGGCGTTACCAAAAAATGACAGTCTAAATTTGGATTATATTCTGCAGCAATTAATTTAAAAAGCATTCTTAAAGCGCGAAGCTTTGCGATTTCAAAAAAATAGTTGGTTCCAACGGCAATTTGAAAAACAATAGGTTTTGTAAAATCAGGAAAACGATTTAAATATTCATTAGCATGTGCTAAACTGTAAGCGATTTGCTGTGTAATATTGGCTCCGGCGTTTTGGTATAAACCTGAATCAATACTTAGTAAAGAAAGATTTTGAGCTTCCTTTGAAATTTTCTCAAGTGTCTCGAAATTATTTTTATCAGAAGTTAAAAACCAGTTTCCTTCTCGTGCCAAATGACCAATTGGATCTAAATTGCAATAAAAAACTGCTTTTCGAGCAATAGAAATTTGGTTTAATTTTTTAACGAAATCGATTGAGAGAAAGCTTAAATTGAAGTAAACAATTTTATTTTCTAAAGGAATATTTTCCAATAGTTTAGTAATGTCAATATTTTCGTTTTGAATTGTAAAACGTAAACTTTCAGCGCCTCTTTCAAGTGTATTGTTTGCTCTTCGAATCGATTTTTCAATGTCGTGAACAAATATATTCTGGCAGATTTTAAAATGAGAAGCCTGTGTGTTAACAGAAGCTGATTTGGAAAACTCATCTCTGTGATAAAAAGGCTTAACCTGAATATCTTCTGGAGAATTCCAAATTACAGTTTCGTTATAATCGGCTCCATCTAATTCAAACTGAATTTTTTGTTTCCATTGTTTGGATGAAATCGGATTAAAATCGTCGAATAGGTTAGCCATTGGTTGTTTTTTTCTTGATTATTCTTCTTTTTGAATAGTATCTCCCTCAAAGTGTATGATGTAAATATCTTCGCTGTCTTTTTTCATGAAGTACTTTTCGCGAGCATATTTCTCTATTTGTTCAGGATTTTTAAGTTGTTTAATCTGTTCCTGATCTTTTTTGATTTCTTCCTGATAATATTTTTTATTGTCTTGGAGTTCATTAATCTGCTGGTCTAAAAAACGATGATCAAAATAGGAGTAATTGTCTAAAAATAACATCCAGATTATAAAGAACAGTAAAACCCAAACGTATTTGTTTCCCAGGTATTTAAACCATTTTTTATCTTTATAAGGATTTTTAAATTTCATTTTTAAACGAATATTTCTTTTGAATTGGAGAGTTGTCTCTAGTTCGGATTACTTCTAATTTTTATGGATTAAATTTACAATAAAAATTATAAAATTCTTTGATTAATTACAGCACGAACTACATCAATCGCTACCGTATTGTATTTGTCGTTTGGAATAATAATATCAGCAAAAGCTTTAGAAGGTTCGATAAACTGCTCATGCATAGGTTTTAAGGTGTTTTGATAACGGTTTAAAACTTCGTCAATATCTCTTCCTCTTTCAGAAATATCCCTTTTTAAACGACGAATTAATCTTTCATCAGAATCAGCATGAACGAAAATTTTAATGTCAAACATATCACGTAATTCCGGATTGGTCAGAATTAAAATACCTTCCACAATCATTACTTTTCTTGGGTGAGTTGATACCGTATCGTCCGTTCTGTTGTGCTGAATAAAAGAATAAACCGGCTGATCAATAGTTTCTCCGGCTTTTAAAGCTTTTAAGTGTTTTACCAGTAATTCAAAGTCAATAGCACGAGGATGATCAAAGTTAATTAATGCTCTTTCGTCGAAAGATAAATTGGTAGTTTCTTTATAATAAGAATCCTGAGAAATTACGCCCACTTCTGTATCTGGTAATTCATTCATAATTTGGTGTACTACCGTTGTTTTTCCACTTCCTGTTCCTCCTGCGATTCCTATAATGAGCATAAATTTGATGTTATAATTTGTTTCGCAAAAATAATAATTTAAGTGAATTGCTAAACATATTATGTGTTTTAAACCATATAAGTAATATAAGTAAATTTAAGCGGAAAAATTTTTAAGCAAAACAGTACTTAACTGAACTTATATCACCTATATGGTTAAAATGTTTATTTTTATTTTAAAAAAAATCCCGAAAGTAAACCTTCGGGATTTGGTGCAATCAGTATAGTTTTAAAAAAATATTCTGAATTTAGTAAGCACTTGTAATTATTTGTTCTTTTTTGCTTTTATCATCATTTCAAGCTGATCCCAAAGTTCTTCTGGAATTGCTTCTAATAAATTGAATTGTCCCGCACCTTTCAGCCATTCACCTCCATCAATTGTAATAACGTCTCCATTTACATAAGCTGAAAAATCAGAAACTAAATAAGCAGCCAAATTGGCTAATTCCTGATGATCTCCAACTCTTTTTAAGGGAACTTTTTTGGCCATATCGAATTTTTCTGAAAGATCACCCGGCAATAATCGGTCCCAAGCACCTTTCGTTGGAAATGGACCCGGAGCAATAGCATTAGAACGGATTCCGTATTTTGCCCATTCTACCGCAAGACTTCTGGTCATAGCCAAAACTCCCGCTTTTGCTGTAGCACTTGGTACAACATACGCAGAACCTGTCCATGCGTAAGTAGTAACTATATTTAAAATCGTTGCCGATGTTTGTTTGGTGTCAATCCAATGTTTTCCAAAAGCGAGCGTGCAGTTTTTGGTACCTTTTAATACGATATCAATAACAGTATCAAAAGCGTTTGCAGATAAACGTTCTGTTGGTGAAATAAAATTTCCAGCCGCATTGTTTAAAAGAACATCTACTTTTCCGAAAGCTTTTAAAGTTTCCTGCAGCATGTTTTCAACTTCTTCGTAATGACGAACATCACATTGAAGAGGTAAACATTTGCCTCCTGTTTCTTTTTCAAGCTCTGAAGCAGTATTTTTTAGTTTTTCTAAGTCTCGGGAAGTAATGGCAACCTGAGCACCTAATTCTAAAAAATATTTTGTCATTGCTTTTCCAAGACCGCTTCCGCCGCCGGTAACTACAATGACTTTACCTTTCAAAGCGTCGTCTCGTAACATCTTATCTGTATAGCTCATACTTTTCTTTTTTTGCAATATTAATTAAATAAAATAGGATGCACGCATAATATTGTTATAAAATTTTAAAAAACTTTATATATCGCATAATTTTTTAGCGGCTGATTCTAAAGTATGATTGTCTTTTGCAAAGCAGAAACGTATTAATTTCTGGTCCTTATGATCCGAATAAAAAGTTGAAATTGGTATTGCGGCTACTCCATGATCGATGATGAGATTTTTACAGAAACTCACATCGTCTTGATCTGAAATGTTGGCATAAGAAGCCACCTGAAAATAAGTTCCTTCACAAGGTTTTAATTCGAAACGGCTGTTTTGAAGTAATTTTTGAAAATAATCTCTTTTTTCCTGATAGAATTTTCCAAGAAGATTTACATCCACAACATCTAAATATTCGCTGATCGCAAATTGAGAAATACTGTTAACGCTGAAAACCAAAAACTGATGCACTTTTTTGATTTCTTTCATTAAATGTTCAGGGGCAATGGTATAACCAATTTTCCAGCCTGTAATATGAAATGATTTTCCAAAAGAAGAAACCATCACACAACGGTCTAAAAGAAAATCTTTAGTATGTGCCGAAATATGTTTCTCTTCGAAAGTAATGTATTCGTAAACTTCATCAGATAAAATGATGATATCTGGATGTTTTTCAAGAAGTTTTTTTAGTTGAACAAAATCATTCTCTGTTAAAATTTTCCCAGTTGGATTATGCGGATTGTTGATAATCATCATTCTGGTTTTCACAGAACATGCTTTTTCGATTCTTTCCCAATTTGGAGTATAATCGTCGTTTAATGCTACTCGAACAGGTTTTGCTTTGCAGAGTAAAACGGGAGATTCATACGAATCATAACTCGGATCGAGAATAATTACTTCATCATTTTCTTTTACTAAAGCTAAAATCGTAGTGAAAATTCCCTGTGTTGCTCCGGCCGTAACCAAAAGATCAGTATCTGGATTGATTGTTCTGTTATAAGAACTCTGAGTTAATTTCGCAATTTTATTCATCAATGGTGGATAACCTGCCATTGGTGTATATTGGTGAACATTTTCTTTAGCTAATCTCGCGACAATATCGGTCAGTCTTTCGTCAACTGGAAAATTTGGAAATCCCTGAGAAAGGTTTATCGCATTGTATTCGATTGCCATTTTTGACATTACCGTAAAAATGCTTGTGGTTACGTTAGGGAGTTTGCTCATCATTTGTATTTATTGGAATCGTTAAGTAATAACGAACTCTTACGGGTTTTTTGTTCAGTGTTCCAGGTGTCCATCTGGGGCATTTTTTGAGAATGCGAATTGCTTCGTTTCCAGTTCCAAAGTCTGCATCTTTAACAACTATTATATTGCTTAAATAACCATCCTTTTCAACTATAAAATTTACATCAACGATTCCTTTTACCTGAAGTTCTTCTTCTGGATATCTATAATTTTGCCTAATGAATTTATGGAGCTTTTTAATTCCTTTTTCAAATTCGGGTTTTACATCTATTGAATCAATATTGTATACTTTGGTGTCTTCCTTTATTTTAATTTCAGTAACGTCGGCATTTGTATCTATTTTCGATACAGAATTGCTAAAGTCAGTGTCTTTTGAAGCTTTTTTTTCTGTTGAAGAAATGCATTGTGTTAATACAAGGAATAGCAGAGCCGACATTCTTTTCATAAATAAAGATTTATAAAGTAATTTACATTTTATGAATAATAAAAATTGCAGGACGTTTGTCAATATCAATTTTTAACTTTTTCCAATCCGAAACTTTCATCGTTTTAATGAATTCTGTTGGAAGCGTAATATCAGCAGCAATGCAAAGATGGGTTGACGGATTTAAAATCTGTAAAAGATCTTCAATCAATTTGTTGTTTCTATATGGAGTTTCAATGAATAATTGCGATTGATTTTTGTCCTGAGATAATCTTTCGAAGTGACGTATTGCCGATTTCTTCTCGTCTTTATCGATTGGTAAATATCCGTTGAAGGTAAAGCTTTGGCCGTTCATTCCAGAAGCCATCATGGCCAGTAGGATAGAAGAAGGACCAACTAAAGGCACAACTTGAATTCCTTTTTCGTGAGCCAATTTTACAATTGCTGCACCTGGATCTGCAACGCCCGGACAGCCGGCTTCGCTCATTAATCCCATATTTATCCCCTCTAATAAAGGTTTTATGAAATCATTGTGTTCGCTGGTTTCTGTTCTTTTATTTAAGGTAAAAAGAACTAATTCAGATTGTTTTTTTTCTGGATAGACTGCTTTTATAGATTTTCTGGCAGTTTTATCATTTTCAACAATATAATGGTCGATAACTTCTATCGTTCTTCTAACGGTTTGAGGTAAAACATCCATTGGATCACTTTCGCCCATTGTAGTTGGGATAAGATATAATTTGCCAAAAAGTTTCATGAGTTTTTGTTTAAAATTAAAAAATTCAATTATCTCTGTTTCAGAAACAATTGAATTGAATTAGGAGTGTTTTTTCAGAAGCTGATCAGCAATTAGATCAGTTACTTCGTCCAGCATTTGGTAAACATTGTCAAAACCGTTTGCAGAACCATAATACGGATCTGGAACGTCAACATTTTCATCTGGAAATAATTCGTTTAGAATCAAACGAACTTTATTTTTATGTTCTGGAGTTTTGGCTAAATGAATAACATCGCGAAAATTCGAATTGTCCATTACATAAATGTAGTCGAATTTGTCAAAATCAGAACTTTGGATTTGTCTGCCTTTTTGTGAGCTGATGTTGATTCCGTTTTTTCGGGCAACTTCTATCGAGCGCTTATCCGGACAATGACCAACATGCCAAGAACCTGTTCCAGCCGAATCTACAACGAATTTATCCTGAGGTAATTTTGAGGCTAAAATCCCTTCTGCTAAAGGAGACCTGCAGATATTCCCCAGACAAACCATTAAGATTTTTATAGGCATGATGAGTATTAAAGCGTTAGTTTTTTATTGATGTCTTCGACAAATTTTTTGAATTGTTTGTCTGTAGAAACTAAATTGTCAACCGTTTTACAAGCGTGTAATACCGTAGCGTGGTCACGGTCTCCAATTTGGGAACCAATATTTGCCAAAGAAGCTTTAGTGAATTTCTTGGCAAAGAACATGGCTAATTGTCTTGCTTGTACCACATGTCTCTTTCTCGTTTTAGATTGAAGTGTTTCAATATCTAATTGGAAATAATCTGAAACAATTTTTTGGATATAATCGATAGAGATTTCTCTCTTAACATTTTTAACGAATTTCTCAACAACGCTTTTTGCTAATTCGATCGTCACTTCTTTTTTATTGAAAGAAGATTGAGCAATTAACGAAATGATAGCGCCTTCAAGTTCTCTAACATTCGATTTGATGTTGCGGGCAACATATTCTAAAATATCTTCCGGCATAGTAACACCATCACGATATAAAATGTTTTTTAAGATTGAGATACGGGTTTCATAATCAGGCTGGTGCAATTCTGCAGACAATCCCCATTTGAAACGAGATAATAAACGCTGTTCAATATCCTGCATGTCAACAGGCGCTTTGTCAGATGTTAAAATTACCTGTTTTCCGTTTTGGTGCAAGTAATTGAAAATGTGGAAAAACACGTCCTGTGTTCCTGATTTTCCTGATAAAAACTGAACATCATCAATAATTAAAACATCAATTAATTGGTAAAAATGAATAAAGTCGTTACGGTTATTCTTTTTTACAGAATCAATATATTGTTGTGTAAAGATTTCAGCAGAAATATATAAAACGGTTTTTTCTGGATATTTATCTTTTACTTCAACCCCAATGGCGTGTGCTAAGTGTGTTTTTCCTAAACCAACTCCTCCAAAAATCAGCAATGGATTAAAAGAAGTTCCTCCCGGTTTGTTGGCAACAGCCATACCGGCAGAACGAGCTAAACGGTTTGAGTCTCCTTCAAGGAAATTATCAAAACTATAATTAGGATTTAATTGAGATTCAATTTTTAAATTTCGGATTCCCGGAATTACAAATGGATTTTTCAGCTCTGGATTTAAGTTTTTAAACGGAGCGTCAACCTCTTGCGGTTTCATTGGAACTCTGTTGGAACTTGGCAGCTGCTCGGTAAATGGCTGTTTGTTTCCGTAAGTGTTCTCCATTTTAATTTTATAGAGTAACTTTGCGTTTTTTCCCAGTTCTTTGGTAAGCGCAACTTTCAATAATTTTACGTAGTGTTCTTCTAGCCACTCGTAGAAAAATTTACTTGGAACTTGAATATATAACGCGTTATCGGTTAGCTCAACTGATTTGATTGGTTCAAACCAAGTTTTGTATGCTTGATCTTGAATATTGTCCTTTATGAAAGACAAACAGTTTTCCCATACCGATTGAGCAGTTTTAGTCATAGATTCAAATAAATTTTTATATTATTGTTAAAGATTCTCCTATAAAAAAGGAGCAATTTTATTCCTTAATTCGGGATAACAAATATGTGAACAAATTTCTGTAAAAAAAAATATTTTGTAGTTTAATTTTATTAAAAAAAGTCGTAATAGGACTTGAGTAATTTAAAAGTTTTTAATATATAAATAATGAAAAAACATCAAACGCAAGTACGTGTCCGTTACTCCGAAACTGATCAAATGGGAGTGGTTTATCACGGAAATTATGTGCCGTATTTTGAGATTGGAAGAGTGGAATGGCTTAGAAATAAAGGGATTTCGTATAAAAGTATGGAAGAAAGCGGAATTGGACTTCCAATTGTTTCCATGCAGATCAACTATAAAAAATCAGCTCGATACGATGAACTTTTAACAATTCATACAACCTTCAAAAGTCAGTCATCTGTTAAGATTGAATTTGACTGCGAAATTTATAATGAGGCAAATGAGTTATTAACAACAGCAGTGTTTATTTTAGTATTTATTTCGTTAAAAACGGGTCGCCCAACAGCTCCGCCGGATTATATTTTAGAATTATTTAAAACACTCGAATAATTGTTAAATCGAGATGCATTTTGATGTTAAATTATATAATTTTAATATCGATTTCAAACATTAAATCAAAAATGTCGAATATAGATTCGGCATTTTTTTTACGCGTTTTTGTAATTATTTTTCCAATTGGCTGACCTGTGTTTTCATCCATTTCCATTTCCTGAGAAGTAATCTCAAGTTTCTTTTCTTTAATTACCCGCATTACTTTGTTCATGTTTTTATAATCAAAAGAAATTATAAACTGAACATCGATTGTTTTTTCTATAATCTCACAAATTTCCAGCGTCATTTGTGCTGTTGTTCTGTAAGCACTTATCAAACCGCCAACGCCTAATTTGATACCGCCAAAAATACGAACTACAACTACAAGAACGTTGGTGACTCCAAAAGATTGTATCTGGCCGTAAATAGGTGCGCCAGCTGTATTGCTTGGTTCGCCATCATCATTTGCTCTATATGAAATTTTGGGTGCAGTTCCTAATTGATACGCATAGCAATAGTGTACAGCGTGCGGATGAAGTTTCCTTAAGTTTTCAATAATAGGTTTTACTTCTTCCTCGCTTTCTATAGGATAAGCATAGCCAAAGAATTTGCTTCCTTTTTCTTTAAAAAGCACTTCTTCAGATTCAAAAGCAATGGTTTGATACGTATCGTTAATTTCCAAAAGCGGTATTCTTAAAGTATATTTTTTTTATAAAGATCAATTACATCTTCTTTTCCAACTTGTAAATTCCAGACATTTATACCTAATCTCGCTGCACTGTCTGTGTTTTCTGTTTTGTCATCAACAAACAAAGTATTTTCTGGAACTAAATTATGCTTGTTAAGCAAGAACTGATAAATCTTAGGATCTGGTTTTCTCAATCCGATGTTAAATGAGAAATACACTTTTTCAAAGCAGTTGTAAAAATCCGTGTAAAAAGAAATACCACTTCTTTTTTCAAAAGTTGAAATATGAATAGAATCCGTGTTGCTCAATAAAAACAAACGATATTTTTTTGAAAGTTCTTTTAAGAAATCCAATCGGTACGAAGGAAAATCGGCTAAAACAGCATTCCAAGCTTCGAGAATTTCTTCGATTGATGCATTAGGAAGTTCTTTTTGAAATCCTGCTATAAAATCATCATATGAAACATCTCCAGTTTCAAACAATAAATTCAAACGATCCATTTCAGAATTCCATTCTTTCATACCTAATTTCTGCAATCCCGAAATGGTTCCTTGTTTATTTAAATTGATAAAAATATCGCCAAAGTCAAAAATTATAGTATTAATCATGGTTTCTTATATAAAGTAATTCGTCGGTTAGAATATTTGTTTTGGTGATGTTTTTCTTTAGAATAACAGGAGCTTTTACGCCATTTTCAAAAGAAGTTGTTCCAATAAAAACTCTCGCTTCGTCCCAAATATCTTGATCTATAAAAGATTGAAGCGTTTGTCTGCCGCCTTCAATAATAACAGATTGTATTTGGTGATTGTACAAAACCTCTAAAAGCTGCGAAATCATATTTTTATTAAAATCAATCTTTTCAAAAATCGTATTTTCTGTTGAATGTATATCATCTGCATTCGAAAATACAATTGTTTTTACGCTTTCATCAAAAACAAAACTATCTTTTGAAACTCGGTTGTGCTGATCCAATACTACACGAACAGGATTGTTCCCTGACCAATCTCGGGTATTTAATTTCGGATTATCGTCAATTACAGTTTGTGTTCCTACTAAAATAGCTTGTTCTTCACTTCGCCATTTATGAACCAATTGTCTGGAATATGGATTGGTGATCCAAATTGGTTTACGTTCTTGATCTGTAACTTTTTCTGGAGCTAGAAAACCATCTTGACTTTCGGCCCATTTCAAAATAATGTAAGGTCTCTTTTTTTGGTGAAAAGTAAAAAAGCGCTTATTCAGCTCGTTGCATTCATCTTCTAAAATACCGACAGTAACGTGCGCTCCAGCTTCTATTAATTTTTTAATTCCTCTTCCAGCTACTTTTTCATTTGGATCGACAGTTCCAACGACGACATTCGGAATTTCATTAGCAATAATTAAATCACAGCAAGGTGGTGTTTTTCCAAAATGGCTGCAAGGTTCTAAGCTAACATATATAGTTGCTTTTTTTAGCAGTGATTTATTTTTTACAGAACGAACCGCATTTACTTCGGCATGAGGTTCTCCAGCTTTTTTGTGCCAGCCTTCGCCGATAATTTTGTCTTCATAAACGATTACGCTCCCCACCATTGGGTTTGGATAGGTAGTTCCAAAACCATTTTGGGCAAGTTCAATGCATCGTTTGATATATTTTTCATGTTTATTCACAGTGCAAAAGTAACTATTTTTCAATTTTTTGTCTAATGTTATGGTGTAAGTTGTGAAACAATCCAAAATGTTATGAAAGTATCAAAAAAGTATTTTTATTTTTGTGTAGATATACGTTAATAAAAAAAATGAAAAACTGGGTTATCAGGGAGATTAAAAAAGAAGACAATCAGGCAGTAGCACAATTAATACGGTCTGTTTTTGATGAAATGGAAATTCCAAAAGTGGGAACGGCTTACGAAGATCCGTATTTAGATTTAATGTTTGAGGAATATAGTAAGCCTAAATCTGTTTATTACGTTGTTGAAAGTGATGGTGAAGTTTTAGGATGTGCGGGGATTGCTCCTTTAGAAAATGGTGATCCAAAGATTTGTGAACTGCAGAAGATGTACTTTCTTCCCAAAGTCCGCGGTTTAGGAATTGGCAGTAAAATGATGGAGAAATGTTTGGAGCAGGCGAGAAGTTTTGGTTTTGAAAAATGTTATATAGAAACAATGCCGTTTATGCATTCGGCACAAAAATTATATAGAAAATCAGGTTTCGAATATTTAGATGCTCCAATGGGTTGTACCGGGCATAATTCCTGCCCCGTGTGGATGTTGAAAGATTTGCAAAACGACTTGTAACGAAGTGGCTTTGTAAAATACTTATGTATAGAAAATAATTGGCTTTAGCTGAAAAATAATTCCTCAATAAACCGAAATGAAAATCAAACAATATCGTACACAATTTATTAAAGAATTATCTCCTTTTTACGATGCGTACGAAGCAGAAAGTTTTTTCTATTTAATTTTAGAAGACAAGCACAAGCTGCGTCAGATAGATTTAGCTTTAAATCATGAATTATCTTTTATAGAAGAAGATTTTGTTGTTTGGGATTCGCTTTTAAAACAATTAAAAAAAGAAGTTCCTATTCAGTATTTGTTAGGGAAGACCAGCTTTTATGGTTTAGATTTTGAAGTCAACGAACATGTCTTGATACCGAGACCTGAAACAGAAGAACTGGTAGAATGGATTATCAGCGAAAATGCTGTTCTCGATAAAGATAAGAAATTAAAGATTCTGGATATCGGAACCGGAAGTGGCTGTATTGCTATTTCTCTTGCCAAAAACCTTCCAAATGCAGATGTTTATGCCATTGACGTTTCTAAAAAAGCCATTGAAACAGCCAAGCGAAATGCTATTCGAAATGATGTGAATGTGACTTTTATATTTCAGGATATTTTACAGGCCGAAGAGTTGAAATGTAAATATGATGTCATTGTTTCTAATCCGCCTTATGTACGAAATTTAGAAAAAGAAGAAATCAAAAAGAACGTTTTGGATTACGAACCGCATTTAGCTCTTTTTGTAGATGATAATGATGCGCTAGTTTTTTACAGAAAAATAGCTTCTCTAGCTCATAATAATCTTTTGCCGGAAGGACAACTATATTTTGAAATTAACCAATATCTTGGAAAAGAAATGATCGAATTATTAGGTCAAATGGACTTTATCAATATCGATCTTAGAAAAGATATTTACGACAACGATAGGATGATAAAAGTTAATATTTAGTATTCAGTTTTCAGTCGCAGTTAAACTGTAAACTGAGACTGTAAACTGCGACTGAAAACTAAAAAAATTATTCATATCGCAAAGCCTCAATTGGATCTAGTTTAGAAGCTTTAATTGCAGGATATAAACCAGATACTAAAGCTACGGCAAAACTTGTCCCAAAGGCAATCATAATGGCAAACCACGGAACTACAAAAACAAAACTCATAGCGCTTGCTAAACCATAACCAATGAGCATTCCTAAAATAATACCAACAAACCCGCCTATTTGCCCAATTAACAAAGTTTCAATAAAAAACTGAAAAGCAACTGTTGATCTCTTGGCGCCTAGTGCTTTACGAACACCGATTTCTCGTGTACGTTCTGTAACCGATACAATCATAATATTCATCAAAGCAATTGACGATCCTAATATGGTAATGATGCTGATAATGGCAGATGCCCAATCTAAATATTGTGTAATGCCTAAAATTCGGTTGATTAAATCATCGCTTCGGCCAATACCAAAATTGTTATCACGAACAGGACTTAACTTACGAACCCTGCGCATAGTGCTTGTTGCATTGTCAATTGCCTGGTCTAAAAGTTCTTTTTTAGACACCATGACACTAACAGTGTAATTGATATTGGGTGCAGTAAACAAAGATCTCGCTACCTGAATTGGAATCAAAACGCGTAAATCCTGACTGTTTCCAAATGTAGATCCTTTTTCTTTCAAAACACCAATTACTTTAAAACGAGCGCCTCGAATAGAAATAATTTTATCAATTGGATTAACATCTTTCAATAAACCTTTTTCAAAATCAGAACCTACAATGCAGGAATACGTATTGTTCTCAATATCAAATTGATTGAACGAACGTCCCAAAGTAGTTTCTAAACCAGAATTGCTAATGAAATGTTCGTCAACTCCCACAACCGTAATTTCAGGATCGGTTTTAGTATCTAAATATTTTACTTCAGCTTTTGAAGTAGCGGTAAATGAAAGTGATGTTTCGGTAAAAGGATATTTGTATTTGTTTTTAAAAGCAACAGCTTCAGGATAAGAAATAATCGGATTAATAACTTCACGTTCATTTCCGCCTCTGTTTTTAACTGTGTTCTCGTATTGATTGATATTGAAAGTGTTAGCTCCCATTGAAGCAAAATTGGTCGAAACTGTATTTTCAAGAGCAGTTACCACGGTAAGAATTCCGACCAGAGCGGTAATTCCAATGGCGATAATCAGCACAGTAAGAATCGTACGCAGAATTTGCGTTTTGATCGAGCCAAAAGCAATTCGGATATTTTCTTTAAATAATTTTAGCATGATGACCAATTTGTCACGAAAATACGGTTTTTGTTACAAGTTTGTTTTCCAAGTGTTATTATTTATTTTAAAAAGTAAGATATTTGCAGACTTAATAAGTCAAAAGTTGGAAAGTTTTAAAGTCGAAAGCCAAAAGAACTAACAACCTAAAAAAATCTAAAAATAAATTAATATTATAAGATTTTTAGATAAAGATTGGAACAATCTAAAATCTAAAATCAGAAATCTAAAATAAAAAAGATGGCTTCAAAACCAAGTATACCAAAAGGAACAAGAGATTTTTCACCAGCTGAGGTGTCAAAACGTCAATATATTATTCAAACAATAAAAGCTAATTTCGAAAAATTTGGTTTTCAGCCAATCGAAACGCCTTCGTTTGAAAATTCAGATACCTTAATGGGGAAATATGGAGAAGAAGGAGATCGTCTGATTTTTAAGATCTTAAATTCTGGAAATTTTTTCTACAATAAAAGTAAAATTGAATTGCCAGAATCAATTGAAGAATTACAATTAAATTCTGCTGAGAAAATAACTTTAGAGCAAAGAATCGAACTGAATAAATTTACAGGAAAAATTTCTGAGAAAGCTTTACGTTACGATTTGACAGTTCCATTCGCAAGATATGTTGTGCAACACCAAAGTGAAATTGAATTTCCTTTCAAAAGATATCAAATCCAGCCGGTTTGGAGAGCTGACAATCCACAAAAAGGTCGTTTTAGAGAATTTTTTCAATGCGATGCTGATGTTGTAGGTTCAAAATCACTTTGGCAGGAAGTTGAATTAGTTCAATTGTACGATACTGTTTTTACATCTTTAGGTTTAGAAGGGGTAACAATCAAAATCAATAACCGAAAAATTTTATCTGGAATTGCTGAGGTAATTGGAGCTTCAGATAAATTAATCGATTTTACCGTTGCTCTTGATAAATTAGATAAAATTGGAGAAGATGGTGTAAAGAAAGAAATGATCGAAAAAGGAATTTCAGAAGAAGCGCTTGTTAAAGTACAGCCACTATTTAGTTTCTCTGGAACTTTTGCAGATAAAATTAATCAGCTTTCAGAAATGTTATCTTCATCTGAAGAAGGAATGAAAGGCGTTGAAGAACTTAAATTTATTTGTGACAATGTTGCCGATTTAGGTCTGTCAACTGCAATTTTAGATCTAGATGTTACTTTGGCAAGAGGTCTAAATTATTATACCGGAGCTATTTTTGAAGTTGCAGCACCAAAAACCGTTTCAATGGGTTCTATTGGCGGCGGCGGAAGATACGACGATTTGACTGGTATTTTTGGTTTAAAAAATATGAGCGGCGTTGGAATTTCTTTTGGATTAGATAGAATCTATTTAGTTTTAGAAGAATTACAATTATTTCCAGAAACCGTTGCCGCGACTTCAAAAGCAATATTTTTAAATTTTGGAGATAAAGAAGCTTTGTATGCTTCAAAAGCTATTCAAAAATTAAGACAAGAAAATATAAAAGTAGAATTATATCCAGATAATGTAAAAGTTGGAAAACAATTTCAATATGCCGATAAACGTTTAATTCCGTTTGCAGTAATTGCAGGCGATCAGGAAATTGCATCGAATACTTTTGCGCTTAAAAACTTAGTAACAGGCGAGCAGATTTCTGTTGATTTTGAAGGATTGAAGAATTCTTTGCTTTAAAAAGAGAAACGCTAAGCGACCAAAGACAAAAAGTTTTTAAAAATTTCAGAAGGTTAAAAATTGATTTTTAATTAGATAGCTTTTGCATCGTTAGAAATCTTCCAAATCTGCGAGAAATAATTGCCAGAAAAGAAAAAAAAGCTTTTAATTTGCTGTCAAGTTACGGGCGTAGTTCAAGGGTAGAATAGCGGTCTCCAAAACCGTTGATGGGGGTTCGAATCCCTCCGCCCGTGCCATAAAAATAGATCAAATGACAATAGTTGTTTGGGAACAAAGCAAAAAAAAGCTTCGTCTCTATAGGCGAAGCTTTTTTTAATATAAGGTAAACTTGAATTAATAATTATTTTGAGGCCGAAGCCAACCCTTAAATTCAATTTTTGGTGGTAATAATTTTAGTTTTTTATTGCCATCAAAGATAGGATAAACTACAACGTAATAGTCTTAAAATTATAATAAATTTTTATTTACTATTTTGCACCTTTTAAAAGTCTCATAATTAATAAAGTGACAATTTGACATTTTACAATATTTGGCAGTACTTTTGCAATCCAACAGAAAGAAATAAAAAATGAAGTTTAAGAATATTTTTAAAAATAAAAGTAATATGACTACGGAAAATACAGAATTCGATCAGGAATTAGATGATGCAACGATAGAGACTAACGCTAATGGAGAGCAATTAATTGTTGAAGAATTAAGTGTTGAGGAGCAATTAGCTCAAGACTTAGCCAAAGAAAAAGATAAGTTTTTAAGATTATTCGCTGAATTTGAAAATTACAAAAAAAGAACTTCAAAAGAGCGTCTTGAATTATTTAAAACAGCAAACCAAGAAGTTTTATTGGCGATGCTTCCAGTTTTAGATGATTTTGACAGAGCTGCAGTAGAAATCAACAAATCTGACGACGAAAACCTTAAAAAAGGAGTGGAGTTGATTCATGATAAATTTAAAAATACTTTAGTTTCTAAAGGTTTAGAGCAGGTAGAAATACAGGCAGGTGATGCATTTAATGCTGATATCGCTGAAGCAATTACCCAAATTCCAGCTCCGTCTGATAAATTAAAAGGGAAAATTGTTGATGTTATTGAAAAAGGATACAAATTAGGAGACAAAATTATTCGTTTCCCTAAAGTTGTGGTTGGAAACTAAAAAATGCAATAAGAATTTCAAGTGCGTTTTTTTGGATTTTGGAATTTTTAAGATTTGGAACTTAATCTAATTATGAAAAAAGATTTTTACGAAATACTAGGCATTTCAAAAAATGCTGATGCTGCCGAAATTAAAAAAGCATATAGAAAAAGTGCTTTAAAATACCACCCTGATAAAAACCCAGGCGACAAAGAGGCAGAAGAAAACTTCAAATTAGCGGCAGAAGCTTATGAAGTTTTAAGTGATCCGCAGAAAAAAGCAAAATACGATCAGTACGGTCATCAAGCATTTGATGGTTCTGGTGGATTTGGCGGTCACGGAGGTATGAATATGGATGATATTTTCAGCCAGTTTGGTGATATTTTTGGTGGCGGATTTGGCGGTTTCGGAGGCGGAGGCGGAGGTCCTCGCCGTGCGAAAGGAAGTAATCTTCGAATTAAAGTAAAACTAACTTTAGAAGAGATTGCAAATGGAGTTGAGAAAAAAGTAAAAGTAAAACGTAAAGTTCAGGCAAAAGGAGTTACGTATAAAACTTGTACAACTTGTAATGGTCAAGGACAAGTAATGCGTGTAACCAACACTATTTTAGGAAGAATGCAATCTGCATCAACTTGTCCTTCATGTGGTGGTTCTGGCCAGATTTTAGATAAAAAACCTTCTGAAGCAGACGGACAAGGTATGGTTCAGGAAGATGAGACAGTATCAATCAAAATTCCTGCGGGAGTTGTTGACGGAATGCAGTTAAAAGTTTCTAATAAAGGAAACGATGCACCGGGAAGCAACAGTATTCCTGGAGATTTAATTGTTGCTATTGAAGAAGTAGAGCACGAATTCTTAAAACGTGAAGGAGAAAATGTTCACTTCGATTTATATATTAGTTTCCCAGAAGCAGTTTTAGGAGCTTCAAAAGATATTGAAGCGATCAACGGAAAAGTTCGTATTAAATTAGAAGAAGGAATCCAGTCTGGAAAAATCTTAAGATTAAAAGGAAAAGGAATTCCAAGTTTAAACGGATACGGAAGCGGAGACTTATTAGTTCACGTAAATGTATGGACACCAAGAACGCTTAACAAAGAGCAAAAACAATTCTTTGAAAATGCTTTAAATAATGAGCATTTTGCGCCAAGTCCAGAGAAATCAGAAAAATCATTCTTTGAAAAAGTAAAAGATATGTTCTCATAATCTAACTTCCTTCGAATGTTATACATATTAAAAACCCATTCTAGTGCAAATTAGAATGGGTTTTTTGCGTAATATGACACAATTTCGCTTCGAATTATTTACTTTTACAGTCGCTGAAACCAGAATCGGTAAAGTGACGCAGAAAATCTATAAAACAGCATGAGCAACTTACTTGAAGTACATAAAGTCGTAAAAAAATACGGCGATTATGTAGCGCTTAACGAAGTTTCATTAAATGTGCCTAAAGGCAGTATATATGGACTTTTAGGTCCTAATGGAGCTGGTAAAACTTCCCTTATCAGAATCATAAACCAAATTACCATGCCCGACAGTGGCAAAGTCATTTTGGATGGAGAAAAACTGCAGCCTAAACACGTGCAGACTATTGGTTATCTGCCAGAAGAAAGAGGTTTGTATAGCTCGATGAAAGTAGGAGAACAATGTTTGTATCTGGCTCAAATGAAAGGACTTTCTAAAGCTGAAGCCAAAAAACAATTGGATTACTGGTTCGATCGTTTGGGAATTCAAGGCTGGTGGAACAAGAAAATTCAAGAACTTTCTAAAGGAATGGCGCAGAAAATCCAGTTTGTAGTTTGTGTTTTGCATAAACCAAAGCTGCTGATTTTAGACGAACCTTTTTCTGGTTTTGATCCTGTAAATGCCAATGTTATTAAAGATGAAATTCTGGCATTAAAAGAACAAGGTTCTACGATTATTTTCTCAACTCACAGAATGGAAAGTGTGGAAGAACTTTGTGAAAATATAGCTTTAATTCATAAATCAAATAAACTGATCGAAGGTAAAATTGGCGATGTAAAACGTCAGTTTAAAACCAATAGTTTTGAAGTTGGAATCTTAACGAATAATGTTGAAGGATTAATGTACGATATCACTCAAAAATTTACCGTTTCGCCTGCTAATTTTAAATCGTTGAATGACGAATTAAAACTAAATATTCAAATTGGAAATGCTTCTCCAAACGAATTATTACATGTACTGACACAACGCGGACAAGTAACGCATTTCGTAGAAAAAATTCCGAGTGTACACGATATTTTTATACAAACTGTAACAGAGAACAAAATTTAAAAATTCCAATAATTAAATTCCAAATTCCAATTTAGAGCGTATTCAATTGGAATTTGGAATTTGAAAATTAAAATATTTTATGAGTATTATCTCGTTGATTATAAAAAGAGAATTTATTGCCAAAGTCCGCAATAAATCTTTTGTTGTCATGACTTTTTTGAGTCCGCTCTTATTTGTGGCTATTGCTGTTTTTATTGGCTATCTAAGTACCATGAAAGCAGAAACAAAAAGAATTGCTATTCATGACGAAACCGGACTTTTTGCTTCAGATTTCTTGAAAGAAAATAAAAAAGGAGCAGAATTTAAATATCTGAATTTATCCGAAATAGATGTAAAAGCTTTAAAAGACAGCATTACAAAAGAAAATTTCAACGGCTTAATTGTTATTCCGAAAACAAAAAAAATAAAAGATTTAGAAAGCAAAATCGAGTTTATCTCAAATAACAGTCCAAGTATTTCTTTTATTGAAAGTACACAAGATGTCATTGCTTCAAAAATCACAAAAATAAATCTGGAAAGCGCCAAACTAGATACTTTGGCGATTCAGAAAGCGCAGTCTGATGTCAATATTCATTTGGTAAAAGCTTCTGGAGAAGAAAGTTTAAAAGGATTAAATGAAATAAAAATTGCAATTGGCGGTGCCTTTGGTTATTTGATTATGATGTTTATTATCATTTACGGAAATATGGTAATGCGAAGCGTAATCGAAGAAAAAACAAATAGAATTATCGAAATCATTATTTCATCTGTAAAACCATTTCAACTAATGATTGGTAAAATTGTTGGAACTTCTTTAGCCGGAATTCTGCAATTTATGATTTGGGCAGTTATTGGATTAGGATTAATGTTTGCCTCTTCGGCGTTTTTCGGAATAAATGTTGGACCAACAGCCAGAATTTCGCCAGAGTTAATGCAGTCAGCACAGCACGAATTTTCAGGATCAGCACAAATGTACATCGCTGAATTATGGAATCTGCCAATTGCCAGTATCATAATCGGATTTGTGGTTTATTTTATTGGAGGTTATTTTCTATACAGTTCATTTTATGCGGCAATTGGAGCAGCAGTCGATAATCAAACCGATTCTCAGCAGTTTTTACTGCCAATCATAATGCCATTAATTCTAAGTGTTTATATCGGTTTTTTCACAGTAGTAAACGATCCTCACGGAAGTGTTGCGGTTATCTTTTCGATGATTCCGTTAACCTCACCAATTGTAATGCTTATGCGTATTCCGTTTGGCGTGCCGTGGTGGCAAATTGCAATTTCGGTATCATTATTGTTTGCAACCTTTTTCCTTGTGGTCTGGTTCGCAGCCAAGATTTACCGAGTAGGTATTTTAATGTATGGCAAAAAACCGACTTGGAAGGAATTGTATAAGTGGCTGAAGTACTAATTTTATAAAGTTGCAAAGGTTCAGAGGGACAAAGGTTCAAAGGTTTTGAATTTTTGTAACTTAGAAAAACGACCTTGAAATGTACTAGAAACAGAAGAAATATTATATAACAGGTTAAAAAGTATCATTGCAGATAAAGGTTTTACAACTTTGTCCCTCTGAGCCTTTGCAACTTTGAACCTAAAAAAAAAATGAGTAAAATACTAATTATCGAAGACGAAGCAGCGATTAGAAGAGTTTTGGTAAAAATATTATCAGAAGAGAATGATTCGTATCAAGTTGATGAAGCTGAAGATGGAGTTGCGGGACTCGAAAAAATAAAAAATAACGATTACGATTTGGTTTTGTGCGATATAAAAATGCCAAAAATGGATGGTGTTGAGGTTTTAGAAGAAGTAAAAAAAGTAAAACCAGAAATTCCGATGGTCATGATTTCGGGTCACGGCGATATGGAAACTGCGATTCAAACGATGCGTTTGGGAGCTTTTGATTACATCTCAAAACCACCTGATTTAAATCGTTTACTGAATACAGTTCGTAATGCTTTGGATAAAAAACAATTAGTAGTTGAAAATAAAATCCTAAAGAAAAAAGTCAGCAAAAACTATGAAATGATTGGTGACAGCGAATCAATCAATCACATTAAGGTGATGATTGATAAAGTAGCGCCAACCGAAGCCAGAGTTTTAATTACTGGACCAAACGGAACTGGTAAAGAATTAGTGGCACATCAGTTACACGAAAAAAGTGAGCGCTCTGGTTTTCCTTTAATTGAAGTAAACTGTGCGGCGATTCCAAGCGAGCTTATCGAAAGTGAATTGTTTGGACACGTAAAAGGAGCATTTACATCGGCAGTGAAAGATCGTGCTGGAAAGTTTGAAGCAGCTGACAAAGGAACTATTTTCTTAGATGAAATTGGAGACATGAGTCTTTCGGCGCAGGCCAAAGTTTTGCGTGCACTTCAAGAAAATATGATTACTAGAGTTGGAGCTGATAAAGACATAAAAGTTGATGTTCGCGTAGTTGCGGCAACCAATAAAGACTTAAAAACAGAAATTGCCGAAGGTCGTTTTCGAGAAGATTTATACCATCGTCTGGCTGTAATTTTAATAAAAGTTCCACCTTTGAATGAAAGACGTGACGATATTCCGGCTTTGATTACGCATTTTGCAGAAAAAATTGCTTCGGAACAAGGAAATGCAGTTAAAGCTTTTTCGGCGCAAGCCATAAAATTATTGCAAGAATACGATTGGACAGGAAATATTCGTGAGCTTCGAAATGTAGTAGAAAGATTAATTATTTTAGGAGGAAACGAAATCTCTGAAAGTGATGTGAAAATGTTTGCAAGCAAGTAAATTAATTTAATGATTTAAAAATTTAATGATTTAAAAATTTAAGCAATGAGCTAAGAATTTTTCAATTTTTCAATTTTTTAAATCTTTTAATCATTAAGAATGAAACTAAAAAAAATAAACGAGAAATTACAAGACGCTTTAATTGAAAATGGTTTAACAGAAGCAAACGCTTTGCAGATGGAAACTTTTTCAACCATAAAAAGTGGTGCTGATTGTGTGATTATTTCTCCAAAAGGAAGTGGAAAAACAACTACAATTGTATTGAATGTAATTCAGCAATTGGCAGGAAAAAATGAAGAATCGCCTCGTGCTTTGATTATCGTCGAAGACAAAGATAAAATGAGTGCTATGGTGGAACTTTTCGAGAAATTAGGAAAATATGCTAATCTCGAAGTATATGGTGTACACGATAAAGGTGATATGGATTATGATAAAAATTACATTTCTACTGGAATTGATGTTTTAATTGGAACACCGACCAAATTAAATGATATGTTCAGTACAGCGGGTTATAACGTAAATCGTCTTAAAATGTTTATCATGGATGATGCTGACCCGATTTTGAAATTGCGCCACGATCCGAAAATTACACGTATTTCTAACAGTATTGCCAAAGTACAGCGAATTATCTTTTCTGAAACATTGACAGAACGTGTCGAAATTTTGGCAGATAAAATCATGGTCGAACCTTATTTATTCGATATGGATGAAGAAGGAGAAGAACTTGATGAAGATGAAGACGATATTGAAGAAGAATAGTTTATTATAAGTATACAGTCCCGGTTTTCAGTCTTAGTAATTGGAAAGCGGGATTTTTTATGAGTCGCAGTCTCAGTTTACAATTGCAATACTGAAAATTAAGACCGCTATTGAAAACTAAATTAAAAATATATTAGAATAAATTATAAGTCTCAGTCACAGTTTACGGTTAGAAACTGAAAACTGAGACTGAGAACTTAACATTAAAATACAAGTATCATGGGATTAATGAAAGTGTTTTCGGGAAGCGAAATTTTAGCAATTGCTTTACAAGAAAGATTAGAAGAAGCTGGAGTTGAAACAGTAAAAAAAGACAATATTCAATCAGCTCGTTTAGGTGGTTTTGGCGCAACAGATTTAGCAGTTGAAGTTTTTATTCAAGAAACTGATTTTGCAAAAGCAAATCCGGTTATTGAAGAATTTAGAATGAGCCTTTAAAAAAGTGTTCAGTATTCAGTTTCTGTCCTGTAAACCGAGACTGAAAACTGCGACTGAAAAGTATTAAAAATATGCAATACAAAATGTTAGTACTTGACATGGATGACACCTTGTTGACGGACGATCACAGAATATCTGATTTAAATAAAAAAGTATTATTAGAAGCTCAGGCAAAAGGAGTGCATGTTGTTTTGGCTTCGGGAAGACCAACTTCTGCCATGGCAGCTTATGCCAAAGAACTGAAAATGGATTTGAAAGATTCGTATATGATTTCCTTTAATGGAGCAATTATCAGTAGGGTAAAGGACGATTTTATTTTGTTCGAACAAAGATTAACTCCAGAACAAATCCATGCCTTATACGATTATAGCCAGGAAAAGAAAACGCATATTATTACGTATCTGGATAACGAAATTATAAGCGAAACAGATTCTAAATACATTGATGTCGAAAAAGAAATTACAGGAATGCATCACCATAAAGTTTCGAGTTTTAAAAGTTATGTTGACAGACCTGCTGTAAAATGCATTTTATTAGAAGAACCATCTTACTTAAAAGGATTGGAAAAAGATTTGAAAGAAAGAATGCCTCATTTGAGTGTCTCTATGTCAAAACCGTTTTTCCTTGAAGTGGCTCAAAACGGAATAGATAAAGCCGAAAGCCTAAAACTTCTGGCAGAAAGACTAGGAGTACAGCAAAATGAAATTATTGCTGTTGGAAATGCCGGAAATGATTTAACCATGATTGAATATGCTGGTTTGGGAGTTTGGGTCGATAATGTTGCTCCTGAATTACGCGACAAAGCAGATATAATTGTAGCATCAAACAATAATGATGGCGTTGCCGAAGTAGTACAGCGCTATATTTTAAATTAATCGATATGAAGAAACCAATTGAAACAGAACGATTGCTTTTAAGAGAATTACAGCTCTCAGACGCTGATGGTATGTTTGAATTGGATTCGAATCCAAATGTGCATTTATTTTTGGGCAATAGACCCGTTAAACATATTGAGGAAAGTATCGAATATATTCATTTCGTTCAGAAACAATACAAAGATTTTGGAATTGGCCGCTGGGCAGTTATTTTAAAGGAAACCAATGAGTTTCTGGGATGGTCTGGAATAAAATTCATAACAGATGAAATCAACGGACATAAAAATTTCTACGAAATTGGATATCGTTTCATCGAAAAACATTGGGGAAAAGGATATGCAACAGAAGCAGGAAAAGCTTTTGTAGAATACGCTTTTAATGAAATAAAAGCAGATGCAATTTATGCGTATGCAGATGCAGGAAATGAAAATTCAAGAAGAATACTTGAAAAATTGGGTTTACAGTATGTAAACTCTTTTGAATATGAGGAAGAATTAGAAGTTTGGTACGAACTCAAAAATCCTAATTTAACCTGAGAAGCGTATTCCAAATCTTTATAAACCAAAATCAGATTTGTAAAGATTTGGAAACACTCAGAGGTTTATTTATTTTTTAGCTACAGAAACAAAATACTTATTTCCGTCACCCATTGTCAATTTAACACGCTCATCGCAAAGATCAATTGCGAAGTTAGCACTTTCGTAGCAGCTGCAAGTTGTGTTTTTATCTTTCGACATTTCAGTTTTACAATTGTTGTTTTTAAAAGTCGCCAATTGTGGTGTATATAAACTTACTAAGTCAGTAGAAGCTGTTACTAATGAAATGATACTTGCTGAATTGTTGTTTGTAATTCTGTAAACAATTCTGTCAGTATAATTTACTTCGTTTACAGTTACTTTACGAATGTAAGTGTAAGCTGTAGATCCTTCACCTGGTTCTTTTACTTCAAATTTAAATCCAACGGCACGGATTGCAACATCAAATTGCTGTTGAGAGTTTAAACTTGCCCAAGTTGTTAAAGTACTGATAGAAGGAAATGGATTTGCAACAGGGGCATTAGTAGTTTGCGCTTGCGAACTAAAAACGGTTAAGAACATCAAGCAGATTGTGGGTAAAAATGCTTTCATAAAGCGTGGTATTTGTATTTTAATTTTTGCCTACTCTCTTTGGTTTTCGGCTTTCCCATTTCATTTTGTAACACAAAACAACAACATAACGAGTAAAATTCAAAATTGTTATGGCCGATTTATTATTAAATTAATCAAAACCATCTAAAATTCTTCAAACCGAATAAATCCAGCGCTCGAATTATAGAAAAGTAAATGTAAGATTTTTTCAATTTAAATCGATAAAAAATGCACTTAATCGATAAAATTTGCACTTAATCGATGTTTTTGTCATTTTATTCTTATTGAATTCTATCGATAAAGTTCGTAAAAAATATTGTTCTATCAAAATAAGATATGAAACAATGTTGCATTTTGTTTTAAAGAATATTACAATTTCTTGAAATGAAGTGTCTTATTGATTTTCTTTTACCAATTTTGTTTGTAAATTTGCAGCCTTAAATTTTTTGACAACGATTTCATTAATTTAAGAAAATTATGGAAAATAGAAAAAAAGTTGCCTTTTACACGCTGGGTTGTAAGCTGAATTTTTCAGAGACTTCTACAATCGCCAGAAATTTTACAGACGAAGGTTTTGACCGCGTCGATTTTGAGGAAGTTGCCGATATTTATGTGATCAACACCTGCTCTGTAACCGATAATGCCGATAAGCAGTTCAAGCAGGTTGTAAAAAAGGCAATGAAATTAAATGAAAAGGCTTTCGTAGCAGCAGTTGGCTGTTATGCCCAGTTAAAACCAGAAGAATTAGCGGCTGTAGATGGTGTTGATTTGGTTTTGGGAGCTACAGAAAAATTTAAAATCACAGATTATATTCACGACTTAAGCAAAAACGATATGGGTGAAGTGCACTCATGCGAAATTGCTGAAGCTGATTTCTACGTAGGAAGTTATTCTATTGGCGATCGTACACGTGCTTTCTTGAAAGTCCAAGATGGCTGTGATTACAAATGTACCTATTGTACCATTCCTTTGGCACGTGGAATTTCAAGAAGTGATGCTTTAGAAAACGTATTAAAAAACGCTAAAGAAATCTCAGCTCAAAACATTCGTGAGATTGTTTTAACTGGAGTAAACATTGGCGATTACGGAAAAGGAGAATTTGGAAATAAAAAACACGAACATACTTTTCTGGATTTAGTTCAGGCATTGGATAAAGTGGAAGGAATCGAACGTTTAAGAATCTCTTCGATCGAGCCGAATTTATTAAAAAATGAAACCATCGAATTCGTTTCTAAAAGCCGAACTTTTGTGCCTCATTTTCATATTCCGTTACAATCAGGAAGCAACGATATTTTGAAGTTAATGAAACGCCGTTATCTGCGCGAAGTATATACAGATCGTGTTAATAAAATTCGCGAAGTAATGCCTCATGCTTGTATCGGTGTCGATGTAATTGTAGGTTTTCCGGGTGAGACAGATGAGCATTTCTTAGAAACGTATCATTTCCTTAACGATCTTGATATTTCATATCTGCATGTTTTTACCTATTCTGAAAGAGATAACACAGAAGCTGTCGATATGCCGGGAGTTGTTCCTGCTAACATTAGATCTAAAAGAAGTAAAATGCTTCGTGGATTATCGGTTAAGAAACGCCGTGCTTTTTATGAAAGCCAGCTAGGAACTAAGAGAACTGTTCTTTTTGAAGGAGAAAATAAAGAAGGTTACATTCACGGATTTACTGAAAATTACGTAAAAGTAAAAACACCATGGAATCCAGAATTGGTAAATACGCTGCAAGAAATCAATTTAACAAAAATCGACGAAGACGGAAGCGTTCGCATGGAGTTTGTTAATAAATTGGCCGAAGCTTAAAATTTAGAACTTTGGTCAAAGTTTTAAACTTTGACCAAAGTTGATATACTACAAAAAACAAAGCCTCTTTTAAGAGGCTTTGTTTTTATAACGAATTCTGATCATCAGGAATTACCAGTTTCAAAGAATTAATATAATCGGTATCAAACTCGATTACTCTGATTTTTTCAGGATTAAAACCTAATTCTCCGCCAAACTGACCTCTTGTGTCTAAAAAGTTTATCGTCAATTCTTCGGCGTTCAATTCAATTAATTTTCCTAGATAAGCTGATTTAGATGATTTTTTGGCAATCTGAAAAATGCCGTATTTCTCAGAAATAAAATTCATAATCGTGGCTAAATCTTTGATTGGAATAATATCTTCAGAATTGGTTTTTAAACCTTTTAAGCGAATTACCTTTTCGGTAAAAGCCAAATCAGAATCTCTATTTACGCTTTGAATATTTTTATTTCTCAAAATGACAAAACCATCCAATACAAAATCAACTGGATTGTTTCGAAGCAAAATCCAATCATCAGAATAATCAATAAGGAATCCGGTAAAAATTTCTTTTTTATCCAGAAACTCAATTTCGATTAATTGTCTTAAATATTGTTCCATCATAATAAATTTAAAAACCCCAATATTTTAAATTCCAAATTCCAAACTTGAAAGCAATTGGAATTGGAACTTGAAAAATTGAAATTACTTTTTAAGGATTAGTAGACCAAATACTGCTGTTTTTAATAAACACTCTTCGGTTTAATTTTAATTGCGCAATAATCAAATCGGCCATATCTTCAGACTGCATTACTTTTTCAGGATTTCCGTCTGTCAGGTTTAGATCTTTTGCCATATCGGTTGCAACGGTACTTGGCGTTAAAGCAGTCACACGAATGTTGTGTTTTCTCATTTCCTGCATCAAAGAATCAGTTAATCCTAAAACAGCAAATTTAGAAGCACTGTAAGCACTTGTTAACGCATTTCCGTTTAAACCTGCAGTCGATGAAATATTGATGATGTCTCCAGCTTGTCTTTCGATCATATTTGGAATCACGGCACGTGTTGCATAATACGTTCCCATTAAATTCACTTGAATAATTCTTTCCCATGCTTCTGGTTCTAATTCTAGGAATTTTCCAAAAGAAGCGATTCCAGCGCTGTTAATCAGAATATCAATGTGTTTAAATTCCGCCAAAGCTTTTTCAACGGCAGTAGTAATTGAATTGATATCAGAAACATCGGCGCTTAAGGCCAAAGCTTTTACACCAAGATTTGAAACTTCATCTGCCAGCTGTTCGATATCTTTTTGAGTTCTTGAAACCAAGATCAAGTTTACACCTTCTTTTGCCAAAGCAACAGCAACGGCTTTTCCTATCCCTTTTCCTGCGCCAGTAATTAAAGCGTTTTTATTTTTTAAATCGGTCATGATTGTATTTTTAGAAATGCAGAAAGCATCATTATAAGTCTTACAAAAATAAGATTTTGAAAACTAAAATGATGCTTTAGGATGTATTCTTAATCTAAGTTTAACAACTTTTTATTATTCTTTCAGAACCATGTCAATACACATAACTGCTCCTAAAATTAACTGTCTCAACGAACTATCTGCTGGAACATTCTCTTCGATTTGAAGTACATAATTATCAGCACTGGTGAAAAATTCTTTTCCTAATCCTGCCCATTTTTTACTTACCTGAGCCAATTGTTTGTTTTCGTGCGAAAATTTAAAATCCCATCCCGTCCATTTTCCTTGAAGTGTTGCGACAGGTTTGTCATTTTTGTCCAGAATATCAAATTTACCTCCAATAGAAAAGAACTTTTGCTTGAAAGTTCCAACCAGACGATCTTTTTCATCTAGAACTTCTACAGTTGATCTGAAAATAGCAACGCCACGTCTAACAGTAATTAGTTTTTCGCCCGAAGCAGTTGTGATTTCCACATTAAACGGAGTAGCTCTTTTATAATCAGTAAAACGAAGTATTTTAGTGAAAAAACCAAGATTATTTTCTCGGCAGTTCATGATAATTTGATTGGTTTGCGGATCGTAAATGTCATAGTTGTTAGCCGCTTTAAACATTCCGATATGTTCTTTTACTAAAAATAGATTTTGGCTTAAAATAGGATTCATACGTTTGTAAAAATATTAGTTTTTAGAAATAAGAACCAAATGTAATAAAATATTGATTAATTATTCTTTTAAGGGAATTGCAAACTAATACGAATTTGTTTGTTTTTTTAGTGTAATTAAAACGATACCATCTAAACCTCTGCCGTGACGAATGAAATCTATTTCATCGGCTTTGATGATTTTAATAGATTCAATGTCATTTGGATTGATTTTAGAAAATTGAGATACAGTGATTATATTGCCATCCAGAATGAATAACGGTTCTGTTTTTGAAGCAAGGGAAAGAGGCTCACGAATTATTACACTTTTTTCAGCAGCATAATTTTTATTTTGAGGTGTAATTTGAGTTCCGCTGATTTTTTTCTGTACCGAAGAATCAATTGGAACTGCCCATTTTATAGTATCATTTCCAACTCCTCTAATCTCTTTTTTTTGTGCCGTCGTCACGAAACCTATAAGTATAGCAATGGCTGATGAAATAAGTTTTACACTTTTCATAATCATAAATTTTAGACAAGGTTTGAGTTTAACTTTGTGAAAGTTGTAAACTTTGACAATGCTTGAGATTATTTTTTTGGAGTTGGCTTTCCAGTTTTAGTAGTGATAATCACAACACCATTTCTCCCTTTTTCGCCATATTTTGCTGTGGCTTCAAGATCTTGAAGAACCGTAATGGTTTTTATTTCCTGCTGGTTCAAAGGGGCATACGGACTTGTTGGGTTTGCTCCAAATAAATCATTTTCTGAATAATAAATTCCATCAATAATATACAAAGGTTCGTCTAACACCACAAGCGATTCTACATTTTCCGGCTGAAGATTCGGAAGTTCGGCCTGCATCATTTTATCTCTTTTTTTATCATCGCTGTGAGCCATTGCATTTCCATTTAGAATTACCAAAGGCACACTTTTTTTAGCTCTCTCCATTGATTGGGCTGCATAAGCTCTTTTAGCAGATTCTCTTTCAACACTTCTACCATATCCAAAATCAGTAACGGTTTCTTCTTTTGCAACCGCTGGTTCTTCATAAATAGCATTATCTTTTGACGGTGCCGCGCCTGGAGCAGATTGATCGACTGCCATAGACGGCATAGGCATTGCCAATGCTTTAATAGTATTAACAGTATCTTGCATAGTGACAGTCTGCGGATTCTTAACTTGATCTTCTAATATTTTAGCTGCTTCAGTTTTTGGAACCAATTGAGAATTTGATGAAACTACTTCGTTGTTTTCTTCAACAGAAGCATTTTTATTGGGGTCGTGTTTGTCACCGATTGTTACAACTGAATTATTAATCTCTGTATTTGAAGTTTTATCTGATCTTAAAAATTGAGTGCCTAAAGAAATTAATAGTAAAAGAGAGGCTGCAACAGCGATTTTTTTCCATAATGCAATTGTTTTTTTATCCTCTTTTTTATCGAGTTTATCTTCTAGACGTGACCATACTTTTTCCATTCCTGGAAAATCTTTGGTTTCTGCATTTTCTGCAGCTTCCTTAAATTTGTTAAATATTTTATCTTGATTGTCCATGACTATTTTGCTTTTTGATAATACAATTTACTAACCAGTTCTTTGAGTTTGGTTTTGGCAGCGTTTAGTTGTGATTTTGAAGTGCCTTCAGAAATATTCAGCATGGCCGCTATTTCTTTGTGTCCGAAACCCTCAATCACAAAAAGGTTAAAAACCGTCTTACATCCATCTGGAATGTGGTTTAGTAAATTGAGTAAATCCTCTTCTTCTAATGCATTTACCTCTTCTGTAAAAGGCTGCGAAAGTACTTTTACATCATCAAGATACATATTGAAATTGGTGTTTTTCTTAATGGTCGCTAAACAATGATTTACCGTAATTTTTCTAGCCCAGGCTTCAAATGCTTTTTCTTCTTTGAGCTGATCTAGTTTTGTAAATATGGTATAGAAAGCGTCAGCCATAGCTTCTTCAATTTCTTCTTCTTTCTTGAGGTATCGTTTACATACACGATACAATTTCGGAGCCATGTGTTCATAAACCTGACGCTGAGCATCTCGGTTCATTTTTCTACAGCCGGAAATTAGAGTTTCGTTTATCACAATTTTGGTCTTTACTTATAAAGAGAGCTAAAAAGAAAAAAAGGTTGGGACAGGCATGAAAAATATTAAAATATTTTTTAGGGTCAGAGTTACAAAGTTACAAAGGATCAAAGTTTTAGTGTAGCGGCGCACTGCAGTGTGTCTTGCGTGAGATTCCTCCTTGCCCTCTAATATTAACAAGCAGGTTTTATTTAATCGGCAGACTCAGTTTATAAATCTTAGTTTCTAAAACTTCGGTGTCATTATCTTCGCAAAGTAAAAACTCAATTTTATTATTTTCTTTTTTATAGAAAGTCAGACCTTCAAATTTATTGGTTGACGTTATTTTTTGAGTGAAATCAATTTTCATAGTTTTTAAATCGATTCTTCCAATGAAGCTTCCTAAAATCTCGCCATCGTCATAAGTCGATTTGGTGTCTTCGGCAGTCGAAAGGAAATAGATTTTATCGTCTACCAAAACGGCATCGGTAAAACTGGAACGAACTCCTTTTATTTTGGGTAATTTATAATTGACAGAAATCAATGCAAATTCATCTCCGAGATTCTTGGCATGAATTGTAAAAATGGTGTTTTTATTTGAAATTCCATTTCCGCGATTGAACAAATACCAGTTTTCGCCATCAAAAATAGCGCCTTCTAAATTGAAATCTTCCGGTTTAATTGAACCAAAATTCTGCATTACGGCATATAAATCGGCTAGATTATTTTTTTGTAAAACGGTTTTGGTCTTAAGATCAAATTCGATCATTTTGTTGCGGTTTTCGGTTGAGCCGGAACCAAAAACATAAAGTGTATCGTTATGATGCGTTATAGATTCGAAATCAGGTTTTAGATTTTTTGGAATATTTTGCGTTGGATTGTCAATTAATGCGTGCTGATTTAATTGTTTGCTTTCAATATTATATTCATATAAAAAACCGCTGTTGTCGCCAATAACATAAAGTGCATCGTTATTAAAAAATAATCCCGAAGCAGATCCAATTCCTATAATTTGAAATAATATTTCTAATGTGAATTTTTCCATGAAATGTTTGTTTTGAAAAGATTTTGGCTAATACTAATGCGATGATTGCCAGTTTTGATAGTAACCGTAATTCGTAAAATTACTATATTTATAATATAAAAAATGAAATTAGTATGAAATCAATAGATCCGCAAGATTTTAAAGTTACCGATAAAATAAAATTGAAAAAGCTTCCCACTTTGATTAAAGTGGAAGCAGAAGATGATGAGAAAGAAGAAAAACTCGATAAGGTTAAAGAAAAACTAAGTGATCTGCAGGATATTATGTATGCGCACAATAAATATTCGGTTTTGATTTGCCTTCAAGGAATGGACACTTCTGGAAAGGACAGTTTGGTTCGTGAAGTTTTTAAAGAATTTAATCCGCGCGGAGTAGTGGTTCACAGTTTTAAAACGCCTAATTCGACTGAGTTGGAACATGATTATTTATGGCGTCATTATATTGCACTTCCAGAAAAAGGAAAATTTGCCATTTTTAATCGAACACATTATGAAAATGTTCTGGTAACACGTGTTCATCCTGAATTTATTCTGGCCGAAAATTTACCCGGAATTAACTCAGTTGATGATATTACACCAAAATTCTGGAAAAACAGAATCGAACAGATCAATAATTTTGAAAAACACATTGCAGAAAATGGAACGATCGTTATGAAGTTTTTTCTGCACTTAAGTAAAGACGAACAAAAAAATCGTTTACTGCGTCGATTAGAAGAAGGAAAACACAATTGGAAATTCTCGCCAGGCGATTTAAAAGAACGCGATCATTGGGATGAATACCAGCAATATTATGAAGAAGCTATAAACCAAACTTCTACAGATTATGCGCCTTGGTATGTTGTTCCTGCAGATGATAAAGATATGGCACGTTATATTGTGGCTAAAATTATTTGGGAACAAATGAAACAGTACACGGATATTCAGGTTCCGGAATTAGATCCAGAAATAAAAGACAATTTTGATTTGTATAAAAAGAAGCTGGAGAATAGTTAATTAGATAATTAGTCAATTATATATTGTGTCAATTTACAATTGGCTTCTCTCTAAAAAATACTAAACCCGGCAGACTATGAAAACTGCCGGGTTAGTTACCAAAAACAAAAAAATAAAATAAACCTTGTATTTTTATAAGTCAAAACCATACGCTAAACGAAGCGCGATTTGATTGGTTTTGAATTTGTTGTAGTCCTCATAACGGACACTAATGTCAATGTATTTGTTGGCATAACCAATACTAGGTGACCACAAAAAAGAGGTGTCGTTGTAACCATTTGTTACAGCAAATCCAGCACCTGCTTCACCCATGATATAAAATTGGTCTTCCCAGATAAAAGCTTTAAAACCAGCTTTTGCAGGAATAAAACCTAAGTCTTTCACATTGTTTCCAGCATCATCTTTACCAATAAATAAATTAGTAAAACCTGTAGTCAATGTTAATGATGTTCTTTTAGACAAATCATATTGTAAACGAACGTCTCCGCCTAGCGCCCAGTCGTAATCGCCATCTGTAGGCAGACCACCGCTTAAACCAAAACCTAATCTAAATCCCTGATCGTAATTTGTTGCTGCGCTATCTTGAGCGAAAGTTGTATTTGTGTATAAAAAAGCGAAAGCAGCGAGGCATATAATTTGTAATTTTTTCATGGCACGTATTTTTTTAATTATTAATAATGTAAAAGTATAATCAAGCCCGTTGGAGCTCGTTATATAATTTTTAAAAATCGTTACATAATATTGGGGTGTGCTTAATTTTGGCTTAAAATCACGATATATTTTTATTGATTGAACAGAATTCACCGCTTCTGACTATCTTTGCCGACTAAATAAAATACAAGTGAATTTAAAGCAGTACACCAAAGAGTTTTCGTATAATTTAAAATTGGCATATCCCGTAATTTTAGGGATGGTTGGACATACTTTAATAGGTATTGTCGACAATATAATGGTAGGGAAATTAGGAAGTACTGAACTGGCTGCAGTTTCATTAGGAAACAGTATGATCTTTATTGCCATGTCACTTGGAATTGGTTTTTCTACCGCCATAACCCCAATCGTTGCCGAAGGCGATGCTGAAAAAAACGACTCTAAAATTCGTTCGGCATTTCATCACGGATTGTTTTTGTGTACCATTTTAGGTTTACTACTTTTTAGTGTTATTATGTGCGCAAAACCTGTAATGGAATTATTAAAACAACCTGAAGATGTCATTAAACTGGCAAAACCATATTTAGGATGGGTAGCTTTTTCTTTGATTCCGCTTATTATGTACCAAGGCTATAAACAGTTTGCCGATGGAATGTCTTTGACCAAATATTCGATGTATGCGATGGTTATGGCAAATGTACTTCACGTTGGTTTAAACTATGTTTTGATTTACGGAATCTGGATTTTTCCAAAAATGGGAATTATTGGCGCCGCACTTGGAACAGTAATTTCGAGAATATTTCTGGTCATGTTTATGCATATTATGCTTTCAAGACGAAATGACTTAAAACGCTTTTTCAAAAATTTCAGTTTTAACGAAATCAAAAAAGCGACTATTAAAAAGATCATCAGTATTGGTTTTCCTTCAGCTATGCAAATGCTTTTTGAAGTCGTTTTATTTACGGCTTCTATCTGGCTTTGCGGTAACATTGGCAAAACAAGTCAGGCCGCGAATCAAATTGCCCTGAGTCTGGCTTCAATGACTTTTATGTTTGCCATGGGATTAAGCGTCACTTCGATGATTAGAGTAAGTAATCAAAGAGGTCTTACGGATTATAAAAAACTGATTGTTGTAGCTCGTTCTATATTTTTATTGGCGATAATTTTAGAAACCGTTTTTGCTGTTTTCTTTATTGTCTTCCACGATTATTTACCGCATATCTTTTTGAATATGGAAAACACAGGACAGATTTTAGATAATGAAGAAGTAATAAGCATTGCTTCAAAATTATTATTAATCGCAGCAGTTTTTCAAATCTCAGACGGAATTCAAGTTGTGGTTTTAGGAGCTTTAAGAGGTTTGCAAGATGTAAAAATACCAATGTATATTACCTTTGTAGCCTATTGGATTATTGGTTTTCCAATTTCTTACTATTTAGGAGAGTATACCGGATTAAAAGCACAAGGAGTTTGGATTGGACTTTTGGCGGGATTAACAGCCGCAGCTATTTTTCTGTATCTTCGTTTTCATTACTTAACCAAGAAGTTAATCGCAAATTCATTTTCAGATAATTAAATTTGAAAAATATATAACAGGTTTTTGAGTATCGAAATATTCACAATCTGTATCAAATAGTAACAAACACTAAAAATAAATATAATGGAATTACCTAAATTTTTACTTGGAGACAATACTGATTTTCCAGATGATATTTTTATCATTCACTTAGATTATCCAAGATTTATCATCAATTTAAAAGACGATGAGGTTGAATTTTTGGAAGAAGCAGAAGATCTTGATGAAGCAGAATTAAATGCTGAAATGGAAGGCCTTATCGAAAAGGCGAATGAGTTTTACGACAGAGAAGTAAACCGTTACGAAGAGTAATTGTTTTCAGGATTTACGTTCTTATATTAATTTCAGATGAAAAATTTACGTTTTTTAAAACCGATTTTTAGTTTTATTGCTATTGGATTATTGATAACAACTTTGAGTCGTATATTTCTATTTTTTCTTTTTAAAGAAAGAGTAGTTCAGACACCAAATTATTGGTATATATTTCCAATTGGTCTGCGAATGGATTTGATTTTACTTTGTTATTTATCATTTCTTCCAGCAGTTCTAGTTACATTTCTTCCTAATAAATGGATGAAATTCACCAATAAATTTTTGGTTTTTTACAGCTTTTTGTTCCTGTTTCTGATTCTATTTGTAGAATTGGCTTCACCAGACTTTGTAAAACAATACGATACACGTCCCAACAAAATTTTCTTGGATTATCTAATCTACCCCAAAGAAGTTGTTGGAATGCTTTTAAAAAGCTATTTAACCTCTATTATTGTAACATTCTTAATATTAGGAATTGTATTGTATTTTGCCTTTAAAAAAGGAAAACATCTTTTTCATACTGCTACTTCTCAATACAAATTCAGATTAATGATTTTTCCATTAGTCGCATTTTTATTGTTTTTTGGAGCACGTTCAAGTTTAGTTTCAAAACGTCCTATCAATGCCAGTAATGCTGTTTTCTCAACAGATCAATTAACGAACTGTTTAGGATTGAATTCATTTTATACAGTTGCTTTTGCTGCTTATTCTATTAAGAATGAAGGAAACACAAAAATGTACGGTAAAATGAATGAAGCCGAAGCCATAGCGCGCGTTAAAAAATACATGATTGCCGGGCCAAAAGATTTTACAGATCCCGAAATTCCTTTCTTGCATGTACAGCAGCCAGATTCTGTTGTTAAAAAACCGTACAATCTGGTGATTTTCCTTCAAGAAAGTTTAGGGGCAGAATACGTGGGTATTTTAGGAGGAAAACCATTAACTCCTGAATTTGATAAATTATCGAAAGAAGGAACTTTGTTTACCAATTTGTATTGCACAGGAACACGAAGTGTACGAGGAATTGAAGCTGTTGTGACAGGATTTTTACCATCGCCGTCAGAAAGTGTGGTTAAATTAGGAAACTCGCAGCAAGGATTCTTTACACTTGCTGATGCTTTAAAACACAAAGGTTACGATACCAGTTTTATTTATGGTGGAATGGCCAATTTTGATAATATGGCTTCATTTTTCAATGGAAATGGTTTTGAAGATATTGTAGATCAAACCGATTTTGAATCTGATGGAAAGAAATATGCGTTTAAAGGAACTTGGGGTTATTCTGATGAAGATTTAGTTACCAAAGCCAATGAATATTTCAAATCAAAAGGCAATAAACCGTTTTTCTCTCTGATGTTCTCAACGTCTAATCACGAACCTTTTGAATATCCAGAAGGACGAATTAAACCGTATGATAAAAAAGCTGCTACTGTTAATAATGCCATGAAATATGCTGATTTTTCAATTGGAAAATTCTTCGAAATGGCGAAGAAAGAAGCGTATTTCAAAAACACAATTTTCATTGTCATAGCTGACCACAATACAAGAACGTACGGAAAAAATTTAGTACCCATAAATAAATTCCATATTCCGGCTTTCATTATGGGACCTGGCGTTCCAAAAGGAGCCGTTTACAACAGACTGGCCAGTCAGATCGATATTCCGCCAACTTTATTAGGGTATTTAGGTATTCCGTTCGAAACTCCAATGGTTGGACGAAATCTGAATAAATTAGATCCAAAAGTACTAGGAAGATCAATTATGCAGTTTAATGATATCAATGCTTTTAGAGTTGAAAATCAAGTTGTCATCATGCAGCCGAATTTGAAACCACTGCAATTCGAAATCAAAAATGATACGACTTTAATCCCAGTAAAACTAAACGAAGATTTAGCTAAAGATGCTTTAGCACACGTTATTACGGCAGGCAATTTGTATAAAGAGAATAAATACAAGCTTAGGGATACAAAAAAATAGTTTTTAATTTATTTAAAAAAGCTGTTAGATATGTAATTTCATACTTAACAGCTTTTTTTGTATTAAAATTCAAACGAAAAGGGTAACAAAAAAATAGTTTAATTGATATATACTCAAATCCAAAGGCGTAACCCGAAAAGCCAAAGATAGAGTAGGGACAATTAAATTATTTATTATGAAAAGAATACAACAAAAAAAATCTGGAGTATTAAAAGTAATGTTAGTTTTAATGTTTGCCGCTTTTTTTATAAGCTGCAGCAACGATTCCAGCGAAAATCAAAATGCTCAATTATCAAACACAGAGCAGCAAAATCAGCCCAATACTCAAAAATATTTACCTCATTACGAAGGGTTTATTGTACGAGCTTGGGGAGCACATAATATTGACTGCAGCCAGCCAGATGGTTTTTGTAATTTTGTTTATTACGACTGGATAATCTATGGATTTGGGAAACCAACCTCTGATGGAACACCAGTACGTGTTGCAAATGAAAAAGGAAATTTTGTTATGGAAATTGAAAAAAGCGCTTTAACCCCAGAACATCAAAAAGTATTATTACGAAATGGAGATGTATATGTAATTCCTGAAGGACAAATTATTCAACCGGAATTAGTTAAATCTTTAAAATTCAGTTCAGACATTTTAGTTCCTGGTAAATATCGTATTCAAGAAAGTGAAGAGACCTATACAATTTCAATCAATGTAAAATAAAAGAAATATTAAAAAAAGCTGTAAGGAATTAAAAGCTCTTTTTATATTGATTTAATAAAAGCTGAGCGGCTGCAAAAGGTGATATTTCATTATTTTGCACCGCTTTTTTATTTTGTTCCAATAATGAAATGATTTCTGGCTGATTGTAGAAATTTTGTTTCAATTGTTCATTGATGGTTTCCATCATCCAGAATTGGTTTTGTTCGTTTCTTTTTTCCTGAAAAAATCCCGTTTCTTTAGTCATTTCAAAATAATCCAAAATACTGTTCCAAACATCCGAAATGCCATCTTTTGTAATCGAGCTGCAAGTTGTCACTTTCGGCTGCCAGTTTGATTTTTTGGGAGGAAATAAATGAAGTGCACGATTAAATTCAACTTTTGCTTGATTGGCTCTCTTGATATTATCACCGTCTGCTTTATTGATTACGATTGCGTCTGCCATTTCCATAATACCACGTTTGATTCCTTGAAGTTCATCGCCGGCGCCGGAAATTTTCAATAATAAGAAAAAATCTACCATACTGTGAACAGCAGTTTCACTTTGTCCAACGCCAACCGTTTCTATAATTATGGTGTCAAAACCTGCAGCTTCACATAAAATAATCGATTCACGAGTTTTACGCGCAACACCGCCTAAATTTTCCCCCGAAGCACTCGGACGTATAAAAGCATTTTCATCTTTTACCAATTCTTCCATTCGGGTTTTGTCGCCCAAAATACTGCCATGCGAAATAGAACTGCTGGGATCAACTGCCAAAACAGCAACTTTTTTTTCTAATTGCGTTAAATGTGTTCCAAAGGCTTCAATAAAAGTACTTTTTCCAACACCGGGAACACCAGTAATTCCAATTCGAAGCGATTTATTAGCATGAGAAATACAACCGTTGATAATTTCGTTTGCTTTTTCGGCATGTTCCGGATTCGTGCTTTCAATTAACGTAATGGCACGGCTTAAAGAAGTTCGGTTTCCTTCGAGAATTCCTGCAATTAATTCGGTAGCGGTAGGCTGTTGTCTGCGTTTAAATTTAATTTGATTAATAGCCGAAACGTTGGTGATTTCGGGAGATGAAATTCCAGCTTTTTCAGATAAACTGCCGGCTTGTTTATTAAAATCAGACAAAACGCATTATTTAGAATTGTAAAAGTACTGAAAACAAAAACAGTTTCAAAAGACAAATGTTCCTTTGAAACTGTATAAATTTATTTGCCACGAATTCACGAATTATTGTTGCATTTTTTTATCATTCTAAATGAAATCGAAAGACACGAAATCTCAAAAATCGGTAATTCCGATTATATACAGTTTCGTGTAATCTGTATCTTCATCATGATTAAATATAATTCGGCTAAAAAATAATTCGTGAATTGCTTCGCCTGTTCGCTATCGCTCGAGTCGTGGCGAAAAAAAAAATTAATACCCAGCCGTAAATCTAACTTGGTGGTGTTTTGGAGTTTCGATTTCATCAGCAATTACAACCGCTAAATCTTCTACAGATAAAATACTTCTTTGTTCGTCGTTGAAAACCGGATTTTCTAATCCCAAACGGTATTTCCCAGTTCTGCCTGTTGTAATTCCCTGATGCATTTCGAAAGCCGGGCTAAAGAATGTCCAATCTAATTCTTTTTCTTCTCTTAAAATATTTAAATAATCTCTTGCAGCAGTTGCGCCAGCATAAAATTCTTTTGGAAAATCTGGAGTGTCAACCGCCTGTAAACCTGGAGCAACAAATAAACTTCCTGCACCGCCAATCGTGATGTAACGTTTAACACCCGATTTTTTAACTGCTTCTTGAATTGCTTTAGAACCTGCTAAAAAGTCATCATAAATATTAGGATTTGTCCATCCCGGATTGTAAGCATTAACAACTGCATCGTGACCTTTTAAAATTTCTGCCAAAGCATCAACATTAAAAATGTCAGCCGCAATCCACGTAGCATTTGCAGTATCTTTTGGTGTTCTTGCGATAGCCGTAATTTCCTGTTTTCTATCTGCTAATTCGTTTAAAATAGCTGAGCCTACAAATCCAGTAGCTCCAATAAGTGCGATTTTCATAATATATAAATTTATTTAGTAATAAAAAATGTTACAGTTTAGGTTAAAAAAATAGTTTTAAAATTGATTCGAAAAATCTTCCAATGAAATACCTTCTAGCTGTGCGCCGACTTTCTTGTTCATTTCGCTGTATAAATTTTCTAAATGCTGATTGATGTTTTTTCCAACAGGACAATCAGGATTCGGTTGATTTTTAGCAAAACCCAAACCAATGGTTTCAAAAGTCATTTCGAATATTTGTTTTAAAGTCAGTTCAGCAGCATTAACTGCCAATTTCGTACCGCCATTTTTTCCTTCTTTACTTTCTACAATATGATGTGATTTGAGGTTGGCAATTTCTTTTCGAACCAAAACAGGATTTAAATTAATACTTCCCGCGATAAACTCCGAAGACAAATAGTCGTTTGGGAATTTATGCAGCAGCGTAAGAATATGAATCGTTATAGCGAATTTACCTGAAACCATACTGTAATAAAATATGTTACAAATTTATATCTTTTTATAACACAAAATACTAATTTAACTATTTTTTTGGAAATGAGTGATTAGTGATTAGTGAAAAGTAATTAGTCAATAGTGAAAATTAGGTGTTTACAAAATTATCGTTGTCAGGCTAATTACTCATCACTTTTCAATAATCACTAAAATTTAAATACTTATTTTTGTTATGATCTTACCATATGAACAACTTTCTAATATTTCTATTTCTTTCACTCGGATTGATTTTACAGCGGGTAAAACAATTTCCGACTCATATTTACAAGACGATTAACAAAATTGTTATTTATATATGTCTTCCGGCAATTACCTTATATCATATTCCAAAAATAAAATGGAGCAATGAATTATTGTTTCCGATAGGAGCGGGCTGGATTAGTTTTTTTCTGGCGTTTTTATTTTTTCATTTTTTAGGACGAAGATTAGGCTGGTCAAACAAGCTAATTGGTTGTTTGATTTTAACAGCAGGATTAAGTAATTCTTCGTTTTTAGGATATCCAATTGTGGAAGCTTTATTTGGGAAGAAAGGTTTGGAAACGGCGGTATTAGTAGATCAGCCCGGAACTTTTGTGGTCGTTTCGACTTTGGGCGTTTTTGTCGCAGCTTTTTATTCGAATGGAAATCCCGATTTTAAAAGCATTGCTAAAAAGATTATTTTCTTTCCGCCATTTATAACTTTTGTTGCGGCTTGTTTGCTGAATGTTTTTAACGCTGAATTGGATGCCAATATCGAATCGGTTTTATTGAAATTAGGAAGTCTGGTAACACCACTTGTTTTATTTTCGGTTGGATTGCAGTTGAGTTTTGATCGGAAAAGCCGCCATTGGAAATTTTTGCGTCTCGGACTTTTCTTCCGTTTAATTGTGACTCCTTTCATTATTTTCGTTTTATATGTTTTCATTTTTAACCAGCATTCCGAAGCCATTAAAATTACGATTATAGAAATTGCCATGGCACCTATGATAACGGGCGCAATTCTGGCTTCGACTTATGGATTAAAACCCAAATTAAGCAGTATGATGATTGGTTTTGGAATTCCTATTTCGTTTATAACGATTGCTTTATGGTACCTTATAATGGGATTTATTTAACTTAAAATAGTAATTATATCGAGAAAGTAGAATTTTAACGTTTTTTAAGAAATTTGATGTTTTCTCTATATATTTTTTCTTTAATTTTAGAGAAACTAAAAAATTAAATTATGTCAACATTACGATTAGGCGATATAGCTCCAGATTTTCACGCAGAAACCACACAAGGTCCTATTAATTTTCACGAATGGTTAGGAGATTCGTGGGGTGTTTTATTTTCGCATCCTGCAGATTTTACTCCAGTTTGTACAACTGAGTTAGGAACTGTAGCGAATTATGTTCCTGAATTCCAAAAGAGAAATACAAAAGTTATTGCTTTGAGTGTGGATGGATTGGATTCTCACAAAGAGTGGATAAAAGATATTAACGAGACTCAAAATACAGAAGTAAATTTCCCAATTATTGCTGATGAGGATAAGAAAGTAGCCAATCTATACGATATGCTTCATCCAAATGCAAGCGATAAATTTACAGTTCGTTCTGTTTTTGTTATCGGACCAGATAAAAAAATCAAATTGACTTTAACGTATCCAGCTTCTACAGGAAGAAATTTTGATGAATTACTTCGTGTAATCGACAGTTTACAGTTAACGGCAAATTACAGTGTTGCCACTCCAGCAAACTGGAAAGATGGTGAAGATGTAGTCATTGCTCCTGCAATTCCAGATAGCGATATTCCTGCTAAATTCCCAAAAGGACACACACCAATTAAGCCTTATCTGCGTTTAACACCGCAGCCGAATAAGTAACTTTAAGGTTCAAAGGAGCAAAGGTTCAAAGGAGCAAAGGTTCAAAGGGACAGAGGGACAAAGTTTAAAGGCTGATATTTTTCCATTTGGAAAAATATCAGCCTTTTTATTTTCTACGAGATTTTTGAACCTCTGTCCCTTTGAACCTTTGCACCTTCAAAAGCCATCAAAGCGCTCATTCTTTTCTTATCTCCAACCACCCATAGGATGTCATTTCTTTCTAAGACTAAACTAGATTCTGGGTTTAAGATGCGATTTCCGTTTCGTTCGATTCCTACGACCATTCCGTTAGTTTTGGCTCTGAATTGTCCGATGCTTTTTTTGATGAATTCTTCTTGAGAAACTTCCAGCTGACGTAAAACAATATTTGTTTCTTCGACCTTTCCAGGCGCTTCGGTTTCATTTTGATTTAGGTATTTGGTAAACTCGGCAATTTGGGCATCGGTACCAATTACACAGATTTCATCGCTTGGAAATAAACGTTCGGTTTTGGTTGGAATAGGGATCGTAACATCTCCTCGTTTGATATAAGCAATGTTGATTCCTAATTGCTCCCGGATTTTTAATTCTTCTAAAGTTTTACCAACTAAATTGGATTCTTTTTTAATTTCAAAAAAGGACATATGACCATCCCACGGAGTTAAATTGGCATATCGTCTATCAATTTTTTTGTTTTCGCGGTCGTTGAGGTTTTTCAAGAAATGATTCTCAATTTTATGATATTGTTCGTTTAATTTTTTAGGGAAAATTTGATACGCTCCAATCGCAATAATCAAGGCAATAAATGCGACTAAAGGAGAAAAGAAAATATTCAGCAAAAATCCTACGAAGAACAATCCAAGACTCATTCTAATTAAAATAAGCATTAAAAGGGCGCCGCGGTATTTTCGTTCTTCCCATAATGTTTCAACTTCATCTACTTTTACACGTCGCAGTGAAAGTGCCCATAAAAAAGGAGCAATTACGACTAAGGTTAATAAAGCCGCTAAAGTATTTCCGAATCGCGTATCAGCAACTAAAGGCGCAACGAATTTAGAAGACAATAAAATAATGGCCGTAATAATTATGGTATGGAGAATAATTTGTGTGATTGAAGATCTTAAAACAATCTGCCAAGTGCTTACTGATTTAATGGCTTGCGCATTTACACTGTAACGGTTGATATTTTTAACCCATTTTTTAGGCATTTTAGATTCTAAAAAAAGAGCAAAACCTTCTGAATATTTAATTAAAAATGGAGTTGTAAAAGTTGTGATCGCCGAAACAGCCACGATAATTGGATACAAGAAATCACTGGTTACTTTTAAAGTCATTCCAAGTGTGGCAATGATAAAAGAGAATTCTCCAATTTGCGCCAAACTCATTCCGGTTTGAACAGATTGTTTTAAAGGCTGTCCCGAAAGCAAAGCTCCAATTGAGGAACTAAATGCTTTTCCGAAAATAGTCAATAGCGTAATTAAAGCTACTGGAAGAGCGTATATAACTAATGTTCCAGGATTAATTAACATTCCCACAGAAACGAAGAAAACAGCACCAAATAGATCCTTTACAGGCTGAATTAAATGTTCGATTTTTTCTGCCATTGTGGTTTCAGCAATGATTGATCCCATAATGAAAGCTCCAAGTGCCGGAGAAAAACCAACATTGGCTGCAAAAATTACCATCATTAAACACAAAGCGAGCGAAATAATCAGCAGCATTTCATCGGTTAAAAGATGTTTGGCTTTTTTTAGAATAGTTGGAATAATGAAAATTCCGCCTAAGAACCAAATGATTAAAAAGAAAACCAGTTTTAAAACAGATTGTAAAAGTTCGGCTCCAGAAACCTGATCGCTCACGGCAATTGTTGAAAGGAGTACAAGCATTAAAATGGCAACGATATCTTCAACAATAAGAGCTCCAAATACAATTCCAACGAACTTTTTTCCTTTTACACCTAATTCGTCAAACGCTCTGATAATAATGGTTGTGGATGAAATAGAGAGTGTCGCTCCTAGAAAAATACTGTCCATTTTTCCCCAGCCCATCCATTGGCCCACACAATATCCTATGAGTGTCATGAATAAAATCTGGGTGATGGCGGTGACGGAAGATGTACCGCCCACTTTCATCAACTTCTTAAAACTGAATTCGAGCCCTAAACTAAATAATAAAAATATAACACCGATTTCGGCCCAGACTTCGACACTTTTCATGTCGGTAATCGAAGGGAAAAAATCAAAATGGTTTCCCGCTAAAAAACCTGCAATCAGGTAGCCTAAAACCAAAGGTTGTTTCATTTTTTTAAATAGAAGAACGGCAATTCCGGCAGTCATCAGGATTAATCCCAGATCACTAATTAAGGGTTGTAAGTGGTGTGTACTTTCTGCAGCGGCATTTAAGGCAATCATAAGTGGTATTTTAGTTTTTTAGGAGCTAGTCCAGCTTTCCATTTCAAATAAAATCGGGGAACTTATTATGCATTATAATAGTTAGGTGAAATGATCTGGTTTAACTTCCAAGGTTAAATAAAAAAAGCTATCTCGATAAAGATAGCTTTTTTTGGTAGAATATTTTAGGTTTTCTTTAAATTCCTGTGTAATTACTAGGTGTTATCTGCAATAATTCTGCTCTAACAGCATCAGAAACTTCTAATGTTGCAATAAAATTATGAATTGCATTTTTGTCGATTGCTTCATTGGTTCTAGTTAAACCTTTTAAAGCTTCGTATGGATTTGGATATGCTTCACGACGTAAAATAGTCTGGATGGCTTCTGCTACAACTGCCCAGTTTTTTTCTAAATCTTCAGCAAATTTACTTTCGTTTAAAAGCAATTTGTTCAAGCCTTTAAGAGTGGCTTCAAAAGCAATAATAGTATGTCCGAAAGGAACACCAACATTACGTAAAACAGTACTGTCAGTTAAGTCACGCTGTAATCTCGAAATAGGTAATTTTGCTGCTAAATGTTCTAAAATAGCGTTTGCAATTCCTAAGTTTCCTTCAGAGTTTTCAAAATCAATTGGGTTTACTTTATGCGGCATTGCCGATGAACCAATTTCTCCTGCTTTGATTTTTTGTTTGAAATAATCCATTGAAACATACGTCCAAATGTCACGATCTAAATCGATAATAATGGTGTTGATTCTTTTTAAAGCATCAAAGAAAGCAGCAAAATGATCGTAATGCTCAATTTGAGTGGTTGGGAAAGAATGTTGTAAACCCAGATTAGATTCAACAAATTTATTTCCGAATTGTTTCCAGTCAATTTGCGGATAGGCTACGTGATGCGCGTTGAAGTTTCCTGTTGCACCACCAAATTTAGCCGCAAACGGAATATTGAATAACAAGCGCATTTGTTCTTCAAGACGCTCAACGAAAACCAAAATTTCTTTTCCTAAACGTGTAGGAGAGGCAGGTTGTCCATGCGTACGTGCCAGCATTGGAATGTCTTTCCATTCTACACTTAATTCTTTTAATTTAGAAATTACAGAAATTAATGTTGGCATATAAACTTGCTCAAACGCTTCTTTTGTAGAAAGCGGAATTGCTGTATTGTTGATATCTTGAGATGTTAATCCGAAGTGAATGAACTCTTTGTATTGAGATAAACCTAATTTTTCAAAAGCATCTTTAATAAAGTATTCAACCGCTTTTACGTCGTGGTTGGTTACTTTTTCAGTTTCTTTAATCCAAAGTGCATCTTCGGTTGAGAAGTTTTTGTAGATGTTTCTTAAACTTTCAAATAAAGAAGAATCAATACCTTGTAATTGCGGTAATGGAATTTCGCATAAAGCAATGAAGTATTCAACTTCAACTAAAACACGATATTTTATTAAAGCTTCTTCAGAAAAGAAAGGTGCTAAATTTTGAGTTTTATTTCTATATCTTCCGTCAATTGGCGATATAGCATTCAATTCGTTTAGAGTAGTCATTGTTATGTTGTTTTTCGAAAGGTGCAAATATAAGGTATTGTTAAAACTTCTGAAAGCTATATTCGGCCTTAAATTATGGTTTTGAAAATTTTATCCCAGATGGTAAAGTAAAAACCAAAATTTCGGGATTCATTTTTATGATGATCGTTATGAAATCTGGTAGTCGAAATCCATTTGGTAAAATAATTTTGATACCAAAAAGAAGGAAAAATATCGGTTTTCAAGTGACCAAATATTCCGTAAGACAAATTCAGAATAAGATACGTTATAATACTCAGATAATTAAATTTTAAGATCGTAATTAAAAACAGCCAGATAACTCCAAATCCCAAAGTTTCAATAGGGTGAAGTACATACAAACTGTAGACATTGGTTTCGACATGCGTATGATGCAGTTTATGAATTGGATACAGCCATTTTAAATGGTGAACCAGATAATGAAAAAGAAACATTAAAAGATCCATTAACAAAATCAATAAAAGCGTATCGAAAAAGATAAGCTTTATAGATTCTGAAAAATCTATTTTTAGAATTCCGTAATGATATAATTCGAAACCTAATAAGGTTATGAAGGTGTTGCAAATGAGTGTTAATAAAACCCATTTTTGGTCTTTGCTTTTTAAAACGGTATTTTCTGGTTCGAAGATTTTTCCAATTAAAACGGATAGAATTATTAGCGCTAAGTTTTCGATTAAAAAGAAAACAAAGAGCCAGAATGCGTTTAATTGTGCCAACTGTTGTAACCAGCTTTCAAAAATCATGTTGTTTTTCTAAGTTCAATAAACTATTCCTTAAATCTGCAACTCCTTCCGAAGCAAATTTTGCGATGGTTTCTACTTTATTTCGAAGATTTGGAATGGCAATGGGTTTTGGATCAATATAAAAAACTGGAGTTGTACTTGGTGTGTAAGCAATTAATCCCGCTGCTGGATACACTTGTAACGAAGTCCCAATTACAGCAAAATAATCAGCCGTTTCGGTTATGTCAATTGCTTCTTCGAGTGCTGGAACTTCTTCTCCAAACCAAACAATATGCGGACGCAGTTGATGTCCGTTTTTATCCAAATCGCCTGTTATTAAATCTTCTGTCCAGTCTAAAATGAGGTTTTTATTCTGCGTGCTTCTCACTTTTAATAATTCGCCATGCAAATGGAGAACGTTTGTACTTCCTGCACGTTCATGTAAATCATCAACGTTTTGAGTAATAATTTGTACCTCAAAATCGTTTTCCAGTTCGGCTAAAATCTGATGTCCTAAATTAGGCTGTACTTCTTTTAACTGCTGGCGTCTTTTGTTGTAAAAGTCTAAAACCAAATCTTGGTTTTTATACCAGCCTTCTGGAGTTGCCACTTCCATTACGTCATGTCCTTCCCATAATCCTTCGCTGTCGCGGAAAGTTTTAATACCGCTTTCAGCACTGATTCCGGCTCCAGTTAAAACAACAAGTTTCTTTTTCATTCTTACTTTTATTAAAAGATAAAAATAGTAATTTCTGTATTCAGATGGTTAGTAATAGATAGGATTTGTATTATTTTTTTAAGAAATAAAGCGTATTTCTACTCGTTGTACGTCTTTTTAAATTATTTAGTTTTAATGCCAGATTAGAGAAAGAAAATTCCCAATGATTTTAATACAATTTACAGGTTTATCGGGTTCAGGAAAAACTACACTAGCACAAAATGTTAGGCAGCTGTTAATGGAAAATAATTACAATGCTGAGATTGTGGACGGCGATGTGTACCGAAAAACAATTTGTAAAGATTTAGGATTTTCTAAAGAAGACCGCTGTGAAAACGTGAGACGGCTTTTTAATGTGGGGCGAAATTTAATCAGCGAAAATAAAATCGTCTTAATGTCGGTTATCAATCCATATGAAAATCTTCGGAATGAATTACGTTCTTTTGAGTTTGTGAGAACTATATTTTTAGATTGTTCAATTGCTAATTTGATTGAAAGAGACCCCAAAGGATTGTATAAAAAAGCACTGCTGCCAGACGATGACGAGAATAAAATTAAAAACTTTACCGGAATCAGCGATGTTTTTGAAATTCCGCAGAAAGCAGATCTAATACTAAAAACAGATTCTGAACCTGTATCAGTTTCCACTCATAAGCTTTACCATTTTATAGTGAATAGCTTGGTTGCTTCTGTTTGATTCAAAGTCTTTGTTAATTTGTAAACTTTTGCTTATTTATTTAACAAATTGGCTTTTATAAATTTATATATTTACCTAGTAAAATATCCTTGTTAAATTTAATCCTGTAAGCGTATGAATCCTTCTTCCTGCCAGCTGCCGATTTCTTTTTCAATCGAAAAATTGCAAAATGATTTAGTAACCTGCGAAACCAATTTATGGACACCGCATTTTAATACCTATCGGTATGAAGGTAAATGGACCAGTGTTTCCCTGCGTTCGCAGTCAGGATTAGAAACCGATATTCTTTCTTTTCCAGATAAAGAATATAAAAATACGCCTCTGCTGGACAGCTGTCCTTATTTTAAAGAAATAATGGATTGGTTTCAATGTGAAAAAGAAGCAGTGAGATTATTAAGACTTGGACCTGACAGCGAGATTAAAGAACATGTAGATAATGATACTTCTTATGAAGATGGTTTTTTTAGAATTCACGTTCCTATTATCACCAATTCTGAAGTATATTTTTATGTCGATCAAAAATTAGTTCCTATGAAAATGGGCGAGTGCTGGTACGCAAATTTCCAATTGCCACATAGTGTACAGAATAAGAGTTCTGAGCCAAGAATTCATCTCACACTAGATTGTATACGAAACGAATGGTCTGATGCATTGTTTGCTAAAATGGGTTTTGATATACATTATAAACCGCCAACAGAATATTCAGACGAGGTTAAAAAGCGAATGATCGAAGAGCTTTCTAGAAATCCATCGGATATTAATGCTGCACTTATTGCTAAACTTCAATCAAATTTAACTGTATAAAATGGAAAATATTCAGAACCCTGTTGCCAATTGGATTCCGGTAAAATTAATCGAACAAGAAAATCAAATTTATTTTGAATGGATTTATTTGTCAGATATTCTATTTGAAGAACCTTTTTTTGATGAAACAATTGCAAGATGCAAAAGTCATAGTTACAATTCTAAACGGGTTAAATTAATAAGTACAGCAGAAAATTTGATTGAATGGTCTAAGGATTTAGATTTTGTTGCATTAAAATCACTGGTATTTCATGTTTCAAGATGTGGTTCTACAATGTTGAGCCAGTCTTTGGCGACTTCAACAGAAAATATTATGATTTCTGAAGCGCCTATTATTGACCAGATTTTAAGAAGTGACGCTTTTGGTCTTGATAGCAAAACGATTTTACTGGAGTCGGTTATGAGGTTCCTGGGACAAAAAAGATTTCCAGAACAAAAATACCTGATTATAAAACTCGATGCATGGAATATATTTAACGCGTCTTATTTAAGATCTATTTTTCCAGATGTTCCTTTTGCTTTGCTGTACCGCGATCCGTCAGATGTTTTAAAATCACATCAAAAATTAATGGGAATGCACATGGTGCCAAATTTAATTCCGCCAAGTGTTTTTGGAATTACTCAAAAGGAAATCAACCAAATTAGTTTTCAGCAATACGGAGCTTTGGTTCTGGAAAAATATTTTCAAGGTTTTCTGGATTTTTATGAAACCGACGATAATGTTACCATGCTGAATTATAATGAAGGAATGAAAAATGTTGTGGAGCGATTTGTGACATTTATAAATGCCGATTATTCTGAGAATGAAAAAGAGGCCATGTTTGACCGTTTAAAACACCATTCTAAAAATAAACAAGCTGATTTTAGCGGAGATTCTTATAAAGATGATGTTTTGTCGGTAGATTTAAAACAAGCGAATGTACTGCATGAGAAGCTAAATGAAAAATTTAGCTGTTATTTACATCAGTAACTTAAAATAAGTATTTAAAACTAAATACTTATTTTTGGCATCAAAAAATAAAAGTGTCTTCAGAATTAAAAGTAAAAATTAAAAGAAGTTTTTTAGATTATAAGCGAAATCTTCATCTTCACCCAGATTTTATAAAGTTTGAAGATAAAGATTTAGCTAATGATGACTCTACATTTTTTAAAGTAAACGAAATAAAAGAATTTCGTTACGGCATTACTTTCTATCAATATAAATTTGTTTTTGGAAGAGAATATCAATTGTTTATTAAGAATTCCAATAACAAAATATTAAAAATAAATTTCAATACATATTTAGGTATAAAGAAACATGAATGTCATGAATTATATTCTAATATATTGAATTCTCTATGGGATTTATATTTTAAAGACAAAACACTTTCTTTTATCGAAAAATTTCAATCAGGTGAATCTTTCTTGATTGGAGATGTAAATATTACTCAAGAAGGTGTTATTATTGAAGTTTCTAAACTTTTCAAGCAAGAAAAAAAACTTATTCTTTGGCACGATATAGCTGTAAGGAAGTACAATACCTATATTTCTATTTATTCCAAAGAAAATTCTTTAGATTTTAATCGTGGCTATTCATATAAAAATGATTGGAATACATTTGTATTGTATAATGTTATTAATAATATAATTGAAAATAAAAATACTAATTAATGATTGATTTAGATTACCTCGCCTTTTTAGAAAATATATTGACAGAAAACAGAAAGAGTAATTTCTTAAAAGTATTAGAAAACCGCACCAAACATTTTACAGTTGCTGTTGAAGATGTGTATCAAATGCATAATACGAGCGCGGTAATGCGTAGTTGTGAGGTTTTTGGAATTCAGGAACTGAATGTAATCGAACAGCGTTTTGGTAAACGAATTGATAAGGAAATTGCTTTAGGCGCTCAGAAATGGGTTGATATTAATAGATTTGATTCAGTTTCAGGCTGTCTTTCTGATTTAAAAAATAAGGGATATCAAATTATTGCCACAACTCCGCATGAAAAAGACTGTATGCTGGAGGATTTCGATATTTCAAAACCAAGTGCTCTGTTCTTCGGAACAGAAAAAGAAGGCTTGTCAAAAGAAATTATGGACAATGCAGATGGTTTCTTAAAAATACCCATGGTTGGTTTTACAGAGAGTTTGAATATTTCGGTTTCGGCAGCAATTATTATTCAGAATTTGACGAACAGACTTCGCCGATCTGATATTGATTGGAAATTGACCGAAGAAGAAATTCTGGTAAAACGTTTGGACTGGGCCAAAAATTCAATTAAAGATATTAAACGAATAGAAGCCCGTTACTATCAAGATAATCCGCAATAGAATTCCTTCAAGGTTTTTTAAACCTTGAAGGTATGTTTATGTTTGATCATCTAAAAACCTTGCAGGAGATGAAATTACCTCTTTAAAAAAAGAATAAAACCTAATATACTCACAATTAAAATACTCAGTGCAGCCAATACTGTCGCCAGATCACGGATATTTTTTCCTGCCCAATCCATAAATAAAAATTTATGTAAAATGGCAAAAGAATATCCTTCTACACGATCTGAGTTTTTAACCACAGCAGCAAGTCTTGAAGTTGAAGTTTCTATAAAATAAGTCGTTTTCTCAGGTGTATCATAAGCCAGTTTTACAACAGGAAGTCTTTTGTTGACAAAACCATATTCCCGGCTTTCAAAATCATGTAAAACTTTTGATTCTAATAATTTTGTGTTTTCCAAAGAAGGCTGAGGTTCTTCATCTGAAGTTTCGGTCATTTCACAACAAGATCTTTTTGGCGCGCCATCCGTAAAATAAAAAGCTAGAAATTCCGCATATTCCAAATCAAGATTAGGAATTATTTTATTTGAAGCCGCATTGATATACAGAATTTCCGATTTTGAGTTTTCATTTTTATTCCACTTAGAAGCTGATTTTGGTTTTTTAAATCTTCCAGTTTCTTTTTCTGCCAATTGACAGCGAAAATAAACAGAGTCATTTAAGGTAATAAGACTCACGTTCTGAAAACGATTCCAGTCGACGTTAAGTGTATTATTTGCTGTTGCAATTTCTTTGGTTACAAATGTTGGTTCGTAAACCATCTGCGAAAGCATATTCGGAGACCATTTTGTGGTAGTATGATATGCGCCGCTAAATGCGAATGTTAACGTAAAAAGAGAAACCCAGATTCCAATTTGGCGATGGTACTTTCGAAGTCCTTTTTTAGGTTGCAGTGAATCTGTTTTTTTGAACTGTTTCCATAATAAACCATATATTAAAATACCGCTTAAGGCAGAAAATCCAATAATCGACAACAGAAAAATCATGGTAATAATTCGTACGCTGTTGTTCGAAATAGCATCTATAAATGACCAGTTATGAAAAGTATCAAATAATGAAATGAAAATTTGTCTTGAAACCGGATTGTACGTGGCAAGTTTGCTCGATGATGTTTCTACATAAATCTGCATTTCATCTGGTCGATCAAAAGTGATTTTGTAAACTGGAAGATAGCGGTTTACATATTTGTACTGCGAAGTAAATTCGGTTAAAATTTCACTGTTTTTGACAAGACTTTTTTGGTCGTCCAGAAAATAGCGCGAAAGCCATTCGGCATATTTTTGATCTCCGTTTTCTAATTTTTGGGCATTTGAAGTGTCAAAATAAACCAATTCACCAAAAAAGGTTTTTACCTGATAATAGGTTTTATTATTGAAAGTTACAATTCTGAAGTTTTTAAATTGTGTCAGCTCGTTTTTTAATAATACGTCCTGAATAGAATATTTCAGCTGACTTTTATCAATGATGTATTGTTCTATTTTGTCATGTGCAATTTCAGGTTTGAAAAAATGCGCCATAAACGGGTGCATCAAACCAGAAAGCGTCCAGAAAATTACGGGAACAACCGTAATCAATCCAATAACACGATGCCATTTGTACATGTGCTGTTTGATCTTTTTTATGAACTTAGACCCAAAAGATTTCTGGTTCTTCTTCGAAGATTTTTTATTCGTTTCTTTACTCATTGGTTTAGTTTTTTGACCACTCCCAACTGTGCTGAGAGTGGCTAAATATTATTTTTTTAATGAAAAATTATACTGAATTCCAAATACAAATGTTCTTGGCGCCGCTGCAGTATAAGTTGGCTGTGCATTTGTGGTATTAGCTCTCGATACATTGTAAGCATACAATTTATCAGTAAGATTTAAGACATTTCCGTAAACCTCAATTTTTCTCCATTGGTAGCCAATTCTGGCATTGAATATATTATAACCTGAATACTTTACGGTATTAATCTGATCCTGATAGTAACTTCCCACAAGCTGCCATTCTAAAGAGGTTCTCAGATTTGGAAGCCAATTTGGGTAATAACTTACTTCTGAATTTCCTGACCATTTTGGTGCAGCCGGCATTTCTTTGCCATTTAAATCTTGAACAGGATCTGTTGGTTTGTCTGAAAGTTTAAAATCGATATAAGTATGTTGTGCATACGTTCCACCAAGACGAATATTGAATTGTTTTGAGGGTTTGTATGAAGCTCCAAACTCAATTCCTTTGTGGCGTGTTTCTCCTGCAGAACGATAATCTGTTGAGTTGTCAGGTAGTTTTATGTTTAATAATTCATTTTGGCCTTCCATATAATACAAGGCGTAGTCAAAGTTCAGTTTATTTTCTAAAAAAGTAAGCCATCCGCCAATTTCATAATTGTTAAATTCTGCGGGTTTAAGGTTGTAATAAAAATCAGCTGGAACACCAGTTGTACCACCTGTACCTGGTTTTGTTCTAAAAATAGATGTAATTCCCGGAGGCGCAAATCCTTGTGAATAATTCCCGTAAAAACCTGCAAAATGTACAGGATTGTAGTTGATACCTGCTTTAAAAGTAGTTTTGTCGTATACTTTGCTTCCGCTTGAAAGGTCAAGTGCATTATCATAGTTGACTTTCATATTATCGTAACGTCCGCCAAGCGTTACTATTACTTTCTCGATTGGATTAAAACTAATCTGAGCATAACCTGCTGTATTGAAGATGTCTGCAGTATAATCGGCTAGTTTTGAATCAGGATGTTCAGCTATAATTTCGTATGAATCTACGGTTTGTTTTCCGGGTTCTCCCGGATTTAAATTGGCTTTTAAATCGATTACATACGACCAATACGTTACAGGAGAATAATCATATAAAGCTCCGGCTACAATTTTGGTATTCAAGAAATCAAATTTTTGAACGTGCTGTCCAATTGCACCATAGCTTTTAAAGTTGTTTGAGTTTACCTCACCTTTTGCTGTTGTAGGATTTACGGTTGGACTCCATTTAATTCCGTATGACGGGTTTTGTCCTAATTTATTATCGCGTAAATAAACTGTAATGTAACTGTTTGAGTTATCGTTCCAATCGTGCTCAAGCGTTAAACGAGTACGTAGAGCATCAGATTTTCTATACGTAAAATTAGAAGTGCTTTTGTACGTTCTATTATTAAAAGCATCTTCGTTTACAGTTCCACTCATATCCGAATAGTATTTCCCATACATAGTATTGCTTATCAATCGGGTAGAAAGTGAAATGTTGTAATCGATTCTGGCGTTTAGGTTGTCTTTGTTGTAATCTGAATACGTCATCCAGCCATTTTCTTGTAAACTTGAAATTCCGGCAATATGAAATCCGACTTTTCCAATTGTTGCTCCTCCAGCGGCTTGAAATCTTCTGTAACCGTAATTATCAGCCTGAATTCCAAATTTAAATTCAGGATCAACAGGAGGTTTAAGCGAAATTAAGTTAATCGTTCCGCCTACTGCTTCTGGTCCGTATAATGAAGATACTGGACCTTTTACAACTTCAATACTTTGAAGGTTAAATTGGTTGATTTCTAATAGGGCATTGTGATTAAAAATTCCCATTGGACGAATAGGCAGTCCGTCTTCCAAATACAAATAATAAGCATTTGTAGTCATAGGCTGTCGAATAGACATCATGTGTTGTTCGTTACCTAAATTGACCATTAATACACCGGGAGTTTTGTTTACAATTTCGTAAACAGCTGTCGCTTTGGTTTCATTGATCGTTTTTGCCGTTAATTTACTAATGGCAACTGGAGTTTCTTTTCGTTGTGCAGCTGTACGATTTGCGGTTATAAAAACATTTTCAAGTTCCTGCGATTTTGTTGTGTCCTGCGCTGTTTTGTTTTGTGCAAAAACACATTGCCCTATAATAAAAAGGGTAAAGAATATTTTTTTCATTTTAAATTCTATAAATTTTAAAAAGTATTGTGTGTTCTCAGATGCTTCATCTTTGAACAGGCTTAATTCATAAAGCCTAATTAAAATTTATATGAAATAGGATGGAGGATGAAATGCAGGAATTGAAACCCCTATTGGTTTTTTATGGAAAGAGCTGTAAATTTTTCTTTTTGGTTCGGCTGGTAATGTCAGTTCGAAATTATTTAAAACGAAATTTTGAATGTAAACTACTTCTGTTTTTTCTTTCAGATTGTTTTGCATTCTTTTCTCGTTATCGGCATATTTTTTTAAACTTTTTTGAAGTTCGCATCGTCCGTTACAGCTGTTAAACATCATTTTTCGCTGTACGCAGATGGTTTTAGAAATTTCTTCCTGATTTAACTTGAATGAGGTATATACAAAGAAACTGCCAAAAGAAGGTACTAATAGCATACAGGAAAGAAATAGAATAAATAATCTTTTCACTTTGGGTTTCTGTTGTTTTAAATAATTTGATTCTTATTGTGCATAACTAAATTTGAGATTTAGATATAGGCACTTATGTATTCGATGTTTTTACACAGCGAAATTTATTCAATTAAAAAATTGAATTAAGATTTTAAAAAATTATATAAAACAGGATGGAGGGCGAAATGCCACAACAGTAATCGAAACAGGTTTTTTATCTGCACTTGCAAAGTTTTTTGCAGCAGTTTCAACAGGAGCGACTAAAGTATATAGGGAAGTATTTGTATTCTGGATGTAAACAATCTCTGCTTTTTCTTTTAGATTGTCTTGCATTTTCTTTTCGTTGTCGGCGTATTTTTTTAAGCTTTTTTGAAGCTCGCATCGGCCGTTGCAAGTATTGAAAACCATTTTGCGCTGCACGCATATTGTTTTCGAAATTTCTTTTTGATTTAATTTGAAAGAAGCATAAATGAAGACCTTACCAAAAGACGGCACCAGAAGGGTAATCGAAAGTAATATGATAAAAAGTTTCTTCAAGAGTGAATTTCTATGTTTCAAATGCAAAAGTACATTTAATTCGTTTTTATCATAAACTTATTTGAAAGTTTTTTATAAAAAAAATCCCCGATAATTATCGGGGATATTTAAGTGTCGTTCGTTCTGCAGTTTAAGTGAAAACTGAGATTAAAACGTATGTATTAGTTCACTAAAACCCAAGCTCCAGAAGCGATAAGGCTTTCTGCTTTTTTGAATTTCATAGTTTCTGTTTTACCAGTTGCTACTTCTTGAACCGTTACCGTATCGTTACGATTGATTTTTGGCATATCTCTAACGATCGTTTCGGTTACCTGACGCTGTTGTGTTTCTCCAGCTTCACGATTCATGCTTTCGCTGTTTGGAATTTCGTCTTTACTTAATTGTAAGTTTTCTTTTTGACGAACTTCTCTTGCTTCGTGAATTTCAGGAGCGTTTTGAGCAGGTAAATCACCTTTGAATAAGAATGAAATAACTTCTTTGTTAACGTTATCCAGCATTCCTCTAAACAAATTGAAAGCTTCTAATTTGTAAATAAGCAAAGGATCTTTTTGTTCGTGAACGGCTAATTGAACAGATTGTTTCAATTCGTCCATTTTACGTAAGTGTTTTTTCCAAGCTTCATCCACAATAGAAAGTGTGATGTTTTTCTCGAAATCAGCAATTAATTGAGCTCCTTCGCTATCGTAAGCTTTTTTCAAGTCAGTTACCACATTTAGAGTTTTGATTCCGTCTGTAAACGGAACTACAATTCTTTCGAAATGGTTGTTTGGCTCTTCGTAAACTCCTTTGATGATTGGGAAAGCTTCTCTTGCGCTTCTTTCTGTTTTTTCAGTGTAGAATGCTAAAGCTTCTTTGTATACTTTTCCTGTAACTTCAATATCTGATAATTTTACAAAATCAGCTTCTGAAATTGGAGATGTGATTCCGAAATAACGAATTAAATCAAATTCAAATCCTTTAAAGTCATTGGCTACTTTATTGTTGCTTACAATTAATTCGCAAGTATCATAAAGCATGTTGGCAATATCCAGTTTTAAACGCTCTCCAAATAAGGCGTGACGACGGCGTTTGTACACTACTTCACGCTGAGAGTTCATTACATCATCATACTCTAATAAACGTTTACGAACACCAAAGTTATTTTCTTCTACTTTTTTCTGAGCACGTTCGATAGATTTAGTCATCATAGAATGCTGAATAACTTCACCTTCTTTTAATCCCATTCTGTCCATTACTTTTGCAACTCTTTCAGAACCAAATAAACGCATTAAGTTATCTTCAAGAGAAACATAAAATTGAGAACTTCCTGGATCTCCCTGACGACCAGAACGACCACGTAACTGTCTGTCTACACGACGAGAATCGTGACGCTCAGTACCTACGATTGCTAAACCTCCCGCAGCTTTTACTTCTGGAGATAATTTAATATCAGTACCACGACCGGCCATATTTGTTGCTATGGTTACAACTCCGGCTTTACCAGCTTCTTCAACGATTTGTGCCTCTTGCTTATGCATTTTAGCGTTCAATACGTTATGAGTGATTCCTCTCATTTTAAGCATACGGCTTAATAATTCCGAAATCTCTACAGAAGTTGTTCCAATCAATACTGGTCTACCAGCTTTTGATAATTCTGTTACATCTTCGATTACCGCGTTGAATTTTTCACGTGTTGTTTTGTAGATGTAATCTTCTTTGTCTTGTCTTGCAATTGGACGGTTTGTTGGAATTTCAACAACATCCAATTTATAAATCTGCCATAACTCACCCGCTTCTGTAACAGCAGTACCCGTCATACCGGCTAATTTGCTGTACATTCTGAAATAATTCTGTAATGTTACAGTTGCAAAAGTTTGAGTTGCAGCTTCGATTTTTACGTTTTCTTTTGCTTCGATCGCTTGATGAAGACCGTCTGAGTAACGACGTCCATCCATGATACGACCTGTTTGCTCATCGACAATCATAATTTTGTTGTCCATGATAACATACTCTACGTCTTTTTCAAATAAAGCATACGCTTTTAAAAGCTGAGTAAGAGTGTGGATACGCTCGCTTTTTACACCAAAATCTTGAAATAATCTTTCTTTGGCTTCAGCTTCAGCATCTTTGTCAAGTTTTTGTTTTTCGATAGCTGCGATTTCTGTTCCAATGTCTGGTAAAATAAAGAAATCCGCATCAGTATCGCCAGAAAGGTATTTAATACCATTATCTGTCAATTCTACTTGATTGTTTTTTTCTTCAATCACAAAATACAAAGCTTCGTCTACTTTGTGCATTTCGCGATTGTTATCCTGCATGTATTGATTTTCAGTTTTTTGAAGCAATTGTTTAATTCCTTCTTCACTTAAAAATTTAATTAATGCTTTATTTTTAGGTAAACTTCTGTAAGCTCTTAATAATAAGAAACCACCTTCTTTAGTATTACCTTCTTTGATTAATTTTTTAGCTTCAGCTAAGAAACCATTCGCTAACTGGCGTTGTTGTGCAACTAAGTTTTCGATTTTTGGTTTCAATTCGTTGAATTCGTGACGATCTCCTTGAGGAACTGGTCCAGAAATGATAAGCGGTGTTCTAGCATCATCAATTAATACAGAGTCAACCTCGTCGACAATGGCAAAATTGTGTTTTCTCTGCACTAAATCGCTTGGCGAATGTGCCATGTTATCTCTTAAGTAGTCAAAACCAAACTCGTTGTTGGTTCCGTAAGTAATATCGGCATCGTAGGCTTTTTTTCTAGCTTCTGTACTTGGCTGGTGGTTATCGATACAATCTACAGATAAACCGTGGAATTCGAATAAAGGTGCTTTCCATGTGCTGTCACGTTTTGCTAAGTAGTCGTTTACTGTTACTAAGTGAACTCCGTTTCCTGTCAAAGCGTTTAAGTAAAGTGGAAGGGTAGCCACCAAAGTTTTACCTTCTCCCGTTTGCATTTCGGCAACTTTACCTTCGTGTAATACCATACCACCAATTAACTGAACATCATAATGAATCATGTCCCAGGTGATATCTTTTCCGGCAGCATTCCATTTGTTAGCCCAGATTGCTTTGTCGCCTTCAATAGTAATGTATGATTTTGCAGCTGAGAATTCGCGGTCTTTTGCAGTCGCAGTAACTTCTATATGAGAGTTTTCTTTGAAACGACGTGCTGTTTCTTTTACAACCGAAAATGCTTCAGGAAGAATTTCTAATAAAGTTTTTTCAGAGATTTCATAAGCTTCTTTTTCAAGAGCGTCTATTGCATCATAAATATCTTCTCTTTTGTCGATATCCTCAATATTTTCAACTTCAGCTTTAAGCGAAGCAATTTTAGCATCTTTCTCTGCTCTTGCTTCTTTAATTCTATCTTTAAAATAAACGGTTCTTCCTCTTAATTCGTCATTAGACAATTCCATTAAAGGAATTTCGAACGCTTTAATTTTGTTTAAATATGGTTGTAAAGCTTTGACGTCTTTTTCGGATTTATCACCTACAAAGACTTTGATGATGCTGTTTATGAAACTCATAATTTATTGTATTTCTTTATTTTATATAATTAATTTGAACCAAAAAAAAAGCCTCTGTGATGAGACTTTTTCATTTGGTTTATTTTTTTAATATTCATCCTCATTCCAAAGATAATCTTCGTCTGTTGGATAATCAGGCCAAATTTCTTCCATTGATTCATATATCTCTCCTTCATCTTCGATTGACTGAAGGTTTTCTACTACTTCTAATGGAGCACCTGCTCTAATAGCGTAGTCTATAAGTTCGTCTTTGTTAGCAGGCCATGGCGCATCACTTAAATAAGATGCTAATTCTAATGTCCAATACATCTGTTATCTATTTAGTTTGTGCAAAAATAAATTTTTTACTGAAAAAGACAAGTAAAATTTGATTTATTTTAATAAAATTTAAGAACGTCAATTATTAAATCCCTATTTTTTAAATTTCAAATTCCTAAAAAGGAGTTTAAAACATCCTGTTTTAAAGCTTTTATGTAAAATTTAAATTCAAAGAATTATTAATTTTTCTTGGAATTTGGGATTTAAAAAAATTGAAATTTTAAGAAAGCTTTTACTTTCTAGGAATCCATTTCACTTCCTCCGCTTTTAGGTCAAAGGACAACTTTCGTGCCAAGACAAAAAGGTAGTCAGAAAGTCGGTTTAAGTACATGATTGCGATTTCTGGAACATGCTCATTGTGGCTTAAATGCACGGCTAAACGTTCTGCTCGACGGCAAATACAACGTGCAATATGACAATGTGACACGGTAGGATGACCGCCAGGTAAAACAAAATGAGTCATTTGTGGAAGACTTTCTTCCATTTTATCTATTTCGTTTTCGAGCAGTTCGATATCTGAATCAATTATTCCGAGATTTTCTAATCTAAGTTTACCATTTTTTAAAACTTCTTTTTCCGGCGGCGTTGCCAAAATGGCACCCACTGTAAAGAGTCTATCCTGAATTTCTATTAAAATGGTTTTATAATGTGAATCTATTTCCTGATCGCGGATTAATCCTATATATGAATTTAGTTCATCAACAGTTCCGTAACTGTCAATTCGAATATGGTCTTTTGGAACACGGGTTCCTCCAAAAAGAGCTGTTGTTCCTTTGTCGCCTGTTTTGGTGTATACTTTCATTGTGATTTAAGATTGTAGATTTCTGATTTTAGATTGAAATGTTGTTGTCTATAATTTTAGATTTAGAAATTAATCTAAAGTCTAAAATCAGAAATCTAAAATTATTTACTCGTGTCGCTTTCAATTAAACCATCTCTTAAACGAATAACGCGATGTGCATATGCTGCAATATCTTCTTCGTGGGTTACTAGTATTACAGTATTTCCTTGTGCGTGAATATCTCCGAAAAGTTTCATGATTTCTACAGATGTTTTACTGTCTAGGTTTCCTGTTGGCTCATCGGCTAAAATAATTGACGGTTTGTTGACCAAAGCACGGGCAACAGCAACACGCTGGCGCTGTCCTCCAGAAAGCTGATTTGGCTGATGATCCATTCTATCGGCAAGGTTTACTTGTTTTAGAACTTCTGTAGCGCGTGCGATTCGATCTGATTTTCCGTAACCGGCATAAATCATAGGTAAGGCGACATTATCTAGGGCTGTGGTTCTAGGTAAAAGATTAAAGGTCTGGAAAACGAAACCAATTTCCTTATTTCTAATTTCGGCTAGTTCATCGTCTTTCATTTGGCTGACATCTTTTCCGTTTAAAATGTAACGCCCAGAAGTTGGGGTGTCTAAACAGCCTAAAAGGTTCATTAAAGTCGATTTTCCAGATCCAGAAGGTCCCATTAAAGCAACATATTCTCCTTTATTGATTTGTAAATTAATTCCTTTTAGAACATAAACTGTTTCATTCCCCAGAATAAAATTTCGTCTTATGTCAGTTATTTTAATTAATGGATCTGCCATTTGGTTTTACAATTTTGGATTTAAAAGTACGAAACACTTTTCAATAAAAATGATAAGTAGTTGAGAATTGGATTTTGTTACAAAAGCTTTTTTAAGAGATAACATTTAAAATAATATGTTTTTTAAAGTTTTAAATTGTTATATCTTTTTTGATTTGTTTTGCATAATAGTCATTATTTTATGTGTTTTATAGTTTTAAAATGTTTTTAATTCTAAAAATGTGTCAATAATGTAATTTTTTTACGTTTGTTGTTGAGTAAATTTGATTAATCAATATTAAATACTCAACATTATGAAAAATATTAAATTAGGATTAGGAATTGCATTAATTGCCTTAGGTTTTGCATCATGTAAAGATGAGAAACAAGAAAAAGCACAAAAAACTGTAGACTCATATGTAACCTACGTAGATTCTGTTAAGAATGTAGCTGCTGCTGATTTGAAAGAAAATTGGAAAACTGTAGAAGCAGAGTATGACAGAAAATCTCAAGAGGCTCAGGCAGCTTTAGCAGACCTAAAAGATAATTCGGCAGCGACCGAAAAAATTAATGCAAGTAAAATTAAATACGAAGAATTTAGAAATCAAATGGCCACCCAATTTGCCCCACCGGCTCCAAGTCCGAAACAGCAATTAAGAGATGCCTTATTTGGAGCAGGAAAAATAGGTGATGATATGAACTTTGACTGGGTAAATGCTAAAAATATTCACAGCGTTTATCAGCAGTTCGTTCACACTGTAGAAGATAATAAAGATAAATATTCAAGAGAAGACTGGGATGAGGTTAAATTGATGTATGAAGCACTTGACAGCCGTAAAAATACAGTTGAAAAAGAAGGTCTAACATCAGAAGATAACCGAAAAATCGCTGGTTTGAAAATTAAATTTGCACCTATGTATACTGTAAACAGAATGGGGGCAAAATCTGAAGAAAACAAAGAAGCTAAAAAATAGTTTTTTAGAATTTTGAATTAGATAAAAAAAGACGATCAGAAATGGTCGTCTTTTTTTATGCTCGAATTATAAAATGTTCTTTTGGTTGTTCGTATCTAAAAAATACAAATCCCCATTGAAAAGTGTCTATTGTCACTTTTACTCTTGGATGTTCTTTTATGGTTTTCCAAGCTTCTTCCATTTCTGGCGACCAATGAATATCATCAAAAATCCAAACCGAATCGTTGTTTATTGTTGGAAGCAATACTTCAAAATATGTCAAAGTTGCTTTTTTTGAATGATTACCATCGAAATATATTAAGTCGAAGTTTTTAGAATTTAGATTTTCATAAATTAAAAATGATTCAAATTCCGAAATTATACTTTCAACGTTTTTACAATCGAATTTATCCAATTGATTTCTGGCTGTTCCTCCAGTTTGAGGACATCCTTCAATCGTAATAACATTGGCATCTGTATTTCCTAAAGCTAAGGCCGAAGTTGCTAATCCTAATGAAGTTCCTATTTCAAGAATGTTTTCAGGTTTAAAATAACGCGTAACTCTAAATAATAATTCGGCTCGTTTTGGTGAAATTCCTGCAGTTTGTGCAATTTTAGAAATTTGTCTTCGGTTTGATTTAAAGACTTTAGAACCAGCTCCAAAATCAGTTACTTCAATAAAATTGTTATTTTCTAAAAGTGACTTTCTGTAATTTTTTAGAATTTGATATTCGGGTTTTGGCTTTTTATCGTAAAAACATTTGGTGAGTAAACTAAAGACAAAAGGAGAGTGAACTCCGTGTTCGTTTTTAGATTCCCAAAGAAATTTTAGATAAGATTGAATTTGAAACAGCATTCTGAATTTGAAAAAATCTTAATTAACCGAAATTAGTTTTATATCAAATATAAGTACAGATCCGCCTGGTATGCTTTGGTAATCTTTACTCCCGTACCCTAAATGAGCAGGGACTAAAAGTTTGCCTTTCCCGCCTTCTTTAAAATGAGGAATACCTTCTTTCCATCCTTGAATTACTTGAGTCAAACTAAATGCAACTCCTTGTTCATCACTTTGGTCAAAAACATTTCCGTTCGTATAATATCCTTTATAAGCAACTGTTACATTTGAGGTTGCTAATGGAGTTTCTCCTTCAGCATCACCTTCTTCTTCAATAATATAATACAAACCAGAATCAGTTCTTGTTGCAGTTAAGTTATTTTGTGCCAGATAATCTGTGATCTCTTTTTCGTTTTGAGCAGTATAATCTTTTACTTCGTCTTTATCTTTAGAGCAAGAAATGAAAAGTGTTAATGTAAGTAATGCTGATAAAAGGTGTTTCATTTTTTAGGGTTTTAAATCGCTAATTTATATAAAAATATTTTTCAGTCTTGGTTTTCGGTTTGAGTCTCAGTTTTCAGTTTTCAGTCTCAGTTTTCAGTCTCAGTTTTCAGTCTCAGTTTTCAGTCTCGGTTTCGGTCGCAGTCTTAGTTTTGGTTTTCTACTTTGTTTGGCAGCCGAATTTACTTGGATTATTGATCATGTAATTAATTAGCTTTCCAACTTCAATGCTTTTTTTATTCAAATGGTCAAATAATTCCTGATTTATGTATTTGCATTTTAAAGAAAATTCAAGCCAAGTATTGGTTTCTGAATTTTCAGCATCGCTATCAGTCAGTTTGCTTATAAAATGATTTATGTATCTTCTTTTTCTGTATGATTCTGCTATGTTTGCTGTAACGCTTCTTGATGAACGACGAATTTGATCAGTTAATGAATAGGTTTCTTCTTTTGGAAAAGTTTTCGAAATCTCAAAAATGTCCATTGCCAGTTCAAATGATTTTTTGTAAGCCAATAAATCTTTAAAATCCATTTTCTATTTTTCTACAAGAATAATAAAAAAGAAAGAAAATGTTTACTTTTTTAAAGAAAAACTGAGACTGAAAACTGAAAACTGAAAACTGAGACTGAAAACTAAAACTATCCTTCAATTTTTGCAGAAAGCTCAAACCATCTTTCTTCTTTTGCTTCAATTTTATTGATTATGTTTTGAAGTTCGTTGGCTTTTTTCTCGATATCAGCATCAGCAACTTTTCCATCAGAGAAAAGCTGTTCGATTTTGGCTTTTTCGATTTCTAAATCTTTGATTTCGCGTTCGATTTTTTGATATTCTTTCTGTTCGTTAAAGCTTAGATTTCCGGTTGGGTTATTTTGTTTCCAGTCTTTTTTCTCAGCTTTGTTTTCTTCTTTTTGAGTAACATCTGCGCTGTCTTCGTAAGCACGGAAATCAGAATAGTTTCCTGGGAAGTTTTCGATTTCGCCTTGTCCTCTAAAAACAAATAAATGATCGACAATTTTATCCATAAAATAGCGATCGTGAGAAACCACCAATAAACAGCCCGGATAATCTAATAAGAAACTTTCCAAAACGTTTAAAGTTACAATGTCCAAATCGTTTGTAGGCTCATCGAGAATCAAGAAGTTCGGATTTTGAATTAAAACGGTACATAAATACAAACGTTTTAATTCTCCACCGCTTAATTTTTCGACATAATCGTATTGTTTTTTGGCATCAAAAAGGAAACGTTCCAATAATTGCGAAGCCGAAATAATCTTTCCTTTTGTCAGCGGAATGTATTCGCCGTATTCTTTAATAATATCAATAACTCGCTGACCCGGTTTTGGATTAATTCCAGATTGCGTGTAATAGCCAACTTTTATAGTATCGCCTTTTACAACACGTCCGCTGTCTGGCGGAATTGTGCCTGTAAGCAAGTTTAAGAAAGTCGATTTACCGGTTCCGTTTTTACCAATAATCCCGATTCTTTCGCCGCGCTGGAAATCAAAACTGAAGTTGTCGAGAATAACTCGGTCTTTGAATTTTTTAGAAAGTTTGTGAAGCTCGATAATTTTGCTTCCCATTCTTTCCATATTAATTTCAAGCTCGACTTTGTTTTCTTTACGTCGGCTTTGTGCTTTTTCCTTAATAATGTAAAAATCGTCCTGACGTGATTTAGATTTGGTTGTTCGCGCTTTCGGCTGGCGGCGCATCCATTCTAATTCTTTTACAAAAAGGTTTTTGGCTTTGTCAATACTCGCATTTTCAGAAGTAATTCTTTCTTCTTTTTTCTGTAAGTAATACGAGTAATTTCCTTTGTATTGGTATAATTTTCCGTTGTCTAATTCGATAATTTCATTACACACACGTTCCAAAAAGAAACGGTCGTGCGTTACCATAAACAACGTAATGTTTTCTTTTGCAAAATAACTTTCCAGCCATTCGATCATTTCAAGATCTAAATGGTTGGTTGGCTCATCCAAAATCAATAAATCTGGTCGATTAATTAAGATTATGGCCAATGAAAGACGCTTTTTTTGTCCTCCTGAAAGATTTTTTACTTTTAGTTTAAAATCTTCCAATTTTAGTTTGAATAAAATCTGTTTGTACTGCGTTTCGAAATCCCACGCATTGTGCTGATCCATGGCATCAAAAGCTTTTTGATACGCTTCTTCGTCATTTGGGTTTTCGAGTGCTTTTTCGTAAGCTTCAATTACCTTCAGTGTTTCATTGTCTGATGCGAAAATACTTTCTTCAATCGTAAGTTCATCTTGCAGGTTATTATCTTGAGAAAGAAATGCCATTCTGATTCCTTTTCGCAAAACCACTTGTCCAGTATCTGGCTCTTCCAAACCATTAATAATACTCATAATAGTGGTTTTACCAGAACCATTTTTGGCAATAAAAGCAATTTTTTGGTCTTTGTTGATTCCAAACGAAATGTTGTCAAAAAGGACTCTTTCTCCAAATGACTTCGATATATTTTCTACAGATAAGTAATTCACTGTTGTAATTATAAGTTATAAATTGTGAGTTATGAAGGTTTCTAAAAACATAACTTTCTGCAAAAGTAAACTATTATCTTACGATTTACGAATTATTTATGGAGATACGAATTGAGTACCGAACCCAAATCTAAATAATGCATTTGCTGCGGCGTGTTTATAATAGGTTTGCGAACGAGTGATTCGTTTGTAATAAAATAATGAATTCCGTCTTTGGTTGTAATTCCTTCTATTTGATGAAAAGGCAGTTTTAAATCAATTCGGCGTTGGTTTCCCGAAGTGAAATCAGAGTTTTTGAAATCATATAAAAGATACAGAAATGATTTTCCAACTTTTGAATATCCGCAGAGGACAACAAGTTTTTTATCTTCTACATAAACGGCGCCTGTCACTAAACCTTTTGTATCAATTGTGCCTTTCAATTGTGCAATGTGATTTCCAGACTGTTTAGGCAGCACATAAATGTTAGTTTTTGAAGAAGTCCACTGTTTGGTAAACAAATAAATACTATCTCTTGAAACAATAAAAGCTTCACAGTCAAAATTGGTGGTATTTGGTTTTTGTGAAGATAAATCTGTTTGATCCGAATAGCTGAAAGAGATGGTTTCAATAATTGGATTTTGGGTAAAAAAAGAATTTTTATCGATTTTTAAAATATGAAGATCAGTTCGGCTTCCAGTGTAATTATTTCCAAAATCGCCAATGTACAAATGTAAACTGTCTTGCGATATTTCTTCCCAGTCATGGTTGGTTACTTGTTCTAGAACAATTTTCTTTTTGATTTTTCCTAAAGAATCTAAGCCGTAAATTGTTTTGTCGTGATCGTCATTATGTGTCCAAAGCAAATTGTTAAACGCAATTAAACCAGATGTTTCTTTTATAGAATCACTTAACTTTATCGAATATTCTGGTTTTATTTTTAAGTTTTCGTAGGTACAACTTCCGTCATTTTCGATTGCTGCAGAATTGTAGTTTTTTGCCAAAGAATCTGTACAGCCAGAATTTTGTGTATAAGCACTGAAACAACTGAAAAAAACGAATAAAATAAACCTGTTCACTGTCTTGATTTTAAGTTTACGTTAATATAAAAGTAAATTTTTAAAGAATAGAAAAAAAAATAGGATTATTAATATAATTAAAATGTTATTTTGCAGCTACAAGTTTACCCCCAGATTCAGTTTTCCAATATATGAAGATATTAGAAGAGTTATCACGTTTTAGAATGTCCCGTTATTTCAAACTTTTGTTTGTCTGCTGGGATATTGTTTTGTTGAATACTGCCATAATTCTTTCGGCTCTGGCCAGATTTGGAACTCTGGATGAGCTTTTTATAAAAGAAGAAAAAACGGTTTCTTTGCTGGCAAATCTCGTTTGGATTGGTCTTCTTCTTAATAATGATTCCTATCGTATGATCCGTATCGAACGTATCGAATCTATTGTAAAACGTACAACCAGAAAACTGATTATTCATGCTTCGGTAATTTCGATTTTTGTCGTTTACCTTAAGTTCGCCGATATTTCCCGACTTCGTCTGCTTTTTTTCTATCTTTTCTTTTTCGCTATATTGCTCGTTTCGCGTTACATTTCAATGAAACTGCTAAAAGAAATAAGAGCAAAAGGGTATAATTTTAGGAAATTTATAGTTGTAGGCGCTAATGAAACCGGCGAAAGAATGAAAAAAATCTTAGCCAAAGATCTAACATATGGGTATCGGTTTTTAGGTTTTTTCGACGGAAATCCTGATCCATCTTTTTCAGAAGAAATTCTGGGAGGTTTTGATAAAATTCAAGAGTTTATAGTCAAAGAAGGTGTCGAAGAAATGTACATTGCACTTCATATCGATCAGGTTGAGGTTATAAATGAATTGATTAAAGTATGCGAACAAAACATGGTAAGAATTAAATTTATACCTGATTTCCAGTTGTATACTAAATCAAGTAAAGTCGAAATTACCTTCTATGAAAATACTCCCGTATTAATGTTTCGTCCAGAACCTTTAGAATCTTCAATAAACAGATTGATCAAAAAAGCATTTGATGTGTGTTTTTCGGGTCTTGTAATTCTGCTGATATTTCCTTGGTTATTTCCTATCGTAATGCTCATTATTAAAATCGAATCGCCTGGACCTGTATTTTTTAGACAAAAACGTTCAGGACGTGACAATCGCGAATTTTTATGTTTGAAATTTAGAAGTATGTACGTTAACGATCTGGCTCATAATAAACAGGCAGGAAAAGGAGATAGTCGTATAACGAAATTTGGGGCTTTTATCCGTAAAACCAGTATTGACGAACTGCCTCAGTTTTTCAATGTTTTCTGGGGAGATATGTCGGTTGTTGGCCCTCGTCCGCACATGATCAATCTTGCCAAAGAATACAGCGAATTGATTAATCATTATTTAGTGCGTCAGTTTGCAAAACCTGGAATAACAGGCTGGGCGCAGGTAAATGGTTACCGCGGAGAAACAAAAGAGCTTGTCGATATGGAAAACAGAGTCGAATACGATATTTGGTATATCGAAAATTGGAGTTTACTTCTCGATATTAAAATTATCATTAGAACGATAATCAATGTTCTAAAAGGTGAAGAAAACGCGTATTAGTTTTTAAAATTTAAAAAACTGATTGTTGGTTATAACTTCTTTCAGCTGTACTGAAGAATCAATTTTTATTTTTTGATGCAGCGATTCGATGTGTTTTCCGTGGTGAACATCTGTTCCCGCGAAATCATACATTCCTTTTTTCAATAAAAGTTCAGACGTTTTAGTGATTTCACTTCCATAATATCCCATTACAGCCAATAAATTTAACTGAAACAAACAACCGGATTTCTTGAGGTTTTCGTACTCACCAAAGTTTTTATGAAAATAAACATATCTTTCAGGATGTGCCAAAACAGGTTTGTATCCTGCAAGCTGAATATCAAAAATCATTTTATAAAGGTTGAATGGCGCGCTTAAATACGATATTTCAACCAACACGTAATTATCTTTTAAAGTCAGCAGTTTTCCTTCTTTTAAATGATTCTCAAACCAATCGTCCATAAAATATTCGGCAGCAGCTTTGAATATTGGTGTGCTGTTTTCTTCTTTTAATAAAAGTTTAGTTTCATTGTATTTTGCTGCAATGCCTTCTTCAGAATTATTCCAAACATAATGATTAATGTGTGGTGTGGTTACAAACTGAGAAATTCCCAAATCCTCAAAAGCTTTTGCCAGTTTTACAGTTTTTTTAATCGTTTTTGCGCCGTCGTCTATTCCCGGCAGTAAATGCGAGTGAATATCAACAAAGTCTCCGGCTAAAAGATCTTTTAAATAAGGTTTGGATTTGAAAAATGATAACATGGGCGCAAAAGTAAAAAAATGATACCGTTTTTATCTATGCAAGAACAGATTAATGCAAAATAAAATAATGTAACCATGTAACCCATTTTAGAATTATGCTATATTTGATAAAAAAGTAATATTTTATGAAAATTAAAGAGAATTTGTATAATCAAAGGATTATTTCGATTGACGCTTTGCGCGGAATTACCATTTTTGTAATGATATTTGTAAACGAACTTGCAAGTATTCAAGATGTACCACAATGGATGAGACACATGCCTGCCGATGCCGATGCGATGACCTTTGTCGATTTAGTTTTTCCTGCTTTTTTATTTATTGTCGGAATGTCGATTCCGTTTGCTTTCAATGCCCGTTTGATAAAAGGTGACCCTCCAAAAACCATCTGGACACATACCCTCAAACGTGCTTTAGCATTAATCATTATTGGTGTTTATATGGTTAATTCAAGTGAAGGTTTTGATGCTTCAAAAATGATCATTACACCTGCAGTCTGGGGACTCTTGGCGTATGCCATGCCAATTCCTATCTGGAATAAATATCCTAAAGATTTTTCAGCGGGTTTAAAATATGTACTTCAATACGGCGGAATGCTGGTTTTAATTGCTCTTTATTTTTTATATGTTCAAGAAGGAACAGGCAAAGTTGGAATCACGCCGCAATGGTGGGGAATTTTAGGGCTGATTGGCTGGGCGTATCTTATTTCGGTTATTTATTATTGGCTGGTTTCTGGCAGATTATGGGCAATGATTGCTTTTTTGGTAGTTTGTGTCGCTGCAAATTCGATTCATTTAACCAAAGATATTCATTTGCCGGAATGGCTTGGGTTTATTGTAGGACATTTAACTCATACTTCATTAGTAACCGCTGGAGTTGTAATTTCATTATTGTTTTTTGACCGAAAAGTCGAAGCTAAAATAAATTGGCCTGTAATATTATTTATAGTATTATTTTTTGTTGTTGGATTTTCGCTTCGTCCGTACTACGGAATTTCTAAAATACATGGTACGCCATCATGGACAATGATTTCTGCCGGAATTTGTACTATTTTATTTTACTTTCTTTTCTGGCTCATGGAAATCAAAAAGAAAACTAAGTGGAGCGAATTTTTCATGCCAGCTGCAGCTAATCCATTATTGATTTATATCCTGCCAGGAGTTATTTATTATTTCTGTAAAGCTTTAAACCTTCATATTATTCCGGGCTATTTTAGAGTAGGAGTTCCAGGAATTATCTGGTCACTGCTGTTTTCTATTATCATGCTGTATGTCATGAGGATTTTTAACAGATTTAAAATTCAATTGCATTTATAATTTTCTTGAATAAAAAAAATTAACCGCAAAGTACGCAAATAGTAAAGGCGCGGCACAAAAAAGCGCAAAGTTCGCAAAGCTTAATCAATAAATAGCTTTGCGAACTTTGTGTTTTATAGAATCTCGCTTATTAAAACTTAGCGTGCTTTGCGGTAAATAATAAAGGAATACACTATTCAATAATAACTGACTTTATCTCTAAAATCGCTCCAGAACTTGGATTGTAATTCACAAAATTGAACTTACACAAATTATGAACATTTAAGAGCTTTCCGTTTGGATTGCCATCTTGCCTAAAATTTGTCCACGGAATTTTTATAGTCGTGAATTTTTCAGAAATAGGTAAGTCAACTCTTGGATGCGAACCGCCATGAACACATCCAGTTCCCTCAGCATTTCCTTCGCGTGCCTGCAATTTAATCAGCTGATTTGATTTGTAAGTGATACTCACATATTTTGAATTTTGCGAGAGGTTTGTAGGTGCGCCGTCATTTGAATCAGATTCGGTAATCATGACATTTAATTCGATTTCTCCAATCGGATTTTCTTTTGCAGTAACACGTACAATTCCTTTTTCTTTCCGAATAGCATTTATAGTTTCTTGGGTTTCATTAACCGGACCGGCAATAAACCACGTTGAGGTTTTTACTAAATCAATTCTAGATTTTGTTTTTTCTTCTGAGAAAGCAAAACCCATTACTACATATAAAATGGATGACAAAAATAAACTGATAATTGCTATGCTGCTTTTCATAAAATTTCCTGTTCTATTTCAAAAATAAGATTTCTTTTTATTCTTTGTGAAAATAAGATGACTATTCTGAATAAAATTTTAAATTTGTAAGGTGTTGTTTTTGAAAAAGTTGCGGTATGAAAAATGTAAAATTGATACTGGGTTTGTTTTTCTTTTTTCAAGTGCATTTTTGCTATTGCCAAAACGATTCTATTTCAAACAACAATAAAGATATTTTAGATGTTCTGCTTAAACTTTTCCATAAAAATGATTCAATCAGACAAAATACAGATAAGAAAATAGCTTTTTCACTGCTTCCTATTCCCGTTGATGCTAATAAAAGTACCGGTTTGGTCGTTTCCTTTTTAACAACATTTTATCTCGGAGACAGCAAAACGACCAAAATGTCGCAGATTACTTTTTCGCCTTATTTTAGTTTTACCAAGCAATATGTTTTTCCCATTCAATCGTATATTTATACAAAAGACAATAATTGGAATTTTACAGGCGATTATAGATTTATGATTTATCCGCAAGATACGTATGGCTTAGGCGGACATAATACTGATGAAAAAATGTCGACACTCGATTATCAGCAATGGCGGTTTTATCAATTTGCAACCCGAAGAATTTTTGGAAATTTTAGAGGCGGATTGGGATTGCTGCTGGATAATTATCAAAATATTTCTGAGAAATCATACATAGAAGATGAAACAGATTATTATAAATATATGAATGGGGATTTTTCAGATGAAAACTCCTTTGGAATCGCGATTCAAGGACTTTACGATTCGCGCGAAAACAATGTAAATCCAGAACAAGGAATGTATATAGAAGCCGATTACCGTATAAATACCAGCGGTATTGAAGGTAAAAAATGGAATTCTATTTATATTGATGCCCGAAAATACCATTCTTTTCATAAATACAAGCACAGAGTTTTAGCTTACAGAGCCTTTTACTGGTCAACTTTTGGAGGAAAACCACATTATTTAGATCTGCCGAGTATTGGCTGGGACAGAGAAGGAAAAACAGGCCGAGGTTTTACCCGAAACAGATTTAGAAGTAATGCTCTGATTTATTTTGAATCCGAATATCGGACCGATATTTCCAGAAATGGTTTTTGGGGAGCCGTATTTTTTACCAATATTTCTTCGGTTTCTAAATTCGATACCTACGATTTTAAAAAATGGAATCCTGCTGCTGGCGCTGGACTGCGTATTAAATGGAACAAGAAAAACAACAGTAATTTAGTACTCGATTACGGAATTAGTAAAAACGACTGGTCATTGCGATTAGGTTTGGCCGAAAATTTCTAACTTTCCCCAAAATCAATTTTCTATTTTTTTCATGCAGTTATCGGTAATTATACTTAATTATAATGTACGTTACTTTCTGGAACAATGCGTTTTAAGCGTTCAGGAAGCAATCGCCGAACTTGATGCCGAAATAATAGTAATCGATAATAATTCATCTGACGACAGCTGTTTGATGATGAAAAGTAAATTCCCCAATGTAAAACTCATTGAAAACAAAGAAAATTTCGGTTTTCCAAAAGGCAATAATATAGGAGTTGAACAAGCGCGCGGAAAATACATTTGTATTCTAAATCCGGATACTGTTGTTGCTGATGATACTTTTGTGAAAATTTTGGCTTTCGCCGAAGAAAAGCAAAACCTCGGAATCGTGGGCTGTAAATTAATTGACGGAACTGGAAGTTTTCTGCCCGAAAGTAAACGCGGAATTCCAACTCCGTGGGTGGCATTTACCAAGATTTTCGGATTGTATAAAATAGCGCCAAAATCAAAACTTTTCAATCAATATTACGCCCAGCACATCGATGAAAATCAAACTGGAAAAGTAGAAATTCTCGTAGGCGCTTTTATGTTTATGGAAAGAAAATTATATCTCGACGTAAACGGTTTTGATGAAAATTGCTTTATGTATGCCGATGATATTGATTTGTCATACCGCGTTTTACAGCTTAAAAAATCCAATTATTATTTTCATGAAACGACAGTGCTGCATTATAAAGGAGAAAGTACGATAAAAGATGAATTGTATATGAAACGTTTTCAAGATGCGATGAACTTTTTCTATGAGAAACATTTTAAAAAATCATGGTTTTTTAGTTTTTTTATTCAAATAGGAATCTGGATTTTTTCATTTGTAAAAATGTTTCAAGGAAAACCAAAAGTAAAACCATTGCCAGAAAGTTATATTTTGTATTCAGAAAATACGAATTTGTTTGAAAAACTGGCTTCGATTTTAGAAAATAAAGTTAGTTTTTTAGATTTCAAAAAGGAAAAAATGGTAAATTCGTCGCTGATTTTAAAGGGTAAAAAGACAGAGATCATTTTGGATAATCACTATATTTCATTCAAAAAATGTATCAATATCATAGAAACTCTTAAAGATAAGAACATTACTTTTAAGATTTTCCCTAAAAGAACAAGTTTTAGTATTGGAAGTAATTCTAGAAATGACAGGGGGCAAATCATGAAAATTGAGTAAAAAATTATATTAAGTGAAATTTATATTCAAAATTTTCAGTAATTTCGCAATCAGAAAATCAAAATCACCCTTTAGAATAACAATATGGCAAGATTTGAATTAAAGCTTCCTAAAATGGGAGAGAGCGTCGCTGAAGCAACCATAACCAACTGGTTGAAAGAAGTGGGAGACAAAATTGAAGCTGATGAAGCAGTACTGGAAATTGCAACGGATAAAGTTGACAGTGAAGTGCCAAGTGAAGTATCAGGAATTTTGGTTGAACAATTATTTGGCAAAGATGATTTAGTTCAGGTAGGGCAGACAATTGCAATTATCGAAACTGAAGGCGGTGATGAACCAGCTGCAAAAACGGCACCGCAAGAAATTGCTGCTCCGGCAGAAGCTGTAGAAATTGAAAAATCAATTGAAGCAGTAAAAGAAAATACGGCACCTCAGGATTTTTCTGGTTCTGAGAAATTCTTCTCTCCGTTAGTAAAAAATATTGCAAAAGAAGAAGGAGTTTCTGTTACTGAACTTGAAAATATTCAAGGTTCAGGAAAAGATGGCCGAGTAACTAAAGAAGATATTTTAAAATACATAGACGACCGTAAATCTGGAGTTGTAGAAACGCCAAAAGCTGTTGAAGAAGCTCCAAAACCAGCTGTTGAAGCGCCAAAAGTGGCTGCGGAAACACCAAAAGCGGCAGAACCTGCGGTTCAGAAAAGTCAGCAGGCAGTTCCGGTTTCTGTAAACGGAGCTGATGAAATTGTCGAAATGGATAGAATGCGTAAACTAATCTCAGGATATATGGTCGCTTCTGTACAGACTTCGGCTCACGTTCAGTCTTTTATTGAAGTTGACGTAACCAACATTGTAAAATGGAGAGATAAAGTAAAAGCAGCTTTTGAAAAAAGAGAAGGTGAAAAACTTACTTTTACGCCAATTATGATGGAAGCTGTTGCGAAAGCATTAAAAGATTTCCCTGGAATGAATATTTCTGTTGATGGCGATTATATCATCAAAAAGAAAAACATCAACTTAGGAATGGCGGCTGCGTTACCAAATGGGAATTTAATTGTTCCTGTAATTAAAAATGCAGATCAGTTAAACCTTGTTGGAATGGCAAAAGCGGTTAACGATTTAGGAAACCGTGCAAAAGCAGGAAAACTAAAACCAGACGATACTCAAGGTGGAACGTATACAGTTACAAACGTAGGAACTTTTGGAAGCGTTTTTGGAACTCCAATTATCAATCAGCCTCAAGTCGGCATTTTAGCACTTGGAGCTATTCGTAAAGTACCTGCAGTTATCGAAACTCCAGAAGGAGATTTCATCGGAATCCGTCAGAAAATGTTCTTGTCACACTCTTACGATCATAGAGTGGTTGATGGTGCATTAGGAGGAAGTTTTGTGAAAAGAGTAGCAGAATATTTAGAAGCTTTTGATGTAGATAGAGATTTCTAATATATTCCTAAAAATACATTCAGAACCCGAAAAAACGAGAACGTTTTTTCGGGTTTTTCTTTTTTAAGAAATTGGGAAAATCTATTTTTAATGCTTTTTTTACACGTTTTTTTAAAGTTAAAATTCGAAAAATAGCCTTATTTTGGTCAAAAAAATAGAATTTGGGGCGGAAAATTCGCCTTTTAAAATTACATTTGTAATTCTTATAAAAATTAAAAATGGAATTAAAACTTAACAAACCAATCTGCTTTTTTGATCTTGAAACAACTGGAATTGATATAGGTAAAGATCGAATTGTAGAGATTTCAATATTTAAAGTTTTCCCAAACGGAAATAAAGAAAGTAAAACCTGGCTGGTTAATCCAACAATTCCAATTCCTCCGCAGACAACTGCTGTTCACGGAATAACCGATGAAAAAGTAGCAAACGAACCTACTTTTGCAGAATTGGCTCCGCATATCCACAATATGATTAAAGACAGCGATCTTGGAGGATTTAATTCAGACCGATTCGATATTCCGTTATTAGCAGAAGAACTGCTTCGCGCAGGAGTTGATTTCGATATGAAAAATAAAGTTTCTGTTGATGTTCAGACTATTTTTCACAAAATGGAAGAACGCACATTAAGTGCTGCTTTGAAGTTTTATTGCGGAAAAAATCTAGACAATGCGCATTCAGCAGAAGCAGATACGATGGCAACTTACGAAATTTTAAAAGCGCAGCTGGATCGTTATCCTGAACTGGAAAACGACATGAAATCTTTATCTGAATTTACCACTCGTAAAAAGATAGCTGATTTCGCTGGAATGATTGCTTTTGACAATGATAATGAAGAGATTTTTACTTTCGGAAAACATAAAGGTGCCAAAGTAGAAAAAGTGTTAGAAACTGAGCCAGGATATTTCAGCTGGATTCAAAACGCAGATTTTCCTCTGTATACCAAAAAGGTGTTGACGGGAATAAAATTGAGAAAATTAAATACGAAATAAGGTGCTGAGGTACTAAGGTTCTAAGGTTGTTAAGTTTTTTACCTTAGAATCTTAGTGTCTTAGAATCTTAGAACCTATAAAAGAAATGAAGATTATTTGTATCGGTAGAAATTATACCAATCATATTGAAGAGCTGAAAAACGAACGTCCAGACGAACCGGTGGTGTTTATGAAACCAGATTCGGCAGTGTTATTGAAGCAGCATCCGTTTGTAATTCCCGAATTTTCTGAAGAAGTTCATCACGAATTAGAAATAATTGTGAAAATTAACAAAGTAGGCAAGTACATCGAGCCTAAGTTTGCACACAAATATTATGATGATATAAGTGTGGGTATCGATTTTACAGCCAGAGACTTACAAGATAAATTGAAAGCAAAAGGACTTCCGTGGGAAAAAGCAAAAGCATTTGACGGATCGGCAGTTATTGGAGATTTTTTACCAAAAAGTGATTTTGTTTCGTTAGAAAACCTTACGTTTGAACTCAAAAAGAATTCAGAAACAGCTCAAATAGGAAATACAAGTTTAATGCTTTGGAAGATTGATGAGCTTATTTCGTATGTGTCTCAGTTTTTTACATTGAAAATAGGAGATATTATTTTTACAGGAACGCCGGCAGGTGTAGGACCAGTTAAACCGAACGATATTTTAGAAGGCTTTTTAGAAGATAAAAAATTATTTAGAATACAAGTAAAATAATGGCTTTAAAGTACAACCTTTCGAAAGTGTATGCGCTTTCAGATAATGATCCCGAATTTGTAAACGAAATTCTAAAATTATTTGTTACAGAAGTTCCAGAAGATTTAAAACAAATCAAAGAAGGAATCAAGAAAAAGGATCATAAATATGCCTATTCTTATGCACACAAAATCAAGCCTACATTAGATTTAATGGGGTTAAATGTTGCTTTTGAAGAAATCCTTCAGGTTGAAGCTTGGACAAAAGCAGAAGGAAAGAAAAAGGACATCATAGAAACTTTTAAAAGCATAAAAGTACAGGTGAAAGACGCGATTAAGGAAATCAAAAAAGACTTTGATTTATAAAAATAAAACGACCTGATTCGTTTAAAAGAATCAGGTCTCTTTTCTGATTTTCAGAAAATAACTTTTGTTTCAGAATATCATACCACACCATATTCTTGTAATACGTTTTACTTCCCCAAAAACGAAACAGAAACAAAAGAACCACTTCATAAATTAATGGCTCAATAAATAGAGTGTAAAAAATAATTCACATGAAAGCAGTTATTGTTACGATTGGAGATGAAATTTTAATTGGTCAGATTGTAGATACAAATTCTAATTTCATTGCCAAAGAGCTGGATCGCATAGGTGTTGAAACGCATGAAATGATTTCAATAAGCGATGATAAACAGCATATTTTGAATACATTTAAACAATTGCAGAATAAAGTTGACATTGTAATTGTAACTGGAGGTCTTGGGCCAACAAAGGATGATGTTACTAAAAAAACTTTCTGTGAATATTTTAATGACGAACTGGTGGTTAATCCAGAAGTTTTAGCACACGTAACACAATTGATTGAAGGTTTTTATAAGAGACCAATTTCGCAGTTGAATAAAGATCAGGCACTTGTTCCGTCAAAATGCACCGTTCTGCATAATAAAATGGGAACCGCTCCGGGGATGTGGATGAAAAAGGAAAATACCGTTTTTGTTTCGCTTCCGGGTGTGCCGTATGAAATGAAATATCTGGTCGAAAATGAAATAATTCCTAAACTTGTCCGCGAATACGAACGACCTTATATTATTCATAAAACTATTTTAACGTATGGTCAAGGAGAAAGTTTAGTTGCAGAACGTATCGAACAATGGGAAAACAATCTGCCTGAATTTATAAAATTGGCTTATCTGCCAAATCCGGGACGAGTTCGCCTGCGTTTAACAGCACGCGGAACCAATAAGGAAAAACTAGAAGAAGCAATTGAAAGCAATGTACGTTCTCTAGATGCTATAATTCATGATATTATAGTAGGATATGAAGAAAATGAAACCATAGAAACAGTTGTTGGAAAACTGCTGGCAAAACAAAATCAAACCGTAGCAACGGCGGAAAGCTGTACGGGCGGAAAAATAGCATCGCTTTTATCAAGTGTTCCGGGATCTTCTTCTTATTTTAAAGGAAGTGTTGTTTCGTATGCGACTGAAGTTAAGGTAAATGTTTTGGGAATTCCACAGGAATTGGTAGATCAATTTTCAGTAGTAAGTGCCGAAGTGGCATCTGCTATGGCACAGAACGTTAAAAAATTACTGAAAACGGATTATGCGCTAGCAACGACTGGCAATGCAGGGCCTTCTAAGGGGGATTCAGATGCTGAAATTGGAACCGTTTTTATAGCCTTAGCAACGCCTGAAGGTGTAATTACTGAGGAATTTAACTTTGGACAACCACGTGAAAAAGTGATAGATAGGGCAACTGTTAAGAGTTTGGAAATACTGCAAAAAGAAATTTTAAAAATTGTTCGATAAATTTTGGTACAATGGTTTATTTTTCTTTTCTTTGCACCCTGATTTTGAATAACGATAAAAGATAAGTATAATGTCAAGAGTTTGTGACCTTACAGGTAAAAGAGCGATGGTAGGAAATAACGTTTCTCACGCTATGAACAAAACTAAGAGAAAGTTTTCTGTAAACTTAGTTAAAAAGCGTTTTTATCTTCCAGAAGAAGATAGATGGATTACTCTTAGAGTAGCAGCATCTACGATAAAAACAATTAATAAAAACGGAATCACTGCTGTTTTGAAAAAAGCACAGTCAGAAGGATTTATCAAATAATCTTTTCCTAAATAAATATATAGCAAGATGGCAAAGAAAGGTAATAGAATCCAAGTAATTTTAGAATGTACTGAGCACAAAACTTCTGGTGTTCCAGGAACTTCTAGATATATTACAACTAAGAACAAAAAAAATACTCCAGACAGATTAGAGATTAAAAAATTTAATCCAATCTTAAAAAGAGTAACTGTTCATAAAGAAATTAAGTAATAATTAGAGATTTTGTAAATCTCAATGGTTGTTTTGCCATTTGAGTTTTATAAAAACTTCAAATAACATTTGAATCATGGCAAAGAAAACCGTAGCATCGTTACAAACATCTTCTAAGAGATTATCAAAAGCCATCAAAATGGTAAAATCTCCAAAAACTGGTGCATATATATTCGTTGAATCTATTATGGCTCCTGAATTAGTTGATGAATTCTTGAAAAAGAAATAATTACAATCACATCATATAGAAAAGCTGCTTTCTTTCGGAAGTAGCTTTTTTATTTTTATATTTGTTTAAAATTTTATAGGAACACCGCAAATTTGTGTTTTTTTAAACATTTGTTCCCGCCATACTCTTTATCTTTACCTGTCTAAAGAAGCCAGGCAAAGGATATCGTTCCTGTCGGGTTACATTAAAAACAATAGGCATTCTATAGACATAGAGATGGTTTCAAAACTTAAAAGAAACCATCTGGAACTAACAATAAATAAAAAAATGAGTTTTTTTAAAAAATTATTCTCTACCGAAAAAAAAGAGACTTTAGACAAAGGTCTTGAAAAAACAAAAACTACTTTTTTCTCTAAGTTAAGCAAAGCTGTTGCTGGAAAATCTAAAGTCGATGATGATGTTTTAGATAATCTGGAAGAAGTTTTGGTAGCATCTGATGTTGGTGTTAATACAACATTGAAAATTATTGAAAGAATTGAAAAAAGAGTATCTGAAGATAAATATCTAGGAACAGATGAGTTAAACCAAATTCTGCGTGATGAAATTGGTGCTCTTTTATCTGAAACTAATACTGGTGAAGCTACTGAATTTGAAATTCCGAAAGATAAAAAACCGTATGTTTTAATGGTAGTAGGAGTAAATGGAGTAGGAAAAACGACTACTATTGGTAAATTGGCTTACCAGTTTAAAAAAGCCGGACACAAAGTAGTTTTAGGTGCAGCTGATACTTTCCGAGCAGCAGCAATCGATCAATTGCAAGTTTGGGCTGATCGTGTAGATGTGCCTATTGTAAGACAACAAATGGGGAGTGATCCAGCTTCTGTAGCATTTGATACTTTACAGTCGGCAGTGGCTCAAAATGCCGATGTAGTGATTATTGATACTGCAGGACGTCTTCATAACAAAATTAATTTGATGAACGAATTAACGAAAGTAAAACGTGTGATGCAGAAGGTTGTTGACGATGCTCCTCACGATGTGCTTTTGGTTTTAGATGGTTCTACAGGACAAAATGCTTTTGAACAAGCCAAACAATTTACAGCAGCTACCGAAGTGACTTCACTAGCTGTTACTAAATTAGACGGAACTGCAAAAGGTGGTGTTGTAATTGGAATTTCGGATCAATTTAAAATTCCTGTAAAATACATTGGTGTTGGCGAAGGAATTGAAGATTTGCAAGTCTTTAATAAATACGAATTCGTTGATAGTTTCTTTAAATAATTTATAATGAAAAATATATCGGCTGTTACGTTCTATTTTGCCAGCGTAATATGTTTTGTTTTTGCAAACGTATTGAAAGGTACTAATATTTCAGTTTATTATGTTTTACTGGTTTTAGGAGTAATTTTATTCTTTTTGGGAGTTCTTAAAAGAATAGGGACTAATCGCTAGAGTTTTAGTAAAATATAAATTCTAAAAATATTGAGCTTTTAAATAAAAGATTTTGATGACTTTTATTTAAAAGTTCTTTTTTTATTGGTATAAAGCGCTAATCTTTTCCCATAAAGTTTTATCGAAATCAGATAACGCCAGATTAACATTGTCAGCAGCATCACCCATTCTGATTACGACCATTTTTTTACTTGGAACAACGTAAATTTTCTGATCATTTTTACCCAGCGCCATAAACATATCGTTTGGTCCTGTTGGAATTACACTCCCTTGAAAAGTAAGCTGTGATTGTGGTAAATGATAAGAAGTTTTTCCGTTTAGCCACCATAAATAGCCGTATCCTAAATTAATATTTTGTGAAGTAGTTGTAGCTTCATTAAAATATGTTTCGTTTAGAATTTCGTTGTTTTCCCATTTTCCTTTGTTGAGCATTAATAATCCGAAACGCGCCATGCTTCTGGTTGTGCTGGTGTAAACACTATTTACACCAAGTTGTACCCAAGTGCCGTTCATTCCAATTTTGTCTCGTAATTTCGCATTAAAATAATTCTCCCAAGTTTGTCCGCTGGCTTGTGCTACAACGTCCTGAAGTTTTACATATACATTATGATACGCCCATCGTGTTCCAGCATCGGCTTTATAGATTAAACTGGCGGGGTCAACATCGTCTGTGCTGTCGTCAAGACCGGATGTCATGGATAGTAAATGTTTGCAGGTGATTAAATTTTCTTTGGCTAAAGTTTCGCTTGTCCATCCTGTTCCTAAATATTGTGAAACTTTGTTGTTGATGTTAAGCAGATTTTCTTGCTGAGCAATTCCGGTAACAGTTGAAGTTAACGTTTTTCCGGCGCTGGCCCAATACCAGTTTGTTGTAGCTGAATGTCCGTTGAAATAATTTTCGAGAACGATTCTGCCGTTTATTAAAATAATAAAAGATTTAGAATGTTTAAGTTCAAGATAATCCAATAAAGGCTGTACTGCGGTTTGATTCCATTTTAAATCAGCAATAGATCTGGTTTCCCAAGTTGTTCCGGTTAAAGGTGGGAAATACATGCTTTCTGATGGTGTTGGTACAGGATCTGGTTCGGCTGTGTCTTTACTGCAGCTTATGCACAATAAGGCTGTCAGTACAATACAAATGATTCGGTTCATGGTTTTTGGTTTTAGTTTGGGCTTTGACCAAAAATATGCAAAATAGTTTAATGGGATTTGTAATTTTTTATTTCTTATAGATTAACTTTGCAGATTACGAATTTTTCTTTTGAAAACGAAGTCTAGCCCTGATGGGAGCGGCATCCTTTTTCTGGCTTCTTTAGACAGAAAAAGATACAGCGTACAGCAGGAATAAGCTTCTAATAAATGATATGATTATTATGAAAAACACTTTTATGATTTTGGTTTTGTCTTTATTGTTTGTGAGTTGCAAACAGGAAATAAAACCAGCAGATATTGCGAAATTAAATGGATATTGGGAAATTGAAAAAGTGGTTTTTGATAAAGGTGAGGAGAAGGCGTATGGAATGAATGAAAATTTTGATTACCTTCAAGTGAAAGGAAATAAAGGAACGCGAACGAAAGTTATGGCGCAGCTTGATGGGACTTTTTTAACTACAGATACTTTTGAAAATTTTTCGGTTCGGTTTACAGATAAGGGAACTTTTCTGGATTATAAAACAGATTATGCGAAATGGAGTGAAGAGTTAATTTCGATTTCGGATGATCAATTTGTGGTGAAAAATGATCAGAATAAAGAATATCATTATAAAAAGGCGGGACCTGTAAATTTGTTGAAAGATGGCGAAAAGACTAAATAACGAAAGTACAATTGGTGCAGTTTTGCAGCAAATCATTCAGGTGAATAAATTGCAGCCTGGAATGGATCAAATCGACGTGCGTGAGGCATGGAGACAATTAATGGGAAATGGTGTAAATACGTATACCAGAAATGTTGTTTTGAAGGGCAGTACTTTGTATGTTGAATTGGGATCGGCTGTTTTGCGTGAGGAATTAAGTCACGGAAAATCGAAAATTGTTAAAATGATTAATGAAGAGTTGGGTAGAGAAGTAGTTAAAGATGTGGTTTTACGATAATCCAGCGTGTTTTTAATAAGATTAGTTCTGATTTTAAAATGAATTTAACACTTCCTGTTTTGGAAGTGTTTTTTTTACGATACATTTGAGCACTTTTATTTTTTAAAATATATCGTAAATTAATTAATCCAAAAACAATTTAAAAACACATGAAAAGAATTTTACTTATTTTAACTGTATTGTTTGCTTTAACTGGTTATTCTCAAAAGAAGAAGGTTGCTGTTGTTTCTTTTTACACAGACAAAACGATAGATCTTTCTGAATTAGGTTTAAACGGATTAGCTGCTATTGCTGACTTAGGAAACAATCCAAACTTTAATCTTTCTCCAATTTTAGAGAAATACCACAATGCATTTTTTAATGATTATTCTAAAAAATTCCCTTTTGAATTACTTCCAGAAACTGATGTAACCCAAAAGCCAGAATACATTGCTTTTACTCCTAAATTTGCAAGAGAAGGTGGAGAAAATGGTACTATTATTAACTATCCTGGATACAAATATATTTATGAAGGAATTAATGGTTCTGCAAATGAAGAAGCATCTGCTCAAATATTTAAAGACGTAGCTGATGGCGTTTTATTTACAGAAATTCATTTCGCTGTAGTGAAAGGATTCGCTGTTGGTGGAACTGGAACTGTAAAAATGAAAGCTTATGCAAGAATTGCTTTGTATGATAAAACAGGAAAAAAAGTATTTGCTTTTTCTGAAGGTGCAACTTCTAAGAAAACTGGTGCGATTGTAGGTGGAGTTCCTGTTTTAAGTCTTGAAAAAGTATTGCCTATGTGCGAAAGTGCCTTGGAAGAACTTTTGAAGGATCTTGATGAAAAAATTGAGAAAATCGTTAAAAAGTCAGACAAGCTTTAATCGATATTTGATATAAAAAAAATCCATTTCAATTGAAATGGATTTTTTTGTTTTTATGGATTAGGTTTAGCAATCTAAGCTCTAAAAATTAAAACTGCTCTCTTCCTGCAAAGTGGAATGCTGATTCGATAGCAGCGTTTTCGTCGCTGTCAGATCCGTGAACTGCATTTTCTCCAATAGAAGTTGCGTATGCTTTACGAATAGTTCCTTCAGCAGCTTCAGCTGGGTTTGTAGCTCCAATTAAAGTTCTGAAATCTTCTACTGCGTTTTCTTTTTCTAAAATTGCAGCAACAATTGGTCCGCGTGACATAAATTCAACTAATTCTCCGTAGAAAGGTCTTTCTGCGTGAACTGCATAGAATGCTTTAGCATCAGCTACAGTTAATTGAGTTAATTTTAAAGAAACGATTTTGAAACCACCATTAGTAATCATTGCTAAGATATTCCCGATGTGTCCGTTTGCAACAGCATCTGGTTTAATCATTGTAAAAGTTCTATTTGTTGCCATTTTATATTTTATTAAATTTTGTGCAAAAGTAGACTTTTTTTATGAATTGTTTTTAATAAATTCATAATTAAAACGTTTGAGAATAATGTTTTGACTAAAAAACTTTTTCTTCGAACCGCATAAGTAATATAAGTCCATTTAATTACTTTGTGTAAATTTATTGCTTATGAAACTATTCGGTTTTGCTGCAATGAACTTAAATGACTTATGGTTGATTAAATTTATACTTTGAAAATCAATTTATTTCTGTAGAATATCCACAGAATGAAAGTCCAGATACAAACATACACTAATGCTCCTGCAAGTGAAGCAGTCATTGGATTACTAAAAAATGGTGCTATCCAGAACTTGTAGAGATAATTGAGTAAGTTGATTTTTTCTGAGGGATTATGCGGATTTTGAAATTCGATCATTACCAAAGCCTGCGGAATAATCTGCGATGTAAAAAATACAATCATTGGGTTAACTCCCCAGATTAAGAAAGGTTTGAATCCTTTTTTATAATCGGCAATATCAATTGTATAATATAGAATTGTCAGGAAAACTGTTGCCAATCCAGTTGTGTATAAAACATAACTGCTTGTCCAGATTGATTTGTTGATTGGAAAAACCAAATCCCACATTAATCCTAAAAAGATAAGCACAGTTCCTGCGATTCCCATTTTTTGTGCTTTCAGAATTTTAGTGGTATCACGCTGTAAAACCTGACCAACCAAAAGACCAATAATTCCGTTTACGATTGAAGGCAGCGTGCTTAAAATTCCTTCAGGATCCCAAGTTACAGTACCTCGATACATATGACCTTTTAGCAAAATGCTATCGACCCAAGCCGCAAGGTTTGTTCCCTTATCAAGATTCGCTTCTCCAATTCCAGGAACAGGAATTAAGGTCATTGCAGCCCAATAACCTAATAATAAAACTGCTCCGGTTATAATTTGTGTTTTCTGTGATGTTTTTAGATACAAAAGAGAAACTACAAAGTAAACAATCGCAATTCGCTGTAAAACTCCTGGAAGCCTTACATCATGATAGGCTTCGATACCGCTGTAAGCCAGAAACAGATAAATAAACAGAATTGAAAAGGCTAAAATATTTTTGACTTTAGGACTAAAACTTCCCATTAAAGCGTAACCAACAGCGATCGTTATAGCTAAACGTCCTATTAAAAGCGGAATTCCTTCAAGTCCAAATAATTGGATTTTTCCGAAAAAGTTAAAGAAAATCCCCAAACAAAACATTCGCAAGGAACGAATCAGGATTTTATTGAAAGTGGTGTCGTCGTAAAACTTGTCGGGCATTGCCAGCGGAACTGCGACCCCCATTATAAATACAAAAAAGGGAAAAACTAAGTCGGTTGGCGTACATCCGTTCCATTCGGCGTGAAGCAGCGGCGAATACACATTGCCCCAGTCTCCGGGATTGTTGACAATTGTCATTAATAAAATAGTGAGTCCGCGAAAGACATCTAGCGAAATTAAGCGTTCTTTTACCATTGGTTTTGGGTAAATTGGTTAGTTAATAATTTTAATAATCGCTATTTGGTTTATGGGAGTAATAATTTTGAGAAGATAGGTGGTTATTTGTTTCTCGTAATTATTACTATATTATTTGACACGAATGCAATCGTGCCTTGTGTCTTAAATGATTACAATGTTAAAATTCATTTCTAAAGGTTTTAGTTTCTGCATTAAGAGCGGTATTAATTGTTCGCCTTTTTCTAAATAAAATTCAGAAAAATTGCTTTGACGCTCTTGTAAACCATTATTTGGAAACAGTTCACATTGAAGATCTATTACACGTTGCAATTGATCGTTTAGTTTTCTTTTTTGTGCTTTTAATAATCGTTTTTCTAAATTTTCTAAACCTTTCATCTGTTTTACTTCTTGGGCTTTTACAGCTCCCGAAAATGATTTGTCAGTTTGATTGGCTAGATTGTAAAGATATTCAAATTGCGTTTTCAGCGTTTCTTTTTGAGCAGTTAAATCAATCGGGAAAGCTGAAATTTTGTGTGTAATCTCGTTTACTAAATTTTCCTGTTTTGTGAATAAATCTTTCCAGCTTAAATTTAAACTATCGGCTTTTTTGGCTTGTTTTTCGGTTGCTAATAAAACTGAATTACGAACTAAAAGCATTGGAAAAGTGATTTTTACAGCATCAAAAAAAGATTTTAATTCCAGCCAGTATGCAATTTCTCCGCCTCCGCCAATGTAACATAAATTCGGCAGAATTATTTCCTGATACAATGGACGCATAATCACATTTGGACTGAATTTTTCAGGATTGCTATTTAGTAAGTGTAGAATTTCTTCTTTAGAAAATGAGATTTTAGTATTGTTTACAAGGTATTTATCATTTTCAAAAATGATTCTTTCGCGAAGATTATCTTCAATATAAAATAAATTAATCTCACGAGGATTTACCTGAACAGTATATTGTTTTAATTCTTCAATCGTTTTTTGAACGGTATGAAATGAAGTCTGTTTTTCTAATTCCTCTTTTATGTACGGAATAAATGCTTGTTTCAAATTAGCATCATCAGCATCAATAATCACTAAACCATGGCTTGCAAATAAACTATTTGCTAAAAAACGAGTGGCATCAGCGAGATTATCATGTTTTACGTAAGCTTCTTCAAAAAGAGTTTTTAAGGTATTTGCATTAGTACTCGATCCTAGTTCTAAAGAATAGATTTCTAAAAACTCGGTTAAACCTTCGGTGGAAAGGCGCCCAACTGGACCTGTACTTTCTCTATTCCATCTGAATTTTTTTCCTTTAAAATTAAAATAGTTGATTTCTTCAAAATCATGATCTTCAGTCGCCATCCAATAAATTGGAACAAAATTGCTAGAAGGATATTTTGATTTTAATTCTTTGGTTAAATTAATCGTAGAAATGATTTTATACAGAAAATATAAGGGACCACTAAATAAATTTAATTGATGACCAGTGGTAATGGTAAATGTATTTTGAAGAGTAAGGAGTTCAATATTATGTTTGGTCGAATCTGAGATTTCAATGTTTTGATATTGCTTTCTTAACGTTTCAACTAATGGAATTCGGTTGTTATTATCAAAATTGGATTGTTTTTCCTGAATTTGTTTTTCGAAGTTTTCCAGTGTTGGAAAATTATTATATAAAGATTGTAAATGTGGTTTTTGATCTAAATAATCTTGTATCAAGGTAGAGAAATATCCTGAATTTTTGTAGCTGATACAGTCGGTAGGCATAATTTTAGATTTATTTTTGACAGCTGTAAATTTAATGAAAATATGCAGTTAAAAATGTTTTTAACGATTGCTTATGATTTGATTTTTTTGGATTTGATTTAAAGTTCCTATAATCAGGTTTTTAATTTGGTTTTAAAATAGAGTTTGTAAAATAGAAAACTCATGAAATTTGTTAAATAATTATCGACGTTTCGAAACTAATTATTGGAAATGTGAATTATTAATAATGAAACTCTATTTTTGTAATCAAAAAAAAGTTATATCTATTTTAAAATGAAAACGACCCCAAATCAGAAGAACTCATTAAAGCACGTTCTTTTTGGAAGCCTTATTGGTACCACAATCGAATTTTTTGATTTTTATATTTTTGCCAATGCGGCGGTATTGGTTTTTCCCCAATTATTTTTTCCAGGTTCAGATCCAACAGTGGCGACTTTGGAATCATTAGCTACTTTTTCAGTTGCATTTTTAGCGCGTCCGTTAGGTTCTGCTTTTTTTGGACATTATGGCGATAAAATCGGGCGTAAATTTACTCTTGTAGCGGCTTTGCTTACCATGGGAATTTCGACAGTTACCATTGGTTTTTTACCAAGTTATGCCAGCATTGGTGTTGCCGCGCCTTTATTGTTAATGCTCTGCCGATTTGGACAAGGTGTTGGTTTAGGTGGAGAATGGGGTGGAGCGGTTTTGCTTGCGATTGAAAATGCGCCTCCGCATAAACGTGCTTGGTACGGAATGTTTCCGCAATTAGGTGCTCCAATTGGATTGCTGCTTTCTGGAGGAACTTTTTTATTACTAACGGATTCTATGAGCAATGAAGATTTTATGGATTACGGCTGGAGAATTCCCTTTATTGCCAGTGCGCTTTTGGTAATAGTTGGTTTTTATATCCGAACAAAAATTACAGAAACGCCTTCATTTGAAAATGCTAAAAAACATGAAGAAGAAGTAAAAGTTCCATTTTTAACTTTGGTAAAATTATATAGAAATCAATTGATTTTTGGAACCTTCGCGGCCATTACAACCTTCTTGGTTTTCTATTTAATGACGGTATTTACTCTAAGCTGGGCAACCTCTGATTTAGGTATTGTAAAAAGAGATGGTTTGTTGATACAATTATTCTCGGTATTGTTTTTTGCCATTTTTATTCCAATTTCCGCAGTTGTTGCCGATAAAATTGGTCGTCGTAAAATGCTTATTGCGGCAACAGCAGGTATTGCTGTTTTCGGATTTTTCTTTTCGTATTTCTTAAGTGTTGGAAATATTACTCTGGTTACTATTTTTGCTTGTATAGGAATGACTTTAATGGGATTCACTTACGGACCTTTGGGAACTTTTTTATCAGAATTGTTTCCAACAAATGTTCGTTACTCTGGTTCATCTTTAACATTTAATATGGCAGGAATTCTTGGAGCGGCTTTTGCGCCAATGATTGCGATTTGGCTAGCTAAGAATTATGATGTCAGTTATGTAGGCTTTTATTTAGTTGCCGCAGCTTGCATTTCTTTAATTTCATTTTTAGTAATCAGCAAAGACGAACATAAGTTTTAAAAAAACTATTTTACAGATTTTAATGAAGCAGTAACTAAAAAAGTTGCTGCTTTTTTTTTGCATTAAAAAAGTATTTAGATATTTGTCTAAATATTTAAATATTATGAATGAAATTTTTAAAGCTTTAAATGATTCCACAAGAAGGGAGATTTTGGATCTCTTGAAGGAGAAAGACCGATCGGCAGGAGAAATTGCCGATGCTTTTAATATTTCGAAACCCAGTATTTCGCATCATTTGGATATTCTAAAAAGAGCTGATTTAATTACGTCTGAAAAAAATGGACAATTCATCATTTATTCCATTAATACTACCATCATGGACGATGTTTTACAATGGATACTAACTTTTAAACATTAATAAAATGAACCTAGAATTTAAAAAAGAGCTTCCCATAATTGGAATTGTTTTGATACCTTTTGTTTATTTGGCAACAATTTGGAATAGCCTTCCTGAAAGAGTACCTATTCACTGGAATTCGAAAGGAGAAATTGATAATTGGGGAAATAAACTGGCTTTAATCGCTTTGCTTTTTATGCTTCCTGTTTTGACTTATGTGATCATGTCAGTGATTACTAAAATTGATCCCCAAAAAAAATTGACGTTAATGGGAGGGAAGCTTTATCAGCTTAAATTTTTTCTAGTTCTTTTTATGTCAATTCTGGCTTTGTTTATTGTGTACAGCAGTAAAAATCAATCTTTTTCAAGTCCGAATTTCACTTTTGTTATGATTGGCGCATTGTTAATGATTTTCGGAAATTATTTTAAAGTAATCCGTCCCAATTATTTTATCGGAATTCGTACACCGTGGACTTTAAAAAATGAAGAAGTTTGGAAACTGACACATGTTTTTGCAGGAAAGTTGTGGTTTATTGCGGGCTTTTTAATCATTTTAAGCAGCCTGGTTTTTGAAATGCCTGTTTTCTCAAAAGTTTTTTTCCCATTTGTCCTTATTGTGGCAATTATGCCAATTGTATATTCTTATTTTAAATATAGCAGCTTGCAAAAAGGAGAAAATTTATAAATCAATTAATTGAAAGAGTGATGATAAAAGTAGTATTTGTTCTAATGACATTGCTTATTAAATATATAATGGCACGTTAAAAGTAAATTAAAAACAAAAAGAGTCTGAATATACAGACTCTTTTGTTTTTTATTATCGTTTAAGAGAAAAATGTCCTCTAAATTCCTGTCCATTTAGTCTTGTAACCGTAAACCAATAATCACTGGCTGGTTCCTGATGTCCAAGATATGTCCCATCCCAAGAAGCGTCCAATCGCAATTCTTTGATGAGCTTTCCGTAGCGGTCAAAAATTCTAATCCCGGTATTTGGTGCTAAATATATAAAATCAATAGTCCATGTATCATTATAGCCATCATTATTCGGGGTAAAAAATTTAGGGTAGGGAAGTTCATCCACAAAATGAATGCAATCCGGAGTTGTAGCTTCAAGAATATGTATAGTAACAGGAATTTTGTCGCTTTCACAATTGCTGGAAGTTTGTGATGCATAATACGTGATTCCGTCTGCAAGTTCAGTTGTTTCGGATAACCCAATAGTAGATGAAGCTGTTTGATACCACTTAATATTTTGTCCTATTATTTTAATATCCCTAATTTTTGCATTTTTCTGAATACAGAATTGTTGTGGAGAATCAGCAATTGGTATTTGTGTGTCTTGAATTTTTACCGTTACTGCAAATCTTTTGCTTTCGCAGTTGTTCAATGTTTGAGTTGCATAATAAGTTGTGCTTTGTAATAAATCGGTGTTTGATAAAATATTTCCGTTTACTGCAACATCATACCATTTTATATTTGTCCCTGTTATCTGAATGTTCTCGATTGTTGCAATTTCATCAATACAAAATTGCTGATTGTCATTTCCTATTGGTAATGGTGTGTCATAAATCTGAACCAGAATTGGTGTTCTGTCACTTTCACATCCGACAGTCTGCGAAGCATAATACGTTTTGTTGTTTTCAAGCAAAGTGGTATTCGGTAAAACCGAAGCCGACAAATTAGTGTCGAACCATTTTATATTTTGACCCGAAATCTGAATATTGCTTAAGGTGGCATTTTCACTTTTACAAAATGATTGAGTAGCATTTCCGGAAGGAGCAGAAGGCGTATTTACAATTGAAACGGTAATTCCTAACCTTGAACCTTCACAATTATTTTCTGTCTGCGATGCATAATAGGTTTTTCCATTAACCAGATTTGTAGTTTCGGTCAACAAAGAGCCATTGGTTTGTGCGTCATACCATTTTATGGAATTTCCAGTAACTTGAATATTGGCAATTGTTGGATTTTGTGCTGTACAAAATGATTGAGTGCCATTTCCTGTTGGAGGCAATGTAACCTGAATATTAATCTTAACAGGAACTCTTTCGCTTTCGCATCCGTTTATGGTTTGTGAAGCATAATACGTTGCTTTGTCTTGAGCGACTGTTGTACTTGATACAAGTGTTCCACCTGTTAAGTTACTATACCATTTAATGTTTTGTCCCGTAATTTGAATTTCGTTTAATGTCGCATTTTGCTCAACGCAAAAAGTCTGTAGAGAATTTGCAGTTGGTAATGGCTGACTTGTAATATTAACCGTTTGATTTTGATGCGAAATATTTCCATTTCCATCATCATAATTCCAAACTATTGTATAAGTACCTGGCAACACGTAAGAGAGAGGATCAGTAGTTGTTCCAGTTATTACTCCTGCACAAGCATCAGTAGCGGTTGGGATTGTTGTGACAGTAGTATTGCAATCTCCTGTTATTGCTGGAAGAGTCGCTAAATCTGGTCTTGGAGCTTCGATATCGCCAATTACTACATTTACTTTTTTAGTATCGTCACAACCGCCTGTTCCAGTAATTAAACAACTGTATTCTCCACTATTTAGTGTTGAGGCATTTGTAATTGTAGGATTCTGATCTGTTGATGTAAATCCGTTTGGACCTGTCCATAAATAAGTAGTTCCTCCGGAAGCTTTTAGTTCTAATGTTTTGCCTATGCAAATAGGGGAATTACTTGTTATTTGAGGATTTGAAAGACAGTCTTGGAATTTAGCAAGGTAAACATTATAAATTGCACCTAAAGAGTTCAATGTGTACTGTTCCTGATGTGCTCCAGGGGTAGAAATTCCTTTTGAACTTTTTGTATTTCCAACCAAATATATATTGTCTAATTCATCTAAAGATATTTTATTATTTACATCCGCTGCCCCATTAGTTCCTTCAGTAAAATTTCCGCCATAGTAAGTTCCCCATTCTCTTTGTCCATTTTCATCAAGTTTTATCATGTATGCATCTCCATATTGGGGAACAGTTGAATAGGCATCTATTGTTGCAATTCCGCTAGTAATATCGGTCACACCTTCAATTATAACTTTGTTTTTTGAGTTAACTACTACATCTTGTATAATTTCTCCAAAGTAAGTACCCCAAACTTGTTTTTGAGTATCGAGATCAAACTTGATAATATAGCTGTTGAAATCGTACCCCAACCAAAATGAAGAAGTTTGAAAAGCAGGATTAAATGTATTGTTGCTTATTAGACTGGTATGTGAATCAGTTTTACCAATTAAATACATATAATTTTGTTTAATTACTGATTTAGTTATCGTTGAATATCTGCTGCCATTGCAGTAGCTACCCCAAACTCTCATCCCGTTTAATGTGAATTTTGCAATCATAGCCGAACCATAACCAATAAAAGTTGGCTCGTAAGAGTTGGGTGTTGCAATATTGTCTGTACTTGTAGTGTTTCCTGTTATGTATAAAAAGCCATCATCAGAAATATTGCATGAGCGAATATCATCATTGCCAGTGCCTCCAAAATATGTGCCCCAAACTCTCACTCCTTGGGGGTTAAACTTGACAATATAGCCGTCACTATCTAAATAACCTGCAGCATGAGTAGGCTGATAACTTCCAATAGTCGAAATTTTGTTAAGACTCTGAGTCTTTCCTACTAGATAAACGTTGTTAAAAGAGTCAAAACAAAGATCATTTCCCAAATCAAACTGTCCATCGCCGTAATAAGTACCCCATTCTCTTACTCCCAAAGAATTTAATTTTACTAAATATGCTGTTGAATAATCATACATAGTTTTTGAAGGTTGATGTGAACCAGGAGTCGTTACATTTGCTGCTTCAATATCTTCTGTTCCTGTAAAGTATAAATTATAATTAGAATCGACTTTAATTGTTGATGGAATAACGGAATAATATGTTCCCCATATTCTAACTCCGTCTGGATCGAATTTTGTAACAAATCCAATTCCGTTATAATATGTGTAAGAAGTTGATTCTGGAATTGAGCCTATAGTAGCAATATTTATTGTACTTCGCGTATAACCGGAAAAGTAAACATTGTTACTTTTATCGTTGCAAATAGCAGATGAAAAATCCCCGTCATTTCCTCCATAATAAGTTCCCCAAAGTCTGGTTGGAACTGGATCAATCACAATAGTTTTTCCTTCGGATGAATTTAAAGAACGAAATCCATAAACATTCTTTTTTATTTTATTGTAGGCAACAGTAATTTCTTTTTTGCCTTCTCGATCTTCAATCCAGCTTGCCGGAAGTGTTTCTTCCATTTTTCCAAAACGAACATTCATCTGGATTTTATTATCGACTAAATCTGTTTCGGCGCCAGAAAATTTTAACTGGATATCAGAAATTTTTCCTTTTGGACGAATTATGAAATTGTATTCGACTGTTTTATTTGGATCAGCAGGAATGGTAAAAACAACATCAATATTTGGATAAATATTTTTATACGTAATCTGTTTATATTGATGAACACCATGTATTCCTTCTGGTTTGTTGGGAACGTTGTAATAGTTGTCAAAATCGGCAGATTCTTGTTCAGCAATTAATTCAACTTTTAAATTTGAATTTAGAAAATCGATATCTATTCTGTGGAATGTATATTCCAAGTTGTATTCAGTTTCGTCTTTTGGTTTATTATGAAAATGCGAAATAGATTCTCTTGAATTTCTTGGATCTTTAGATGGAGAAATTGGAGTCTTTTTTACTTCATAAACATCATACGAAAAACCATTTTGTTTTAATTGAACATTTAATCCTCCTGTGTTCAATAAATATTTTACAGCAGAATTCAGCTTTCCTTTTTGATCTATAATCTGGCCTTTATTTTCTTTAAAACCTACAGATTGGTTTTTACTTTGAGAAAAACCCAAAATAAAAAGCAGTAATAATAAAGATGTAAATTTCTTTTTCATTTTCTAAATTATCTTTTTAAAGAAAAGTGTCCTCTAAATTCTTTTCCATTTAGTCTTGTAACTGTAAACCAATAATCACTGGCTGGTTCCTGATGCCCAAGATAAGTACCATCCCAAGAATTATCCAATCGCAATTCTTTGATGAGCTTTCCGTAGCGGTCAAAAATTTTAATCCCGGTATTTGGTGCTAAATATATAAAATCAATAGTCCATGTATCATTATAGCCATCATTATTCGGGGTAAAGAATTTAGGGTAGGGAAGTTCATCCACAAAGTGAATGCAATCCGCAGTTGTAGCTTCAAGAATATGTATAGTAACAGGAATTTTGTCGCTTTCACAATTGCTGGAAGTTTGTGACGCATAATATGTGATTCCGTCTGCAAGTTCAGTTGTTTCGGATAAACCAATAGTAGATGAAGCTGTTTCATACCACTTAATATTTTGTCCTATTATTTTAATATCCCTAATTTTTGCATTTTTCTGAATACAGAATTGTTGTGGAGAATCAGCAATTGGGATTTGTGTGTCTTGAATTTTTACCGTTACTGCAAATCTTTTGCTTTCGCAGCTGTTCAATGTTTGAGTTGCATAATAAGTTGTGCTTTGCAATAAATCGGTGTCTGATAAAATATTTCCGTTTACTGCAGCATCGTACCATTTTATATTTGTCCCTGTTATCTGAATGTTCTCGATTGTTGCAATTTCATCAATACAAAATTGCTGATTGTTATTTCCTGTTGGCAATGGTGTGTCATAAACCTGAACGAGAATTGGTGTTCTGTCACTTTCACATCCAACAGTTTGCGAAGCATAATACGTTCTGTTGTTTTCAAGCAACGTGGTATTCGGTAAAACCGAAGCCGACAAATTAGTGTCGAACCATTTTATATTTTGACCCGAAATCTGAATATTGCTTAAGGTGGCATTTTCACTTTTACAAAATGATTGAGTAGCATTTGCAGTTGGAGCAGAAGGTGTGTTTACAATTGAAATAGTAACTCCTAATCTTGAACCTTCACAATTGTTTTCTGTTTGTGATGCATAATAGGTTTTTCCATTAACCAGATTTGTAGCTGCTGTTAATAGCGAACCGTTGCTTACTGCATCATACCATTTTATGGAATTTCCAGTAACTTGAAGATTGGCAATTGTTGGATTTTGTGCTGTACAAAATGATTGAGTGGCATTTCCTGTTGGAGGCAATGTAACCTGAATATTAATCTTAACGGGAACTCTTTCGCTTTCGCATCCGTTTATGGTTTGCGAAGCGTAATAAGTTGCTTTATCTTGCACTACAGTTGTATTTGATACAAGTGTTCCACCTGTTAAGTTACTATACCATTTTATATTTTGTCCCGTAATTTGAATATCATTTAATGTCGCATTCTGCTCAACGCAGAAGGTTTGTAAATTCAATGTTTCGGGTAAAGGTGTCAAATTAATAAATTTTGTTATAATTACTTTTACTGCTTCAGAAATACAGCCGCTGGAATTTTTGATTTTTAGATAATATTCAGCTGGCTCCAAAGATTCTGACGCTGGATTGTTAGTCCATGTTATTCCATTGTCAAAACTATATTCTGAGGCATTAGAAAGAATATTTATCTTTCCTTTACTATCAATACAGTTTGGCTGAATACTATTATATGAAGGAGGAAAAGGATAATCTGCAGGAGGATTTATCTGAACAGTAACGGGATCAGATATACAACCAGCTGAATTCTGAATTTTAATTTTATAAGTTCCAATAGTTAAATTGCCAGAAACTGTACTGGTTTGCCAGCTGATTCCATTATCGAAACTATATTTTGAAGCTGGAGTTAAAATTGTAATGCTTCCAAAGGGATTAGTACAACTTGTGGGCTGGATAGCTGTATAAGCAGGATTCGTTATTGCATCTAACGGAGCATCGATTGTCACTTTAATAGCAGGAGAAGGACAGGCTACAGCACTATTTCTTATTCTAACAAAATAATTTCCAGGATCCAAACCTGTTACCTTATTATTACTTGTCCAGTTTATTCCGTTGTCAAAGCTATATTGATAAGCAGTTGTTGATACTGCCGTAATAGTTCCTTTTGAAGATGTGCAGCTGCTTGGCTGTTGAATTAAAATGCCGGGTGCCTGAGCAGCAGGATCTGGATCGGTAAGAGTAAGTAATTTAGGGCTGGATTCACATCCTAATACTGATTTAATTATTAAATAATAATCACCAGCTTTTAAATTTGAAAAGACAGGATTTGAACTCCAGTTTTCTCCATTATCAATACTGTATTCAAATGCTGGTGAAGTAAACTTAATACTTCCTAAAGATTCGCAATTAGGTTGAGTCAACGTAATTGAAGGCTCATCTAAATAGAATCGGGATATATTAACCGCTTTTGGATAAGATTGACATCCAAATTTATTTTTTAATATTATATAATAAGTTCCTTCGTCTAAATCAGTAGAAACCGGGTTTTTAGTCCACGTCATTCCATTGTCGAAACTATATTCATCTCCAATCGGATCAATAGAAATACTTCCGCCTTTCTCACATGTTGGTTCTGTCGTTGTATATTCAGGTGTTTCTATGAATATAGCGGGAATACCTATCACTGACTGATAAGATTCGCAGCCCGTTTCGTCTTTTATAATGATATAGTAATTTTCAGCGTAAATCGATGCTGGAATATTCAAAACTTTATTTGAGTTACTCCATGTTCTTCCGCCGTCAAAACTATATTGTGCAGCAGGAGTATTTACTGTAATGCTTCCCGGTGATCCACATTTAGGCTGAATAACTGTTATATCAGGGTAGATTAATTTTGGTTCAGTAAAATTGACGCTGTAATAAGTTGGGGAAACACAGCCGAATTCATTTTTGATTTTTGGATAATAAAAACCGGGAGGTAAATTTAAAGCAGTTGGGTTAGTTCCCCAGGTTTGTCCTCCATCAAAGCTGTAAAATGGGGCTTGAGTTGTTATAGTAATACTTCCTCCCTTATTACAAGTTGGATTTGTATAAGTATACTCCGCATTTCTTAGGTCGAATGGTATGAAATTAATATAAATGTTTTCCGAAACACAACCATCACTGTTTTTGATTTTTATACGATACTCAGAATCAACAGGAAGATTTTCAGCCGTAGGATTAGTGCTCCATGTTGCTCCATCATTAAAGCTGTAAAAATCAGCTTTAGTTCTTATTGTAATACTTCCAGTAGCATTTTCGCCACAAACAGTAGGCTGGGTAACGTCTAAGGCTGGCATTGGAAGATAAAATGGAAAAAGATGGATATAAAAGGGTAAACTAGTACAACCCTCTGCATTTTTTATCACAACATAATAATTACCTTCTTCTAAATTAGATTTTGCCGCGCTTGTTCCCCAAGTTACTCCACCATCAAAACTGTAAAATGGAGCCGGAGTAGTAATTGTAATACTCCCTTTTTTATTACATTCAGGTTGTACAACCGAACAAGTTGGAAAACTTAAATAATTATCATAGATAGAAACCCTTGTTTGGTAAGTTATACATCCATTGCTGTTTCTTGTTTTTAAATAATAATCACTAGCTTTTAAATTTACAGCTGTGGGATTTGTAGACCAAGTTTGACCATCATCAAAGCTATATTCTTCGGCTGGCGATGTAATAGTTATACTTGCACCTGAGTCGCATGTTACTTGCTTATTTATAACATATTTAGTATCCCCAGTATTAATTTCGGGATTCATATATACATATTGAGGATCTGATGTACAGCCAAATTCATTTTTTATAGAAATAAAATATTCTGAAAAAACAGTAGGAACTGTCATTATTGGATTTGTAGTCCAAGTTAACCCGCGATCAAAACTATAAGCAGCCGCAGGAGTTGTAATTGTGATACTTCCATTAGTAGTACAGGTAGATTGTACAGTTGCATAAGTCGGCGTAGGAAGAAAATAAGGTTTCAGATAAACATATAATGGCTCAGTTTCACAGCCAAGGCTATTTTTAGTTTTTACTGCATAAGTTCCAGATTCTAAATTTATCGCTTTAGGATTTGTGGTCCATGTTATGCCATTATCAAAACTATATTCAGCTGCAGTGGTTAGAATAGTTATAGAACCTAAATTTGCACAAGAAGGTGCAACCGATCTTACTTTTGGAAAAGGAGCGTAAAACTTTTTCAAATAAATATATTCATGAGGAGTATTGGATTCACATCCATTTTGATCCTTAATTTTTATAAAATAATATCCTGAAGGCAGATTTGTTGCAGTTGGATTTGTTGTCCATGTGACTCCATTATCAAAACTATATTCAGATGCAGACGTTGTAATAGTTATACTTCCTCCCGAAGTACAGCTGGGAACTGTAAAGGTGTATTTAGGGAAATCTAAATGCGGAATAAAAAGTAATACGTTTTGAGAATAAGACTCACAACCTAAATTGTTTTTAATTTTAATGTTATAATTTCCTGCCGGTAAATTGCTTTTAGTGGGATTCGTATTCCATGTTAATCCATCATCAAAACTATATTGTGATCCGGGAGTCGTAATAGTGATACTGCCATTAGTATTGCATGTTGGCTGTACAATTGAAAATGAAGGTCTGTCCAACAATACCGGATCAATAATAGTTATAATAGAAGGTGATGAAATACATCCAGCTGTGGATTTAGTTTTAACATAATATTTTCCTGGACCATTTGGAATAAAAACAGGATTGGTCTGCCAGGATTTGCCATTATCAAAACTATAATTTAAGCCAGTTTCTTTAACAGTTATGCTTCCTTTAGTATTATTACAGTTAGGTTGAACTACAATTGTTTCGGGACTTAAAAGCGAATTATTTATGGTGAAATTTGAACTAACAAAGCAAGTATTTCCATTCGTTATTTTAACTGAATAAGCTCCAATATTAGATGGTATTGATGATATTGAATTAGTTTTGTTTGTGGCTCCATTTATAGCAATTCCATCTTTATACCATTGATAAGTAGTGTTTGAGTTTAGATTTTTAGTAATGTTCGCAGTTAGTTGTAAATTACCATTACAAAAAGATCCTGTTTCAGAAATAGTTACGCCAAAATTTTCTGAAGTGTTCAAAATTAAATTGTCGTAAAGAAATGCCAATGTTTCTAATGTGTCAAATAATGGCGGTAATTTCCCTGAAGGTGGCCCCAGCATTATTGAGTTTATGTTTACACTTGGAGTAAAAGTCATAGTAATTTCTCCCCATACTGATTGAGGCTGATAGGTTACATGCCCAATTTCTATCCAGCTTGGATCAAAAGTATCTGGACTAGAATTGGTATACAATGGTAAATTATCACGATTATTACATCCAAAAAGGGTAATATTAACAGGTTCTAAGTAATTAAAATCAAATTCTTTATTATTACTTTCGTCTATATAGATACTAGTTAACGTAGCAATGTTTAATTTTAACTGATATTTTGTACCCGCAATTAAAGGAGTTTGTAATTTAGTAGCGAGGTATTCTTTTCTGCTATTTTTATATTCAGCCCTGATTATTCCGTCACCATCAGGAAAATTTTCAAGATGTTTATTGTATATAGCATTTTGTTTTTCACAATTAATGTAGTCAGGTGAAGGCTGGGTACCTTTTACCCATGAATTTACGGCACTTAAATCGTTTAAATTATACGGACAATTTGTTTTTTCTTCAAAAGAAGGATTGGCTAAAATTGAAGTTGTTTTATTACAGACACAATCGCTGTCATTTAAATCTATTTTTCCATCGCCATCATCGTCGATACCATTATTGCAATTTTCCTGAGAGTAACAAAACGTTGAAATAAGTAAAAATAAAAAAAGTAAAGTTTTCTTCATGCGGTCGATTTAAGAGCAAACAAATGTAATTAAATATTGACTAAATAAAATTAAAAAATCAAAACTCAAACCATTAAATCTTTTCCTGAAAAGTCTCCAAATAACCCGTATTTTTGCAGAAAAATATTCCTTTTGAAAACAAAGCTTTTTATAATTACACCGCCTTTTACACAGCTGAATACACCGTATCCGGCAACAGCTTATATAAAAGGTTTTTTAAATACTAAAAATATCCAATCAGTTCAAGCTGATTTGGGTATTGATGTGATTTTGGAATTGTTTTCAAAAAAAGGACTTGAAAGATTATTTCAATCCCACAACCCACAGCCCACAACCGACAACTGTAAAAGAATTTTTGCTTTACAGGATGAATATATCAAGACAATTGATCCTGTTATTCAGTTTTTACAAGGAAAAAATCCAACTTTAGCGTTACAAATCTGTCAGGAAGATTTTCTGCCCGAAGCTTCTCGTTTTGCGCAGTTGGAAGAACTCGATTGGGCTTTCGGTTCAATGGGAACTCAGGATAAAGCCAAACATTTAGCGACTTTATACCTCGAAGATATTTCGGATTTTATCGTAGAATGTGTAGATGAAAATTTTGGCTTTAGCCGATATGCCGAACGTTTAGGACGAAGCGCCAATTCATTTGATGAATTGTATCAAGCTTTACAGCAACCGCCAACTTATATCGATTCGATTTTAATTTCACTTTTAAAAGCTAAAATTGAAACTGTAAAACCAACCTTGTTTTTAATTTCTGTTCCTTTTCCTGGGAATTTATATAGTGCATTTCGATGTGCGCAATGGGTAAAACAAAACCATCCTGAAATTAAAATTTCAATGGGCGGAGGTTTTCCGAATACCGAATTGCGTTCGCTTTCGGATAAACGCGTTTTCGAATTTTTTGATTTCATTACTTTAGATGATGGTGAAGTGCCAATTGAGGAACTTGTTGATAATTTGTCATCCCGAGCGGAGTCGAGGGACGAGAAGCATTATAAACGAACCTTTTTATTAGAAAATGGAGAAGTCGTTTACAAAAACAATTCCCTAAAACACGATTATAAGCAATCACAAGTAGGAACTCCCGATTATTCTGATCTGCCTTTGGATAAATACATTTCGGTTATCGAAATCGTAAATCCAATGCACCGAATGTGGAGTGACGGACGCTGGAATAAATTAACCATGGCGCACGGCTGCTATTGGGGAAAATGTACGTTCTGCGATATTTCGTTAGATTATATAAAAGTATACGAACCTGTTGCCGCAAGTTTGCTTTGCGATCGTATCGAAGAATTAATCGAACAGACAGGACAAAACGGTTTTCATTTTGTAGATGAAGCAGCACCGCCAGCTTTAATGCGTGCGCTGGCTCTTGAAATTTTAAAAAGAAAACTAGCCGTGACTTGGTGGACAAATATTCGTTTTGAAAAAAGCTTTTCAAAAGATTTATGTCTATTGCTAAAAGCTTCGGGATGTATCGCCGTTTCGGGAGGTTTAGAGGTGGCTTCAGACCGATTATTGAAATTAATAGATAAAGGGGTTACGGTTGAGCAAGTGGCAAAAGTTACCCGAAATTTTACCGAGGCCGGAATTATGGTTCATGCGTATTTAATGTACGGATATCCTACACAAACAATTCAGGAAACGGTTGACAGTCTTGAAATGGTACGCCAGTTGTTTGAAGCTGGAGTTTTACAGTCTGGATTTTGGCATCAGTTTGCATTGACGGCACATAGTCCGGTTGGGTTGTATCCGGAGAAATTTGGCGTGAATAAAAAAACAGAAGCCGTTGGAACTTTTGCCAATAACGATATTGAATACAATGATTCAACTGGAATTAATCACGATAAATTCAGTTTCGGATTGAAGAAATCTCTCTTTAATTTCATGCACGGAATCTGTTTTGATTATGAACTGCAGGAATGGTTTGATTTTAAAATACCAAGAACCAAAATTCATCCTGATTTTATTTTCAATGCGCTCGAAGAACAAAATGATTTCAATACCAAACCAAATGCAAAAGTAGTTTGGCTTGGCGGAAAACCTTCGGCAGAAATATTCACAAAATCCAAAAAAGGAAGAAGCTGGGAAATGATGTCCCTAACTTTTCATGATAAAAAAGAAAGTTTTGCGATTCAAACCAGTAAAGAAGAAGGCGAGTGGCTGACTTCAATTCTTTCTAAAATTTCGATTTCGAATGCTAAAAATTATACTTTTCAGGAAGTGAAAAATGATTTTGAAACTACCTTAGAAGACTTTGAATTATTTTGGTATTCAAAACCAATTAATACGTTACGTGAATTTGGACTTTTGGTTTTATAATTAATATTCGATCGCATATCCATCATTTGGAATCGCCGTTTTAGATAAAAGATTGTTCTGCGAAAGCGCTCTTTTTAATTCCTCACGCGTTGTTGGGCAATGATTTAAAGCTTCAAGATGATTGGCAAAAACTTTTCCGGGAGCCAAAGTCACAAATCTCAAAATGTCGTTCATTTTCATTAATAAAGGCTGTCCAATATCCAATCGGGCAGTTCCGCAGGCAACGGTCGAAATATCTGGTTTTAGTTCGATAAGCACCTTTTGCACATCATCTGTAAAAATAGTGTCGGAACTTATGTAAACTGTTTTCTCGTTAGGAAGTTCAATAAAAAATCCCATTACATTTCCCATCAATTTGGCTATAAAACCATAACCATGAACGGCCGGGATTCCAATAATTCGTCCGCCTAAAAAAGGCTGTGGTGTCCAATATTCTAAAGTTTGAATAATATTTAAACCTCTTTGAGTAAGTTTTTTTTCGTCTTTTACGTTGCAGATTACCGGAATACTTTTTCTTCTTAAAAAAACTTCTCCCGCTTTGTCGATATGATCCGGATGTAAATGTGTAATTAAACAATGGGTTACCTTACTCAAAATTTCCCTGCTGTTTTTAGGAAGAGCGACAAGAGGATTTCGTTTCGGATTATATCGAAAAATGGTAAATGGCGGAATTGTTTTTCTCTTGCCTAACATTGGGTCAACCAGAATCACATTCTCTTCTGTTTCGATAACCAATGTAGCATTTCGCAGGTGATGTATTTTCATGTCAGGGGAATTTAGAACTTAAAAATACAAAGATTTTCGAAAAACCATTTACAGATTTTTCTTTATTTTTAACAGAATTGTTAATAATTAGCGTCAGAATTACAACAAACTATCCAATCAAAAAGCGAAATCCAATTCCGTGTAGATTTTCAATTGAAATCCCTTCTTCATTGATCAAAATCTTGCGAAGGCGTGATATAAAAACGTCAAGACTTCTTCCCATAAAATAATCATCAGTTCCCCAAAGTGCGGTTAAGATCTGCTCTCTTTTTAGAACTAAGTTTTTATTGTCTAGAAAAAGTTTTAGTAATTCGGCTTCACGTTGTGTTAGACCAACTTTTTCATCGTCATTGAAAAGAATAAAATTTTTAGTGTCAAACTGATATTTTCCAATTTCATAAATTGATTTTTCAGTCTTATTATTTTTCTGGGAACGTTTTAAGAAAACTTCAATTTTCAAAATTAATTCTTCAATACTAAATGGTTTTACCAAATAATCATCGGCACCTAGACGAAGTCCTTTTATACGATCTTCTTTTAAAGTTTTGGCCGAAAGAAAAATAATCGGAATATCAATATCTATTTTACGAATTTCCGAAGCCAGTTCGAAACCATCCATTTTCGGCATCATAATATCTAGAATACAAATGTCGAATTCTTCTTCTTTAAAAGCTTCCAATCCCGCTTTTCCATTTAAACAATGCACTACCTCATAATTATTTTGCTCCAGATTATCTTTGGTCAAAAATGCTAAAGTTTCATCGTCTTCGGTATAAAGTATTCTGAATGGCTTCATTTTTTATAAGGAATTGAAAGAGTTATCGTAACTCCGTTTGTTACATTGTTTTCGGCTTTTATTTTCCAATTCTGCAAATTGCAGATTTCTTTTACGTAATACAATCCAAGTCCAAAACCATTCACTTCATTGCTTTTCTCGTTTTGTATACGATAGAATTTATCAAATATAAAAGATAATTTTTTAGGAGCAATCCCAATGCCATTATCTATAAACTCAATTTTTAGAGTTGAATTTTCTTCAGAAATTTTAACGGTAATTTCAGGTTTTTTATTGCAGTATTTAACCGCATTGTCAAGAAGATTGTAAACCAGATTTGCAAAATGAAAAACATCAGTTTCGAGAACATATTCATTAGAAATACTTTCTATTTTAATGCTTGCATCAGGATATTTTAGCTGAATATTTTCAATCGTTTCTTCAATAACAGGAATTATTAAGACATTTTCTTTTTTTAATTCCAGCGGAGTATGATCAGACTTGGCAACACTTAATATTTTTTCAACATGATGATTCAGTTTGTTTCCTTGATTCACAATGATTTCAGCATATGTGTGCAATTTTTTATTCTCTTTAATGAGATTTTGTTCGCTCAAATATTTTGAAGCAATTAAAATGGAAGAAAGAGGGGTTTTAAATTCATGCGTCATATTGTTAATAAAATCACGTTGCAGCTCCGAATATTTTTTCTGCTGTAAAAGTGTTACAATCGAATACACATAAATCAATAATATAAGAATCAATGCAATTGAAAGTACAAACCAGAAACGCATTGAACTAAATAAATACGTGGTTTCATTAGGAAAACGAACCGCGAAATAATAAACGAGATTTTTATGTTTAGGGAAATAAACCGTTTTTTTGCATTCTGCTTTTTTCTTCGAAAGCGAAATATAATCTCCATAAATCATTTCGTCGCTCTGGCAATTGTACATCGCATATTCAAAATCGGTCGTGATATTCATTTTTTTGAATTCCGTTTTTAAATAGAATTCCAAAATATCAGGTTCGAAATCATTATCGACATTTACAATATAATAGTCATTTGCAATTTTCTGAACCGGATTTTGCACCGGAAGTTCGTGATTTGTGCCTTCGTATAATTTTTTAGCTACTTCAAGAAGAGCGATGTGCGCTTTTTGACTCAGCTTTTTCTGCTCAATTGTAAACGCTTCTTTCGTCCAAAGTAATTGCGCAACCAAAATACTGATAATCGCTACCAGTCCTAAAACAATGATACTATTGAGTTTGTTTATTTTCAAGAATAAAGAGTTTTCAAGGTGTAATATTAAGCAATTTTATAGTGAAAATAGGCGATTAACAAGTCGTTAACAAACATTTGAAACCGCTTAACAGCGATTTGTTCAAAGCTGAATTACTTTTGAAATGTAAAATTCGAACTATAAACCATTAAATATTTTAACTATGAAAATTATCAAAATTTCTATGCTGGCTGTAGCGTTAAGTTTAATGTCTTTTTCAGCGATCGCACCAGTGAAATCTTTAGTTTCTGAAACTAAAAAAGTTGAAACAGCTTCTACAATTGTTTGGAAAGCTGAAACAATTGATGTTGGACAAATTCCGCAGGGAACTCCAAAAGCAATTGTATACGAATTTAAAAACACAGGAAAAACAGCAGTTGTAATTACAAATGTTCAGGGTTCATGTGGATGTACTGCAACAGATTACACAAAAGAACCAGTTTTACCTGGTAAATCAGCAAAAGTGACTGCCACTTATAATGCGGCAAACAAAGGCGCTTTTACAAAAACAGTTACAGTAACAACAAGTGCTGAAACGGCTCCAAAAATACTTACTTTAAAAGGAACTGTTATCTAAAATAAAGGTTGGTTATAAAGTGAAAAGCCCTGAATACGTAGTCTATTCGGGGCTTTTTTTATGACAAAATATTATTTTTAGAATCATTTGATTTTACCAAAACTTTTCTACTTTTATTAAAAAAATCATTATGAAAATTTGGTGCAGATTTGCTATTATTACGCTCCTTTTTACTATTGTTTCCTGTAACTCAAAAGGAGATAAAAAAGAAGAAAATCAGAAGAAAGCAAAAGTCGTTATTCCCGAATTAAAACTTGTAATTGACAGTACGGCGATTGCTAAATTTTATGAAGCATATCCGAAACTGCAAAACTTTCAAGGTGAAGTCGCGTCTTTATACACTAAAAAACAATCAACCCAATTGTGGCTGGATAATAAAGGTGTTGTCGAGTTTGGAAATACTTTATATAATAAGTACAAAGAATTAGAAACCGAAGGCTTAAAAGCAAATTTTCCGTACAAGGAAATCAATTCTATTTTTGAAAATAATACAGATAATAAACTCTCAAAAGTCAACACCGACTTGATGATTACGAATTTGTATTTCTATTATGCCGAAAAAGTATACCGCGGTTTTGATGAAAAAACATCTCTTTCGTTAGAATGGCTTTTGCCGAGAAAAAAACTCAACTATCAGGTTTTAACCGATTCGATCTTCAAAAAATCAACTATAAATGATGATAAGAAGAGCAAGATGTTCAGCCAGTATTACAAACTTCGTGATGCTCTTCATCAATATAGAGAAATTGAAAAGAAAGGCGGATGGAAAACCATTGAAACTGATGAAGATTATAAAAGTTTAAAACTAGGCGATTCTTCAGCTGTGATTGCTCAAATTAGAGAAAGGCTTTTTATAACCGGAGATATTAAAGAAGATACCAAAAGTGCGGTTTGTGATTCGACGTTAATCAGCGCGATGAAAAAATATGAATTTCATCACGGTTATGCACAAAAGAACACTATATTATTGGAACATATTAATGATTTGAACATTCCAGTTTCTGATCGAATCAAAACCATTATTGCCAATATGGAGCGTTGCCGATGGATTGATCCAGAACTTGAAAAAGGTCAGAAATACATTGAAGTCAACATTCCTGAATTTAAATTGTACATAATCGAAGATGGCAAAATTGCTTTTACATCGCCGGTAGTGGTAGGAAAAGCAATGACCAAAACCGTTATTTTCAGCGGCATGATGAGCAATATTGTTTTTAGTCCGTATTGGAATGTACCGCCGAGTATTATTGCAAAAGAAATAAAACCCGGAATGGCGAAAAACAAAAACTATCTCGCTCAGAAAAACCTAGAATGGAATAACGGAGCGGTTAGACAACTTCCGGGGAAAAATAATTCGCTTGGTTTGGTGAAATTTTTATTTCCAAACACCAGTAATATTTATCTGCACGATACTCCTGCAAAAAGCTTGTTCGAAAGAGAAAGCAGAGCCTTCAGCCACGGTTGTGTACGTGTAGCAAAACCACGTGAACTGGCAATTGAATTGCTAAAAGTAGATCCGCAGTGGAATCCTGAAAGAATCGACAAAGCCATGCATGCCGGAAAAGAAAGCTGGTATACGTTAAAGAAAAAAGTTCCAGTTTATATTGGTTATTTTACAGCTTGGGTAGATCGTGAAGGAAATCTAAATTTCTACAAAGATATTTACGACAGAGATGAAAGTCTAATTAAACTTTTAACGGAAGAATAAAGTTTAAATTCCAATTTATAAAAAACAAATTCCAAAGTTGGATGTAAAATTTAAGTTGCCACAAATTGCACAAATTACAATTTTTAATTTGTGCAATTTGTGGTTTAAAAGATAGCTAAAAAATAAATTCGTGAATTCGTGGCTAACAAAAAAAACTTATTCCGATAAAACATCCACACATTTATAAAAACGTTTGGTATAATGGTCTGTATCAAGTGCTGTTATAGTTACTTGCTGTGCTTTTCCAGAAGAAGCATGAATAAATTTCGACTGCATGCCGTTGGCTTCACAGATAATTCCAAGATGACCAATTATGGTTCTGTCTTTATACCCATAAAAAACTAAAATATCTCCAACTTTAAATTCTTCAGGTTTTAAAGTTTTGCCAATGTTTTTATAACCGCTTGAACTTCGTGGCAATGTCTTTCCAAAATGGCTGAAAACATAACTCACAAATCCAGAACAATCAAATCCTAAAGCTGGATTACTGCTGGCATATTTATATGGCGTTCCTAAATGTTTTTTTGCAAAAACAATAATCGAATCGCGATTGATTTCAGTTTGAAGTTTAGTGTTTTCAACTCGTATTTGAGATTCTTTCTTTTGTGGTTTAAACGAAGAGAAGAAAAATACAGGCAGTAAAAATAGCAATAGGAACGTTCTCATTTTTTTAGTTTTATCTAAATTAAAACGCTAAATTTAAATTGTTATTTTATTTTAAAAAGAACAGAAACACCCTAAAAAGTACAAATATGTATGGTTAGCCTCCAAACGATGTGTTTATGTGGTGTTTTTTTATTGCTTTTTGACATTTTAGTATCTTTTTAAATATTTTCTTTCTAATATATTTGTGAATTGTATTTATATTTTAACAAATAAATTATGTTTCCCAAAAAAATAGCACTTTTAATTTTATTTTTGCTGATTTCGATTATTTCGACTTCTCAAACGCTAAATTCAAATAAAACTTTCTTATATCAAGGCCGAGTAGAAAAATTACAAAACGATGAGGTCATTTTAATTGGAACCGCTTCTTCGGTTTCCTTTAATTTTACAGGAACAAAATGTTCGATTTCCCTTCAAAGCGTCGATTCGTATGAACATCATAATTATGTTTCTTTAGTTTTAGATGGAAAATACTTGGGTAAAATCAGGGTTGAAAAAGGAGCAGTCCAGTCATTTCCAATACAAGTAACTTCCAATAAAAAAGAACATCATTTAGAAATCTATAAAAATACAGAAGCGCAAAGTGGTAATATTTTGTTTGCCGGGACAACTGCAAAACTGACTTCAATTTCATTTAAAAAGAAAAAGAAAATCGAGTTCATAGGTGATTCTATTACATGTGGTGCCGCCAGTGATGGTTCTGATGTTCCTTGCGATCAAGGAGAATATTTAGATCATCATAACAGTTATTATGCTTATGGGCCAAGAATTTCCAGAGCTATTGGAGTTGATTATTTAATGAGCTGTGTATCTGGAATTGGAATGTACCGAAACTGGAACGACGAAAATAAAGACGAAGCTATAATGCCTGATGTTTATCAAAATTTATATTTAACCAAAGACGCTTCAAAACCTAAATATGATTTTGCTTTTCAGCCAGATATTATCAGCATAGCTTTAGGAACCAATGATTTTTCGGGTGGAGACGGCAAAAAAGAACGCTTGCCTTTTAATTCCGAAAAATACGTTTCGAACTACATCAATTTTATTAAGATGCTGTACAAGCATAATCCCAATGTGCAGATCGTAATTACCAACAGTCCAATGGTAAATGATGACAGATCTGTTGTTTTTGAAGATTGTTTGAACCAAGTAAAAAAAGCTTTTGATACTGATAAAACACACAAACCTATTCAGATTTTCAAATTCAAACCTATGAAACCAAAAGGTTGTATAGGACATCCAGATGTAGAAGATCATAAAGTTTTAGCTGTTGAATATGGACCATTTTTAAAGAAACTTTTAAATGAAAAATAAAATACTATTCCTTTTCTTTTTGATGATGTATGGTTTTGCAGAAGCAAATGTTACACTTCCGAATATTTTTGGAGATAATATGGTTTTACAGCGCAACTCTGAAGTGAAAATCTGGGGCTGGGGAAATCCAAAAGAAGAAATTAAATTAGTTTCGGGCTGGAACAATCAGGAATATAAAACCGTTGCAAGCAATCAAGCAAAATGGGAATTGACAATTAAAACTCCAGAAGCAGGAGGCCCCTTTACGATTTCTATAAAAGGGTATAATGAAGTGGTTTTAAAAAATATTCTCATTGGCGAAGTCTGGCTTTGTTCAGGTCAGTCAAATATGGAAATGTCGGCAAGCTGGGGAATCGATAATGGCGATGAAGAAGTGAAAAATGCTGCAGATCCGAATATTCGTTTTTTCACCGTTCCGAAATTAACCGCCGCAAGTCCGCAGAATAATTTACTCGGAAACTGGACGGAATCGACTCCAGAAACCATGAAATATTTTAGTGCTGTTGGTTACTTTTTTGCGAAACGCTTACGAGAAGATTTGAAAAATGTTCCAATTGGATTGATTTCTTCTAATTGGGGCGGAACTCCTGCGGAAATCTGGATGCCGGAAGAAGTAATAAATAGCGATCCCATTTTATTAGAAAATGCCAAAAAACTCAACGAACAGGAATATGGTCCGCATCAGCCGGGGCGTGCATACAATGCAATGATTCATCCAATTGCAGGATTTAAAATTGCAGGAACGCTTTGGTACCAAGGAGAATCAAATGTAGGTTCGCTGGTTTACGATAAAACTTTAGGAGCTTTAATTACTTCTTGGCGAAAAGAATGGAAAGAAAATTTCCCATTCTATTATGTTCAGATTGCGCCTTATAAAACGGGAACGAATAATTTTTCGAACGTAATGGTTCGTAATTCTCAACGAAAATTATTAAAAGAAGTTTCAAATACAGGAATGGTCGTGATTAGCGACATTTCAGATACGATCGATATTCACCCAAAGAATAAAAAATCTGTTGGAATTCGTTTGGCGAATCTGGCTTTGGCTGAAACCTATAAAACCAATTCTAATTTGGTAAACGGTCCATTGTTTACCGATTTTAAAATTGAGAAAAACAAAGTAATCGTTTCTTTTGATTATGCTGACGGATTGTATTTCAAAGACAAAAAATCAAATCAATTTGAAGTAGCTGGAGCAGATGGAGTTTTTGTTCCCGCCCAAGCTTCGATAAAAAATAATCAGGTGATTTTGACCAGTAAAAAAGTTGTAAATCCAGCGAAAGTGAGGTTTGCATGGGGAAATACAACGCAGTCGGATTTGTTTAACAAAGCAAACCTGCCTGCTTCTTGTTTTACGAGCGAATTTTAGAGTGTAGATTTTAGATTTTAACCACTTGTCAGGCTGAGCGAAGTCGAAACCCGCACAGCATAATTTAATCTCGCAAAGTCACAAAGGCGCAAAGTTTTTAAAACTTAGAACCTTAGTACCTAAGAAAAAACTAACTAACCATGAAAAATAAAAAAATAATAATTATTGGGGTCTTGTCCCTGTTTACAGTTGGAAACATGAATGCACAAAAAAAGCCGTATCTGGATAAAAATAAAACTATTGAGCAGCGTATTGATTTGCTTTTGCCTTTAATGACTTTAGAAGAAAAAGTGGGACAGATGAATCAATACAACGGTTTTTGGGATGTTACCGGACCTGCGCCAAAAGGGGGAACAGCCGAATTAAAATACGAACATTTGCGAAAAGGATTAGTGGGTTCAATGCTGACGGTTCGTGGCGTAAAAGAAGTTCGTGCGGTACAGAAAATTGCAGTAGAAGAAACTCGTTTGGGAATTCCGTTGATTATTGGTTTTGACGTCATTCATGGTTATAAAACATTAAGTCCGATTCCGTTGGCAGAAGCGGCGAGCTGGGATTTAGAAGCCATTAAAAAGTCGGCAGCGATTGCAGCTGATGAAGCTTCGGCATCTGGAATTAACTGGACTTTTGGTCCAAATGTCGATATTGCAAATGATGCGCGCTGGGGTCGTGTGATGGAAGGCGCAGGCGAAGATCCGTATTTAGGAAGCAAAATCGGTTATGCGCGTGTGAAAGGTTTTCAAGGAGAAACCGTTGCTGATTTGGCAAAAGTAAATACGATCGCCGCTTGTGCGAAACACTTTGCGGCTTACGGTTACGTTGAAGCGGGATTGGAATATAATATTGTAGATATCAGTAATTCTAAATTATACAATTCGGTTCTGCCTCCTTTTGAAGCAACGGTTCAGGCAGGAGTTCGTACGTTTATGAATTCGTTTAATACTTTGAACGGCGTTCCGGCAACAGGAAATGCTTTTTTACAAAGAGATATTTTAAAAGGAAAATGGAAGTTTGACGGATTTGTAATTTCTGATTATGCATCGATTCGTGAAATGATTGCACACGGATATGCCAAAGACGAAGCTGATGCCACGGCAAAAGCTGTAATGGCAGGTTCTGATATGGATATGGAATCTTATTTATATGTGGCAAAACTAGTGGATTTAGTAAAATCTGGAAAAGTAAAAGAAGATTTGGTTGATGATGCCGTTCGCCGAATTCTTCGTGTGAAATTTGAATTGGGATTATTTGATGATCCGTACCGATATTGTGATGAAAAACGTGAAAAAGAAGTTGTGGGAAGTAAGGCCAATAATGAAGGCGTTTTGGATATGGCAAAGAAATCGATCGTTTTATTAAAGAACGAGAAGAATTTACTGCCGCTAAAAAAATCAGGACAAAAAATCGCTTTGATTGGTGCTTTAGCAAATGATAAAAACAGTCCTTTAGGAAGCTGGAGAATTGCTGCTTCTGATGATACTGCAGTTTCGGTTTTAGAAGGAATGCAGCAATACAAAGACAATCAATTGGTTTTTGAAAAAGGTGCCGATTTATTAAAACAAAAAGCAACTTTTTTAACCGAAACAGTTTTCAATACTACAGATAAAACTGGTTTTGAAGCAGCGAAAAAAGCAGCAAAAAATGCAGATGTTGTCGTAATGGTTTTAGGTGAATACGGTTTTCAAAGCGGTGAGGGAAGAAGCAGAACTGATTTGAATTTGCCTGGATTACAACAAGAATTATTAGAAGAAATCTACAAAGTGAATCCGAATGTGGTTTTGGTTTTAAATAATGGACGTCCGTTGAGTATTCCATGGGCAGCCGAAAATGTTCCAGCAATTGTGGAAGCTTGGCATTTAGGAACTCAGACAGGAAATGCTGTGGCGCAGGTTTTATACGGAGATTACAATCCGAGTGGAAAACTGCCAATGTCATTCCCGAGAAATGTAGGGCAGGTACCAATTTATTACAACAAATACAGCACAGGAAGACCAACAGACAGCGATAAAAACGTTTTTTGGTCGCATTATATGGATGTAGAGAAAACGCCTCAATTTCCATTTGGTTTTGGATTAAGCTATACCACTTTCGATTATAAAAAACTGAAATTGAATAAAACGTCTTTTGCAAAAGGCGAAAAAGTTGAGGTAAGCGTTGAAGTTACAAACTCTGGAAATTATGATGGAAAAGAAGTCGTTCAATTGTATATTCATGATGAATATGCGAGTATCGTTCGTCCAATTAAAGAATTAAAAGGTTTTGAATTGGTGAATCTTAAAAAAGGAGAAACTAAAACCGTAAAATTTACTTTAACAGATAAAGAACTTGGTTTTTATGATAACGAAGGAAAATATCTTGTAGAACCAGGAACGTTTAAAATCATGGTTGGAGGAAGCTCTGATAAAGGATTGCAGGGTGGTTTTGAGATTCTCTAAGGTTCAAAAGCACAAAGTAACAAAGGTTCAAAGTTTTTTTAATCTCGCAAAGTCGCAAAGACGCAAAGATTTTTCAATAGCCCCTAGCTTTAGCTAGGGGAATAATAATAGAATTTGAAAAGGCTTTAGCCAAACTATTGTTAGTTTGGCTAAAGCCTTTTTCTTCTTTATTGTTTTTCTCATCCAGCTAAAGCTGGACGCAATTCAAACTTATATTTAAAAATTAAACTTTGCGTCTTTGCGACTTTGCGAGATTAAAAAAACATAACTTTTTAAATTAATAACTTTCGATATTTTTCTACCTTTAAAATCTATTAAAACTCCAACTTTTAAATAATAAACATGAAATATAACAGATGCGGCAGAAACGGATTATTACTGCCTGAGATTTCTTTAGGATTATGGCATAATTTCGGTTCAGTAGACAATTTTGAAAATGCAGAGAGTATTGCTATTGAGGCTTTTAATAAAGGAATTACACACTTTGATTTAGCCAATAATTATGGTCCAGTTCCGGGTTCTGCTGAAGAGAATTTCGGAAAAATACTTTGGCATAATTTTCAGGGAAATCTGCGTGATGAAATCGTGATTTCTACTAAAGCTGGTTATACGATGTGGAAAGGTCCTTATGGAGATTGGGGATCTCGAAAATATCTCCTTTCTAGTTTAGATCAGAGTTTGAAACGAATGAATATCGATTATGTAGATATTTTTTATTCACATCGTCCAGATCCGGAAACGCCAATTGAAGAAACGATGATGGCTTTAGATCATGCTGTTAGAAGCGGAAAAGCACTGTATGTTGGGATCAGTAATTATTCCGCAGAACAGACTCGTGTTGCGGTTGATGTTTTAAAACAATTGGGAACGCCATGTTTGATTCACCAAGCGAAATATTCGATGTTGGAACGTTGGGTTGAAGATGGTTTGTTAGATGTTTTAGAAGAAAAAGGAGTGGGATGTATTGCCTTTTCGCCTTTAGCACAAGGACTTTTAACCGATAAATATTTAAAAGGAATTCCTGAAAATTCACGCGCTCATAATCCAAACGGACATTTGAAGGAAGATGAGGTTACGCAAGAAAGAATTCAGAAATTAATTCAGCTGAATGAAATTGCTCAGAACAGAAATCAGTCTTTGGCACAAATGGCTTTGGCTTGGCTGCAAAAAGACAAACGAATTACTTCGGTTTTGATTGGTGCGAGTTCAGTAAAACAATTATGTAATAATATCGATTGTCTTGAAAATACGCAATTCACGCATGATGAATTAAATGCGATTGAGAAGATTTTAGCATAGTTTTTTGAAAAGTAAAATGTGATTGTAGAGACGCACCGCAGTGCGTCTTATGCGTATCGAATTTACAGAACCTAGACGCACTGCGGTGCGTCTCTACAAAAACAGGAAAAATAATATCGTTATTTCTTCAATTCTAAATTGTATTTTTTTACAATTTCTAAAGTTGATTTATCTCCGTTAAAAACAGAATTTAAACCTTGCGGTTCCTGCGGAGGATCTGTAGTTAACGGATCTCCAGGATTCCATTTTCCAGTTTCGTTTACTGCTTTTCCTTCACCGCCATAACCCCAAAAATTTGCTGCCTGCAACGGACCGCCATTTTTACGACTTTCAACTACTCTTCCAAAAATGTAGCTGTAAAATTGATCGCGGTAAACGGAAGGCGCACCAGCATTTAAATTTTCATTTTCTCTCGGAAGCCCAAATTCTTCAATAATAATAGGTCTTTTTAAGTTGTTGGCTACTTTAATATGGTCATCAATATATTTTCCTGTGTTTTCGATTGTTTTTGATATGGTTGCTTCGGCATTATCGGCTTTAAACCAGTTCCAGTTTTTTGGCCAAATGTGCATGGTTAGATAATCAATATTTGGGTTTTGATGCGTTCTTTCAAAAATTTCCATGCTGTCGTTCGAACTGTTTTTTCCTTCAGAACCTGTAGAAACCAAATGATTTTGGTCTAAACTGTCGATCAAATCGACAATATTGTTCAGCCATTTGGTGAATTTTGCTTCGTTTTCTGGCGTAAAAGTTCGTGGTTCATTTCCAACCTGCCACGCCATAATCGTATTGTCTTCGTTGTATTTCTTTTTAGAATAAACGTTAGTTCTTCCAATAATAAACTTCACATGATTGCTCAGTGCCTCCATACAAGGTTCGCAGCTGTGAAACTGTTCTGTATACGACATAAATTGAGGCCATGTATTCGGTGGAATATTTGGAACTGGAACTGGACCTTTGCCATTCCATTCTAAATATTGCGACATTCCTCCCGACCATTCCCAGTTATTGGTCAAGTACAAAACCGCATACATTTTGCGTTTGCTCATTTCGTTAATCAAGAAATCCAAACCGTCCAATAAATCTTCATCATATTTTCCTTGTTCGTATTGCAAAGCCGGACGAACGGTGAAATCATATTTTCCGCCATCGGCACCAACCAAAATACGTAAATTATCGATTCCGTTTTTTTTCATGAAATCCAATTCACGTAAAAGTCTTTTACGGTCACCTATTTTTTTAGAAGCCAGCATACTTCCGTACCAGTAATTGGTTCCAATATAAGCGTAAGGTGTATTGCCTTTGTAAAATTCGTTTCCTTTTACGGTAATTCTTTCCTGCGCCTGACAAGCCATTACAACAAAAATCAAGGCTGCAGAAAGTGTTTTGAAAAAATGGTTTTTCATAATTTATATTTTAAGGAGCTAATCCTGCTATCCGTTACAATCTTTTGTGGCGAACCCCTCCACAAAAGGATTTTCACTCCTATCAGGGCTAGGGCTATACGTTATTTTAGAAGTTTTGATTTTAACTTCAAACTTTAAACATGAAACAAAAACTATTTCGGCATTTCATACATTTTTGGCAGAGAATTTACCAATGCTGATTTTGTTTTTAAACTGTACGTTTTGAAATCTGCTGTGTTTGAAACCGAACCGTTTGGAACATAATAACCATCTGTATTATTATTCCAGAACATAACGTAACTTATTTGAATGTCATTTTTAGTTAAAGCACTGTACAATAAAGTCGAAAACCAATCAGTAATGGCTGGATTTGTGTTGGTTACACGATAACCAGTTTCGGTTAAGGCTGCGATTTTGACTTTTGCTTTAGCATAATCAGAAAGAATTTTTAACTTAGAATTCGCTTTGTCAGATCCAGTTTGTCCTTGATTATTGAAATCTCCGTAATTGTCCATTCCAATAATATCAACATATTTATCGCCCGGATATCGGCTTAAATAAGCAGTTTCCGTTGTATACGAATTGTCAGGAGAAAAGGCATATAAAATGTTATGAACGCCTTTTGTATTTTTTAAATAATCAACGGTAAACTGATACGCTTTTTTGTATTCATCGGCCGTGCAGTAATCCGCTCCCCACCAGAACCAGTTTCCGTCAAATTCGTGAAAAGGTCTGAAAATAATTGGAATCAATTCGCCGTTCGCACCTTTAAGATTTGAAACAACACTGGCAACTTTGTCTAATTTTTTCTTGTACCATTCGTTGTTGGCTCCGCCAGGTAAAATACTTTTAAAAGCCGTTGCCTTTTGTTCCGAAGTCATGTCGGCCGTATAGAAAGATTCATCATTATACGGTTCTCTCAAATGCCAGCTAAAGGTGTTGATTATGCCTTTTGCGTAAGCGTTTTTAACATCTGATGTAATTTTAAGTTCCTGTTGATAGAACCAGTTATTGGCTTGTTCGTTATTGTTTTTATCAGTGATGAACATAAAATCAGAACCCAGAACGGCAGGATCAAAACCCGTGTTTTTTTTGATATCAGATTCTCCGCCTGCATCTTGGTAAAAACTGTTGAAAGCATCCTGTTGTCCAATTGCAGTTTTGGTTTTCGCCAGTCTTTTTAAATTATAAAATAGGGCAACAGTCTCTTTCGTAGCATTGGCGTCGACCATGTAGGTTGCTGCATTTGATGTGGTTAAAGGATCGTCTTGCATAGGATAATCGATTATAACTTCGTCAGAATCTTCTTTGTCTGAGGAACAGCTTGCGAGGGTTAAAATCGAAAGACTGAGAAATGCTATTTTAAGAAATGTTGTTTTCATTTTACGTTTTAATTCGGTTAATAAGTTCCAAACAGGCTCTGCCGTTGTGATAAGGGCATTTCCAAAAACCTGCTTTGTCTTTTTGCATTACAGAATAATCGCTGTAAATTCCCCAAAACCATTCGCCGTTTTCTGTGTCGAGAATGTATTTTTTGGTGAATTCCCAGTTTTTGTACACAATATCCAGATATTCTTCTTTACCGGTTAATTGGTACGCATTATAAAAACCAATTAAGGCTTCGGCTTGCGGCCACCAATGTTTTTCGGCAATTAATTCTTTTTTTTCTGGATCGTATTCGTACCATAATCCGCCATCAGAATCGATTCCTTTTTTTGTGGCTTCGGCAATTTGGATTGCGTATTTTTTATAATTGGCAATTAAAGTTTCATCTCCAGAAATTTCAGCACATTGCTGTAAAAGCCAAGCTGCTTCAATATCGTGTCCGTATGAAATAACGTCTGGTTTTTCGACCCATTTTTCATCAAAAAACAAACGAAGATTTCCAGTTTCGGTATTAATAAAATGTTTTTCAATGGTTTCGAGAAGCTCAATCATACTATTTTGAAGCGTCTTGTTTTTCCACACTTTATACAAATTCGCATAGGCTTCAATAATATGAAGGTGCGTATTCATCGTTTTCTTCTCGTTGGCGTCTTTTTCGCTTAAACGCAAGTCATCAATGGGTTTCCAGTCTCTTGTAAAAGCTTCCAGATACCCTTTGTTTACAGGGTCATAACTATAATCTTGAATTTTAGAATATAAATTAATGGCAATTTCTAAAGCTTTTTCATTTTTAGAAATGGCATAAAATTCAGATAATGCGTAGATTGCAAATGCCAGCGCATAAATTTGGTTTTTGGTATCTTTTGGAGTTTTATCGGCATTGATGCTCCAAAAAAGACCGCCAAATTGATTGTCATAAAAGTGTTCAGACAGAAACTCAAAGGCTCTTTCAGCCAGTTTTTTGTGGTTTTCGTTTTTTGTGGTCTGATAACTGGCTGAAAACGTCCATAAAATACGGGCGTTTAAAACTGAACCTTTTTCTGAATCTGCTATAATGTGATCGTTAAAATCAATCTGGCCAATGAAACCTCCGTTTTGATTGTCGATGGTATTTTTTGACCAATATTTAAGAATAGAATCCAGTTCGGTTTCTAATTCTGATTTTAACTGTTTTAATTTTTTTGACACTTGGAATTATATTGCGTTGTTTTTTTCGATTTGGCTGATGATCGTTTCTACAGAACCTGCTGAAATAAAGGTGTCTGCTGGCGCATTCGTTACATAATCGACTAATTTTTCTACAGAAGAAACAGCAACATGCATTCTGGTATCTGATGAAGCGTAATACACATACACAGTTCCGTCTGCATCTTCAATCCATCCGTTTGAAAATAATACATTCGATACATCGCCGACTCTTTCTATTCCTTCCGGTCCCATAAAATGTCCAGCTGGAACGTGCGTCACTTTCGAAATATCATGTAAGTCAGTCATGAACATATATAAGGTGTAGCGTAATCCTGCAGCGGTATTGCGAACTCCGTGTGCCAGATGTAACCAGCCTTTTGACGTTTTGATAGGAGCAGGGCCAAGACCGTTTTTTAATTCATAAATCGTATGATATTGTTTTCCAAAAATTATTTTTTCGTCTTTTACAACTGGATTCGTCATATCGTCAACATATCCTAAACCAATTCCGCCGCCTGAACCAACATCAATAAATCCATCCTGCGGACGTGTGTATAAAGCGTATTTTCCGTTTACGAATTCGGGGTGTAAAACCACATTTCGCTGTTGTCCTGTATTTGAAATTAAATCAGGAAGCCTTTCCCAATTGATTAAATCTTTTGAACGCACGATTCCTGCATTGGCTACAGCCGAACTTGTATCGCCTTTTGGAGCTTTTGGATCTTTTCTTTCGGTGCAGAAAATACCGTAAACCCAGCCGTCTTCATGGTTAATTAAACGCATGTCATAAACGTTTGTATCGGGTTCTGCAGTCTGCGGAATCACGCAAGGTTTGTTCCAGAATTTGAAATTATCGATTCCGTTTGGACTTTCTGCAATAGCAAAAAATGATTTTCGGTCAATTCCTTCTACGCGTACGGCAAGAAGATATTTTCCGTTCCATTTCATTGCTCCAGCGTTAAAAGCGGCATTCATCCCAATTCGTTCCTGTAAAAACGGATTTGTTTTTTCGTTAAGATCAAAACGCCAGTTCAACGGAACGTGAGCAGCAGTTACTACAGGGTTTTTATAACGTTCATAGATTCCGTTTCCTGCTTTTTCTTCAGGAGTGTTTTTTTTCTCGATGAGCGCTTTATGTTCGTTTTCTAATGCCGTTTTTCTTTGTTGAAATGTGGCTGAAGAGGTTATTGTTGTCATATATTTTTGATTTCGGTATCTTATTTTTTAGTTTTTAGGTTCTCTTTTTTCGTTTAAATCTTGTTCTATCGTCTGCAGTTTTTCTTCAGATAAAGGATAGAACACAATAAAAGCGACTGATATGGCTGCTGCTATTGCAGGAAGTATGCTTAACATTAATTGAATTCCGTGTTGGGCTGTTGCGGTTTGTTCAACATTGGCTTTAAAACCGTAAAAACCTAAAAGCCATCCAGCGCCGGCTCCGCCAATTGTCCAGCCGAATTTTTGTGACATTGATGATGCTGAGAAAACTAATCCAGTGGCACGACGGCCTTGTTTCCATTCTGAGTAATCAGCGCTGTCCGCGTACATTGACCAGATTAATGGGAATATACATCCGGCACAAATGCTGATTAAAATTTGAAAACTCATGATTAGGAAAACATCTTCTTTCCCGAAGAAATAGAAAATTATACTCAAAATTGAAGCGAGTGCCATAGCGCCAAAAAAGGTTTTCTTTTTACCAATTTTATTAGCAATTGGTGTTGCAATAATAACTCCGATAATATTGGCGGCTTGTCCTAAAACCAAATAAATGGAAGTGGGAGTCATGTGAAAATCACTTCCGAAAAGTGAAAAATCAAAGTTTACAGCACTGCTTACATAATATTTGAAGTAATATACTGCTGCACCATCTCTGATAGAGTTGAAAACTAAAGTTCCTATTCCAGCACCTAATAAAATCCACCACGGTTTGTTTTTAATTAAGTCTTTTAAATCTTCTTTTAAATTAGATTGTTCGTTTTCAATAGGTTTTATTCTTTCTTTTGTGAAGAAGAAACAAGCCCAGAAAAAAACGGTGGTAATAATTCCGAAAACCGTAATGGTAGCCAGCCAGCCCGTTTTTGAATTTAAATTTCCTCCAAAATAGTTTACCAATGGTTCGATTAGCCAAAGTGCTAAAAGACTTCCGCCGAACGCGAAAACCATTCTGTAGGATGATAATGTGTTTCTGTCTTTTCTGTCTGATGACATTACTCCTAAAAGTGAAGCATACGGAACGTTGATTAAAGAATAAATCATCATCATTAGAGAATAAGTTACGTAGGCGTAGATGATTTTTCCTTTTTCGTCAAAATCAGGGGTATAAAAAGTTAAAACTCCAATTACGGCAAAAGGTATAGCTACCCAAAGTAAATAAGGCCTGAATTTTCCCCATTTTGTTTTGGTCCTGTCGGCAATGATTCCCACAATCGGGTCAAAACAAGAGTCCCAGATTCTGGTAATCAGGAACATTGTTCCCACTACAGCCGGAGCCAGACCGAAAACGTCGGTATAGAAAAACAGAAGATACATGCTGAAAATTTTCCAGAACATAGAGGAAGCGGCATCTCCAAGTCCGTAACCGATTTTTTCTTTTAATTGAATTTTGTCGTGCATTGGTTGGTTTTTAAGGTTTTAGTTTTGAGTTTAGTTTTAAAGTTTTTTGATGTCTTTTTCAAATAAGGTTTGTTTCAGATGGTAAAAATCAATGAAATCTTTTTCGCTGATCTGGCCTTTAAAAGGTGCATAATAATGCATTTTCTGTTCTTTTTCCTGCCAGCCGTGATTTCGCCACAATAAAACATATGAAATTTTATAATCGCCAATCGCTTTTAAAAGCGTTCCTGTCCACCATTTTGGATCTGGAACGGCTTCGTAACCTGCTTCGGCAAGAGCAATGGGTTTGTGTTTTTCAAGTCCAATTTCATTTAGGATTTTAAATTGTTTTTGCACTTCTTCAATAAATTTCTGACCGTCTTTATCATTATTATTTTGGTATGAATCAAAGCTCAGCATATCCACAAAATCATCACCGGGATAATTGGCTAGAAAATCTTCTTTAGAATTAAAACTGCTTGTGTTATAAATATAAATTAAATTATGAACGCCTTTTTGCTGCAGGTATTTAAAGGTAAATTTCCAAATTACTTTAAATTCTTCGGGAGTACAGTTTCCTTTTCCCCACCAAAACCAGCCTCCAGTTAATTCATGAAAAGGTCTGAAAACTATTGGAATTTGTTTTCCTTTTTTATCTTTTAAGGAAAGAAAAAAATCGGTGGCTTTGTCTAGCCATGAAAGGTATTTTTGATGGTTTTCTGCACCAGGTAAAATGGTTTTTACAGCATTTGGAGTGTTATCCCAAGCATTTTTTCCGGTTGCAGGATTATCAAAGTGCCAGCTTATGGTCGAAATTCCTCCTCGTTCATTGGCTTCAATAATATATTGTTTCATTTTGCCAAAAGGTACGCCGTCGATATTATTGCTGTCTCCTTTTTCTAAACCGGCAATATCCCATCCGTAAACGGCAGGATAATCGCCTACAACGTCTTTTATGTCACTTCTTCCGTTTTCGTATTTCCAGTTTACGCCATACGCAAGATCATCCTGATGTCCAAATAAGAATCCTTTTTGAGTAATACGGTTGAGTTTTTTGTATAACGAAACCGTTTCTAGTGTTGCTTTTTTATCTGAAAGTGACAAATTCGTATTACTTTTTATAGATTGAGCAGAACATGAAGTTCCTAGAAATGCGGTGATTAAAAACGTGTAAAAGTATTTCTTCATATTCGGAAATATTGGGCTTCAATGTACTTCTTTATGATTGCTTTTTGTGTTGCCAATCAGTTCTAAAGTTGGTTTTGGTTAGTTTGTAATTCAGTATTGTTTCTGGGATAAAATTATTAAAACTATAAAAAGATTAAGTATTAAAAATGATTAATGATTATTATTAATACAGTTTTTGTAAAGTTGATAATTCTATTTTTCAAAGATAATTGTATGTTTCTCGTGTAATTAATATTATTTTATCAATTATATATCATATTATTGCAGGACTAAACTAACTAAAACTAACTTTAATAATGGGCAACGATAAAAATTTTTATAGAGAGATCGCTCCTCTTTCTGCTGGAGACAGTTTTTTGGTGTTCGATCGAGTGAAAGACAGTTTTGATTTTCCGGTGCATTATCATCCTGAATTTGAGATCAATTTTATTTTGAACGGAAAAGGAGTCCGACGTGTTGTAGGAGATAATATTGAGGAAATAGATAATGTTGAACTCGTTTTGATTGGTCCTAATTTGTATCACGGCTGGGAATTAAATAAGTGTACCAATAAAAAGATACATGAAATTACTATTCAGTTTCATAATGATCTTTTTCATGAATCGCTGCTTGCCAGACGCATTATGAATCCAATTCGTGATATGTTTAACCGTTCTATTCACGGAATTTTATTCTCTAAAAAAACAGCAGAAGAATTAACACCAAGATTGGTAAGGCTTTCTAAATTAGATGGCATGGATTATTTTTTGGAAATCACATCCTTATTATATGATCTTGCTAATTCGAGAAACCAGCGTTTGCTTTCTACATATACAGTTGATTATGATAAGTTTGATGATTATGATAAAATGAAACTGGTGTATGAATATGTACAGAAGCATTTTGCCGATAAGATTACTTTAGAAGATGTGGCCAATGTGGCGAGCATGTCTATAATTTCTTTTAACCGATTTATAAAAAAGCGTACCGGAAAAACTTTTGTCAATTATATTAATGATATCCGAATAGGATATGCGGCAAGATGGCTGGTAGAAAAAGATATGAGTGTTTCTGAAGTAGCTTTTAAATCCGGATTCAATAATATTGCGAACTTCAATCGCAGCTTTAAAGCTATTAAAAATTGTACTCCGAGTCAGTATCGTGAGGATTTTTCTGGTTTAAAGCGTATTTTATAGTGATACTTTTTTTTCACTGAAGTATATTATTTTTAACGAAAACGTTTGATTTTTATGTTTTTGTTAACTTTTCTTTATAATTAGCGGTTGATTTTACTAATGTCATTGCGAATAATTTAATTTTTACCATAATTTTTTTTGATATGTGTTTTTTAAATGAGTTATAGTAAAAATATTATCATTAAATGATGGAATACTATCGATTTGATAATTTCTTCTGTTATAGATTTGTTAAATAATTTAGAAAATAAATCACGCCCTTTTATTACTAATTATGAAGAAACAAATTTAAACTAACCAAACACTTATTATGAAAAAACTAATGACTAACTTTATTCATTGGAACGCAAACCACAGTGCTGTTCCTTTGATTTTCTTCTTGTTACTGACCAGTAATTTTATTACCGCTCAGGTTAAGGTTTCGGGAACAGTCTCTGATGAAAAAGGATTATCGATTCCTGGTGCCAATATTTCGATTGCCGGCTCTAAAGTTTCTACTTCAACAGACTTTGACGGAAAATATTCGATCGATGTTCCTGCAAATGGGACTTTACTATATTCTTTTATCGGATTCAATACACAAAAAGTAGCTGTTGATGGTAGAAAGACTATAAATGTAATTTTAAAATCGGCTGCTGAAGATCTTAAAGATGTAGTGGTAATTGGTTACGGTACTCAAAAGAGAAAAGATGTAAACAGTGCTATTTCGAGCATTAGTTCAAAAGATATCGAAAACTTAAAAGTAGTTTCTTTTGATCAGATGATGCAGGGTAAAGCGGCTGGGGTAGTCGTAAATAGTAACTCTGGCGAACCGGGAAGTAACGTTTCGGTGAGAATTAGAGGGGTTTCGTCTTTAACAGGAACAAACGAACCTTTATATGTAATTGACGGCGTGCCAATGTCGGGAGACGCGAGAAACTCATCTACATCTGGAAGAAATGCTCAGGGAAATTCGAACTTCTCTAACAATGGTAATATTACACAAAGTCCGCTGGCACTTTTAAATCCAAGTGATATCGAATCGATTGATATTTTAAAAGATGCTTCTGCAACAGCTATTTACGGTTCTCGTGGAGCAAACGGGGTTGTAATTGTTACGACAAAATCAGGTAAAAAAGGAACTGGAAAATTGTCTTTTGAGAATTCGTATACGATTAGTAATCTTCCTAAAAAGCTTCATTCTATGAATCTTCAGGAATATGCTAGACATCAAAATGCATTGTCATCAGTTTATGATCCAACTTCTTACAGACCCGAATTTGCACATCCAGAACTTTTAGGAAAAGGTACTGACTGGCAGGATGCAATTTATGAAACGGGAGTGATGAGTTCAAATCAGTTATCATTTTCTGGAGGGAAAGAAGGAATTAATTACTATATCTCTGGAGGTGTTTTAAATCAGGAAGGTATTGTGATTGAATCTGGTTTTAAAAGATACAACTTTAGAACTAATATTGATGCTAAAGTAAACAGCTTTATTAAAGTTGGTGTAAACGTAAGCGGTGCTATAACTGATGAAAAACTAACACTTAACGGACAGTTTAACGGAGTGGTAGCGACTTCATTATTGGCAACTCCAGATGTGGCAGTTAGAGAATTATCAGGTGCTTTTGCAGGTCCTCCTGCGGGTGGGGCAACATCGTTTGTAAATCCAGTTGCAACTTCTTTATTAGGTTCCAATACTTTAGTGAGAAAAAACTATTCAGGGAATTTTTATACTCAAGTTGATATTGCTAAAGGGTTAGAATATCGTTTTGAAGCAGGTGGCTATATTTATGATAACTTAGGCCAGCGATTTGATCCAATGTATTCTTTAGGAAATGCAGTAAAAAGTTTTGCCAACTTGTATTATAATCCTTCTTCAGGAAATTCATGGAACTTAAAAAACATGCTTACCTATAGAAAAACAATTAATAAACACAATTTTACAGTTTTAGCAGTTCAAGAATCGAATAGAGCGCACTGGGAAGGATATACGATTACAGGGTATGGTTATAAAGATAATAACGATAAATCGTTAGCCGCTTCAGACTTATCAAAAGCCGTTACAAGCGGAGTTTATTCTGGTACTCAAACGCTGGCTTCTTATTTAGGAAGGGTAGTTTACGATTATGGCGACAGATACGGACTTACAGCTGCGGTTAGAACTGACGGATCTTCAAAATTCTTTGTGGGTAATAAATGGGGTGTTTTCAGCTCTGCAAGTGGTTCATGGAAACTTTCAAACGAAGCTTTCATGGAAGGAACTAAAAAATATGTTGACAATATTAAATTAAGAGCAGGTTGGGGACAGACAGGAAACAACCAAATTGGAAACAATTTATATGATTCTAACCTTCACTTAATTAACAGTACAATGGGAACTTCTTATCTTCCATCAAATACGGCTAATAAAGATTTGAAATGGGAGACTCAAGAACAGACGAATTTAGGATTAGATTTTACTTTATTTAATTCTTCACTTTCTGCCACTGTTGATGTGTATAAAAAAGTGTCTAAAAACTTCTTGTATCAAGTGCCTCTTCCAAACTTCCTTTCAGGCGGTGGAGATTACGAAGGAGGAGTTAATCCTCCATACTTTAACTTAGGAAGTATGCAGAACAAAGGTCTTGAGGTTACACTTACCTATAACAAGCAGTTTACTCCAAACTTTTCATGGAATGCCAGTGCCAACTTTACTAAATATGTAAATGAGGTTACAAATATGGCGGGATTAAACATTGTAAAAACAATGGGAACACTAGCTTATAATACTGTAACGGTTTCTAGAACTCAGGAAGGTCTTCCAATTGGTTCATTTATAGGGTATGAGGCGACAGGGATTTACAGAACCGATCAGGATTTATTGACTTACGGACACGATAATGGTTCTGGAACAAAAGTAGTTTTGAAAAACGGTACCAACTCATTATTGCCTGAATTCCAAAAAGGAGATGTAATTTATAAAGATCAGAATAATGATGGTATTATTGATACTAAAGATTTAGTGACAATTGGAAATCCAAATCCAAAATTTACATACGGTTTTACGAATAACTTCAAATACAAAAATGTTGATTTGTCTATTTTTCTTCAGGGAACTGCTGGAAATAAGCTGATGAATTTAACTCGTATGTCGGGTACATTAAACAGTAATTTAGGAACTAACTATTTAACAGAAGCGGCAGATTTTTATTCAGCGACAAATACTGATGCTGCTTTGCCAAGACCATCTGCTTACAATGATATTAATAATGCAGTTTCTTCAAGATTTATTGAAGACGGATCTTATTTAAGAATTCAGAATGTGACTTTAGGATATTCACTTCCTTCAGATATAATTTCAAAAATTAAACTCACAAGATTAAGAATTTATGCTTCTGGTCAAAATCTATACACTTTTACAAAGTATAAAGGATATGATCCTGAAGTAGGTTCATACAATCAGGATGCTTTATTATCTGGTGTAGATAACGGACGTTACCCAGTGCCAAGACAGATTTCTTTTGGTTTTAATGTTGAATTTTAATACGAAATAATATGAAAAATATAATAAAAAGAAGCGGTGCTGTTGCTTTAACCATAATTACGTTAATGTCTTCTTCTTGCTCTCAGGACTTTTTAGATGTACCTGCAGAAGGAGTGCCAACAATAGGAAATTATTACGATTCTGATGTAAAACTAGATAATGCCAGTAACGGACTTTACGGTATTGTATGGTTTAATATGAATAAAGAAGGATTTTATGGTATTACCGATGTTATTTCGGGAAATATGTATGCAGGTCCTTATAATGAGTTTGGAAAATTTACAGATTTGAGTTTTACCAGCAGCCAGTCTTTTATTGGTGATTCTTGGAGATCATGTTTTGGAGCAGTTGCCAATTGTAATTCATATATTAATACATTACCGCAAAGTGTTGGCCCAAACGTTTCAAAAGAAGCTTTGAACAATGCAATGGGAGAAATGCATTTTATTAGAGCTTTTGCTTATTTCTTCTTAGTAAGATTATGGGGAAATGTGCCCATTATCGAAAACAATGCTGATTATTCTAAAAACTTCGTGATTCCAAGTAATCCAGTTGAAGACGTTTATAAATTTATTGAAAACGATTTGAAATTCGCTATCGATAATTTAAGATCAAAAAACAGAGGTTCTGATTACGCGGCAAATGCACACGTATCCAGCGGATCTGCAAAAGCACTTTTGGCAAAAGTATATTTGTATCAAAAGAAATACGATCTGGCCAAAACAATGGCTCAGGAAGTAATCAACAGCGGAGAATTTAAATTATTAGGAGGAGACGAACTGCCAACAAAATCATTTGCTGATTTATGGCTTCAGAAAAATAATAACAACGAAGAATCTATATTTTCATGGCAATGGACAGGAGCGGGAACGTATTTCGAAGGAAACTTCTCTAATACATTATTTGCACCAGAAAACAGATTGGTGGAAACTTCTTATTCAGGTCAAATTGCACCTTCGCAAGATTTAATTCATAATGTTTATGAGCCGGGAGATAAAAGAAGAGCAGAAACATTTATGCTGCCTGGAGATTATTATCCAAACTTGACTTATGCACAGACACTGGCAGTAGATTCGCCAAAACTTTTAGGGTATACTTTTGAAGAAGAAAATGAAGCGCAGAATTCAGGAGCTGGTTTGAAAAAATACGTTATCGGAAAAGAAAATTTACCACTTACAGGACCATTCAATGCACCATTTAATGGAGAAAGCAGTATGAATAGCTACATGATGCGTTATGCTGACCTGCTTTTAATTCATGCCGAAGCTATATTAGGTTCGCAATCAGGAAGTACTTCAGATCCAGCTGCTTTAAAATCGTTTAACGCAGTTCGCAAAAGAGCTGGTCTGCCCATTAAAGCTTCTATTTCGTTTGATGATATTTTCAAAGAAAGACGTGCCGAATTAGCCTGCGAAGGTGACTATTATTTTGATCTTGGACGTTTGCCATTTGCGAAAGCAAAAGCAATTTTAGAAGCACAAAACAGAGGAGATAAAGTAACGCCAAAACACATTACCATTTCGGCATCAAATCTTTTACTTCCTTATCCTGCAGATGATTTAATTAAAAATCCAAAATTAACAGAAGTAGCACCGTATACTTTTAAATAATTTTTAAAAATAATAGTATGAAAAATATAAAAATTGTTTCGTTAACAATAAGTATGGCGTTGATGCTTTTTCTGACGCTTTTTACTTCATGTTCCAGTGATGACAGTGCTGAAGTATATACGGGTGCTCCTGTAATAGAGTCTGTGATGCCTTCAGGATATAATGCAGATGGAAGTCTTAAACCATTAACTCCTGTAACCTTAGTAGATCCAAAAAACTATTATGTCATTCATGGAAAAGGTTTACTTACTACAAAAAAAGTATACTTTAATGACTACGATACCTATTTTAGACCAACATTTGTAACAGATACTGATATCATTATATTAGTCGATGAAAATACGCCTTACGCGAATGCTTCTAATCAGTTAAAAGTAGTTACAGATAGAGGAACGGTGGTATATAATTTGACTGTTGCGCCTCCAGTGCCTACATTTAGCGGTTTTAATTCTATAAATTGTTCAGAAGGAGATCAGGTAATAATTAAAGGTAAATACTTCTTAGATCCTGTAGTTACTTTGGCAGAAACACCAACACAACCTGCGGTTCCGGTTACGATAGTATCTTCAACTTTAGAGCAGATCGTGGTGAAAATCCCAGCAAATGCTAATCACAGATATCTTTCTGTAGCTAATATCTCCGGAACAGCAACTTCAAAAGAAGCCATAGGAACAGCATTGTACGATGATGTATTATATGGTGTACAATGGGGAGGTCCGTGGGCAGGAAAAGGTGTTAATTTTGATTTTGGCGGAGATTCTTATCAAGGCCAAAAATCTTGGCAGTGGGAATTCGGTCAATGGGATGGCGGAAATTGGGGCTTCAATGTTGATTTAACTCCATACAAAGCATTGCGTATTGCTATTAAAGGTTCAAAAACGGGTAGAGTTAATTTTAGTGTAAATGGCGGCGTAAATTATGTTTTGCCAGTTACAACTTCGTGGGTGTATATGGAAATTCCTTTTAGTGATTTAGGAAATCCAACCAGTCTTACTATGCTTACGTTTCAAGAATCAAATAATGATGGTGGTAATACCGTATTATTCGACGATATAGGATTTGTATTAAAATAAGAGATTTTCTTTTTGAGTTAGTTTGTGTGATATTCCCTAATTAAAAAATTAGGGAATATCTTTTTATAATAGCTTTAAATAATATTAAAATGAAAAAAATAGTTTTAGGATTGACTTTACTGGCTTCGGTTTTAGGTTTTGGTCAGGGAAATACACATACACAATCAGCAGGAAAATTTGAAGGTCTGGCCATGACACCGCCAATGGGCTGGAATTCATGGAACACTTTTGCTACTAATATTGATGAAAAACTGGTAAAAGAAACCGCCGATATTATGGTGTCATCAGGATTAGCTGCGGCAGGTTATACGTATATTGTATTAGACGATGGCTGGATGACCAGAGAACGTGACGCAAACGGAGATTTAGTTCCTGATCCAGTTAAATTTCCAAACGGAATGAAATCACTTATTGATTATGTTCATGGCAAAGGTTTAAAATTTGGTTTGTATAATTGCGCCGGAACCAAAACCTGTGCCGGCTATCCTGGAACACGCGGATACGAATATCAAGATGCACGTTTTTATGCAAAATTAGGCGTCGATTTTTTGAAATATGATTGGTGTAATACCGAAGGGATTACCGCTAAAGAAGCATATACAACTATGAGTAATGCGTTAAAAACTGCAGGAAGACCAATTGTTTTCAGTCTTTGCGAGTGGGGCGACAATCAGCCATGGGAATGGGGGAAACCAGTTGGAAATCTTTGGAGAATTTCAGGAGATATTTATCCTTGTTTTGACTGCGAATTCAAACATCCAGAAAATTGGTCATCATGGGGATTTATGAAAATAGCCGAAATGAGAAAAGACATTCGTAAATATTCTGGTCCCGATCATTGGAATGATTTTGATATGATGGAAGTAGGAAACGAAATGAATCATACCGAAGATAAATCGCATTTTGCAATGTGGTGTATGTTATCGTCTCCATTATTTACGGGAAATGATTACCGAAAAATGAACAAAGAGACATTGGCTCTTTTGACCAATAAAGAATTAATAGCTATTAATCAGGATAAATTAGGAATTCAAGGATTTAAATATTTGGCAGAAGACGGATTGGAAGTTTGGGTTAAACCCTTATCAGATGGAAACTGGGCTGTGACATTTTTAAATAGAAGCGAAGTTGCTAAAAAAGTTAATTTTGACTGGAAGAAAAATACATTCAAAGATGCTGATTTTGGCTATGAAGCGGACTTTAATAAAGTAACTTTCAAACTAAAAAATCTTTGGACTCATAAAGAAGCCGGAACCACCAAAAAGAACTTTACAGCAGATTTGGCTTCTCACGATTGCATAACATTGAAATTATCTCTTTAAAATAAAAACAAGATGAGGTTCAAAACAATAATACTATATATAGGTGTATTACTGATGTTTTCTATTTCGAATGCACAATTTGTAAAGAAACATGGTTTTTTAAGTGTTCAAGGCACTCAATTAACAGATCAGAATAATCAGCCAATTGTTTTAAGAGGAATGAGTTTTGGCTGGCATAGTATGTGGCCGAGATTTTACAATGAAAAAGCCGTAAGCTGGCTAAAGAAGGATTTTAATTGCAATGTTGTTCGTGCCGCTATGGGAATTGAATTAGGCGAGCATTCTTATAGTAAAGATCCGCAATTTTCAAAAGAAAAAATCGAAGCGGTTATAAAAGGAGCCATACAATCAGATATATATGTTATTGTTGATTGGCACAGTCATAACATCAACCTGAACGAAGCAAAAGAATTCTTCGCTGAAATCTCAAAAAAATATGCCAAATATCCCAACATTATATATGAGGTATTTAACGAACCGGATTATGAAACTTGGCAGGAAGCTAAGGATTATGCCGAAGAGATAATTAAGGTAATTAGAGAAAACGATCCTAAGAATATTATTTTGGTAGGATGTCCGCATTGGGATCAGGATATTGATCTTCCAGCGGCGGATCCAATTTTAGGTTATACTAATATAATGTATACTATGCATTTTTATGCCGCAACCCATGGCAAAAAGTTAAGAGACAGAACCGATGCGGCCATAAAAAGCGGTCTGCCAGTATTTATATCGGAATCTGCCGGAATGGAAGCTTCTGGAGACGGACCTTTAAATATAAAAGCATGGCAGGAATATATAGATTGGATGGAAAGTAATAAACTGAGCTGGATAACTTGGTCGGTTTCAGATAAAGACGAAACCTGTTCTATTTTAAAGAAATCGGCAAAATCTGAAGGAAAATGGAAAGAAGAAGATTTAAAAGAATCGGGAATCAAAGTTCGAGAGTTTTTAAGAAAATATAATAAGGAATAAAATTTAAGCGGTAAACCATAAAGCCTGTTCAAAATTGAGCAGGCTTTTTTTATGTTTTAAAGGAGAAAATAATACTGCTGAAAGTCTTTTTGATTATAGGTTTGCCGTATATATTTTTGTAAGAATTTTAACGTGGTGTTACTGGTGGATTTTTATACTTTTAATTTGATTCTGTATTTGAATACATTTTTTATGTTTTGATTAATACCCTATTTTTTAATGGGGTAGTTTTATTTTTAAGTGATTTTTTAGGTTTTTTTAGTGTTTTTTATGTCTTTGAATTTTGTTTTACCCTTATTTTTTGGTTGTTTTTACTGAAATTGTGTTATTGAATTTTCAAAAACAAAACGCTGTAAATGTCAAATATTGATTATTGGCTCTTTAATTTTTGTAATCCATAATTCTTTAGCGAAATCGTCAAAAAAGTACTTTTCAATGATTCTACTCATGCAAAAGTTAATAAATTCGCTAATGAAAATATGAGGTTTTAGAGCACAGATTCAAGACTTCCAGAAAATGACTTATACTATGAAATAGATATATAAAGGATTAACTAACCAAAATCAATTTAATAACTAAAACCAATTAACACATGAAAAAAGTATTTTACATTTTAGCTGCGACGTTAACAAGTTCATTTGCTTTTGCTCAAGATGAAGAATCACCAACTTCACCAGCAACAACTTGGGGCGGATCTGCTGATGCTTATTACAAATATGATTTTTCTAAACAAATGAATGGACTAACGAGCTTTACCAACTCACAGGATTCATTTGAATTAGGAATGGCTTCGATCGAAGCAGGTCATAGTTTTGGAAAAGGATCTGTTTTCGTAGACTTAGGTTTCGGAAAGAGAGCAGGAGAATTTTCATATAATGAGACAACAGATAAAGATATAAATGCTAAATTCTTAATTAAACAATTATTTTTCACGTATCAAATTACAGACGAATTCAAAGTAGTTGCGGGTAGTTTTGGTACACATATCGGATATGAAGTATTAGACGCTGTTGATAATAAAAACTACAGTATGTCATATGCTTTCTCTTACGGTCCGTTCTTTAATACAGGGGTTAAAGCACAGTATACTTCAGGAAAATTTACAGCGATGTTTGGTGTAACCAACCCAACAGACTTTAAATCAGCGATGGATGCAGGATCAACTCAAAAAACATATATTGGACAGATTGGATATATAGGAGAAACAGGGAGTGCTTATTTGAACTTTACATCAGGAAGCAGCAATCCAGCTTCTGATGAAAACAAAACACAGTTTGATTTCGTAGCTTCTAAAACTATTACTGATGCATTTGCTTTAGGGTTTAACGGAACTTACGCAAAAACTAAAAATGATTTTGACAGCACTTTAGATGGTGAATGGTTCTCATTAGTAGGATATGCTAATTACTCATTCAGCCCATCATTGCTTTTAGCTTACAGAATGGAATATTTTGATGCTAAAGATGCAGCTCCAAGTTTAGGAACCCTAACAGGATCTAGCGTATTTGCTAACACAATTTCATTAAACTATAAAGTTGGAAAACTTACAATAATCCCAGAGTTTAGATACGATGCTGCTTCTGAAGATATCTTCTTAGATAAAGACGCTGCACCAACAGGAGGATCATTCTTCGGATTAATTGCTACAACATACTCATTCTAGAGATAAAGATTGATATTTTTTTTTTTTTTTTTGGAGCTGTCGAAACATACTAATGTTTTGGCAGCTTTTTTATTTTGGAAGGGGGTTAAGTTGTGGGTTATTAGTTATGAGTTGTGGGTTATGAGTTATAAGTTATGAGTTATAAGTTATGAGTTATTAGTTATGAGTTGTGGGTTATGAGTTATAAGTTATGAGTTATGGGTTTGAGTTGTGGGTTTGAGTTGTGGGTTTGAGTTGTGGGTTTTTAAGTTGAGGATTTAATAAAAACGTTATTCATTTATCTCCTTGATTTGCTTTTATGAAAGATGTTTTATTTCGAAGGAATGTATGTGTACTTGCATAAATAATTTGATTGGGATTTAGGTGCTTCTGTAGAATAGTCTGATTTAATGGAAATATAAGCAACAAAAAAAAAGCGCATTCTATTGAATAAGAATGCGCTTTTCGTTTTATTATTTAATGCCTATTGAATCTGCTTTTTATAAATTGAATAGATCGTGTCAATTGTTTTTCGATCTAGAGTTGGGGTAGCATCAGTTTGAATATAGTGTAATTTAAAAGCTTGAATTGCTGCCGAAAGATTCTTAGTGTTATAACCAATAATTCGTAAAGCAGGTTCGATTTTAAAATCAAATGGAGCTTCTTCTAAAACAGCATCTGGCCAAATTCCAAAACCTTTTTCAGCAAGTGTTTTCCACGGAAATAAAGCACTTGGATCTTGTTTTCTTCCTGGTGCAATATCGGCATGACCTAAAAAGTTTTGAGTCGGGATGTTGTAGTCTTTTTTCAATTTTGTCAAAAGCGCTACTAAACTGCTGATTTGTGCTTCTGTAAAGGGTTTAAAACCATTATTGTCAAGTTCGATTCCAATGGAAGATGAATTTAAATCAGTATTTTTTCCCCAGGAAGAATTTCCGGCATGCCAAGCTCTTAAATAATCATTCAGCATTTGAACCACTTTTCCATTTTCCGAAATAATGTAATGAGAGCTTACCTGTGTTCTTGTTTTGGTAAACGTATTAATAGTCTGCTGAAGAGAATCCTGAGCAGTATGGTGAATAATTACAAAACTCGGTTTTCTTAAATTAAAATTTACAGTGCCAATCCACTCAGTGCTGATTCCGTTTAATAAAGAAGTCGATCCTGTTTTTGATAATGTATCTTTTACAATGCCAAGCTGAGATGCATATGTAGTATCAATAATAACAGGGCTTACAGACGGAATTGTTTGTGCTTGTTTACTTGTAATTTGGTTTTCCAGCGTTTTAAGCTGCTGGTCGTACGCTTTTTCAGTAGTCTTGTATGGATTTGTTGAGCAAGAAGTAATTATAATTGCTAAAATCAGACAACAAAAATGTTTTTTTGTCATAATTAACTTATTTATATATAGAGTTAAAACGATTATTCTTGAATTTTCGTATCTGAAATATCTTTACTTTCTTTTTCTTTTGAGTCTTTTGAATCCTTATCTTTTTTCTTTTTTGATTTTGTTTTTTTGATTTCTTTAAAATTATCCATGAAAGCAGTATATTTTGGTATCTGATCAGGATTTAAAAAAGCAGTTACTTTTTTATTGGTGCTTTCTCTTAAGGCTTTAATCTGCTCGATTTTTTGATCTTGACTGCTGCTTTCATTTTTCAATAAAACGCCTTGTTCTCTCATGCTGTCTGCTAAAACATTTGTAATAGCAATAACCTGTAATTCGTCAAGATTTACTTCAGGTTTCATTTGTTCTACGATCATAGCTGCCGTTTCTTCAGCAGGAATTTCTTTAGGTTTGCTGGTGTTTGGCTGTGGACCTCCCATCATGCTTCTATCCATTCCCATTCGGTTACCGCCATATCCGTTTCCGTAGCCATTATTATAGTAACCATTTCCGTATTGAGCTGAAGCAAAGTTGAAACAAAATAAAGTAAAAACTAAAATAATTAAGTTTTGAGTAAGTTTCATAAAAGTAATTTTGTTGGGTTAGCAATTCTTTCCTGTAAAATTAAGCAGGTTCTCCGTATAAATCAAATTCTGTTGCTTCAATTATCTTGATATTAACAAATTCGCCTGTTTTTACATAATGCTTAGATGCATCAATTAAAACTTCATTGTCAACATCCGGACTATCAAACTCAGTTCTACCCACAAAATGCGCGCCTTCTTTTCGGTCAATGATACATTTATAAACCTGACCTACTTTTTCTTGGTTTAAATCCCATGAAATTTGAGATTGTAATTCCATAATTTCATTGGCTCTTGCTTGCTTTACGTCATCTGGAACATCGTCCTCTAACAAGTAAGCATGAGTGTTTTCTTCGTGAGAATATGCAAAACAACCCATTCTGTCAAATTTCATTTCCTGAACGAAATCTTTCAAAATCTCAAAATCTTCCTGAGTTTCTCCAGGATATCCAACAATTAAAGTAGTTCTAATCGCCATTCCTGGAACGGCTGCACGGAAATCTTTTAAAAGTTGTGTAGTTTTGGCTTGTGTAGTACCGCGACGCATCGATTTTAAAATAGAATCAGAAATATGCTGTAGCGGAATATCAATGTAATTACAAATTTTTGGTTCGCGTTTCATGATTTCCAAAACATCCATTGGGAAACCAGTTGGAAAAGCATAGTGAAGACGAATCCACTCGATTCCTTCTACTTTAACCAAAGCTTCTAAAAGTTCTCCAAGATTTCTCTTTTTATATAAATCAAGACCATAATAAGTTAGGTCTTGAGCAATTAAGATTAATTCCTTAACACCATTTTTAGCTAAACCTTCAGCTTCTTTAACCAATTTTTCAATGGGCTGCGAAACGTGAGAACCGCGCATTAACGGGATAGCACAAAAACTGCATGGTCTGTCGCATCCTTCGGCAATTTTTAAATAAGCATAATTTTTAGGAGTTGTTGTTAATCTCTCTCCTAGTAATTCATGTTTATAGTCTGCTCCTAAAGCTTTTAATAATTGAGGTAATTCAGTTGTTCCAAAATATTGATCCACATTTGGAATTTCTTTTTCTAAATCAGGTCTGTAACGTTCAGACAAGCATCCTGTAACGAAAACTTTATCAACTAATCCTTTGTCCTTTTTATCAGCATATTCCAAAATCATATTTACTGACTCTGCTTTTGCATTATCAATAAAACCACAAGTGTTGATTACAATAATGTTTCCTTCATCCTTAGCTTTTGCTTCGTGAGTTACTTCTTTTCCGTTTGCACGAAGCTGACCCATAAGCACTTCACTATCATATACATTTTTTGAACACCCAAGAGTGATTACGTTAATTTTGTTCTTTTTTAAAGACTTGGTTCTCATACTTTTATAAATTGGAGTGCAAAATTACACTTTTTTATTCAAACACCGCTTGTTTCAGTTTTTTTTAGATGTTTTTTATGAAGCTGTTAGATATAAAAAAATCCGCCAAGTAGCAACCTGACGGAAATTCTCATTCATCTATTTAATTTTAATTACAATTCAAATAATAAGGTCAAAGAAACATTATTTAGTTTCGATGTTATATTAGCACCATCGGTAAAGCCTTGCGAGAAGAATCCTTGATTAGATTTTCTTTCTAGATATGAATACGCTAAATCTAATTTAGTTGCGCCAAAATTATAACCTAAACCGGCAGAATAGCTGTTTAAATCGCCAATTGTAGTTCCGTTTTTATAAGGACTACCTTCAAAACGATATCCGCCTCTTAAGCTTAATTGTTTTATTTTGTATTCAGCACCAACTCTTAATTCTCCATTATTAGTTAACTGATTGCTAAGATCACTGTTTACTCCTCTAAAACCTGCATCGCTTGTTGGTTTATATTTAGTGTTGCTGTAGTCTTTAATGGCGTAATCAACACTTATTAATCCTGATTTTCCAAAAACATATGCCGCACTGAAAGTTACTTTTCCTGGTGTTTGTAATGTGTAAGAGTCATACACGTTCACAATATTAGGATTTACAGTTTTATAAAGTTCAGGTCCGCCACTTGCTTGTCTTGTTGTGGAAATACTTTGAGAAAGCTCGTCGTATAATTCATACCAAGTGTTAGATTCATAAGCTAAACCAACTCTAAATTCTTCTGTAACTTTTGCAATTGCTCCTAATTGAAAAGAGAAGCCATTTCCGTAAGTGTATAAATCATTATTGAAACGAAGATTTGATATTGTTTCAGTGGATACTAAAGGATTAGAATTGTCTTCATAAAAACTTGTCGATCTTCTGTAGTCTGTAACGTGAACGTTTAAGTTTGCTCCTAAATAAATTCGGTCATTATATGACGTAGCAATATTGAAGCTTAATTTACTATTATATCCTCTTGCGTAAATCTCATTTTCATGATAATAATTTCCGCCTGCAGGAACATTGCTTGTATATTGAGTGTTATTATCGTTGTTTGCTACTGGGTTAATTACAAAACCATAATAACCAAAATAAGCTTGTTGTTCATTGTAAAATTGATCTCTATAATCAATACCTGTTATGTCTCCCAAAGGAATTCCATTAGCATATGCTAAGAAATAATTAGAAATACTGTTGGTTGGGTTGGTTCCGGCTGAAAATACATTGTTGTCAAAGTTATTAGTGTTTTCGTAGCTGGCTCCAATTGCTATTTTGTTCCATCCTCTATTATTTGGATTTCGGTCTTTAAAAACAAAAATACCTCCAGCCTGATTTAAAATGAAAGAATTTTTTTTATCAGAAGTTTGAGTTCCAAAATAGTCAGAATTGTTTTTTATGTTTTGATTACTTAGTGTTACTCCAACCTGATTGTTATTGAAAATGGCAGATCCTGCTGGATTGACACTAATAGCGGATAAATCTCCTCCAACTGCTCCAAAAGCACCACTCATGGCTCTAAATCTGGCAGTTCCAGTTAAATTGTCTTGTGCATAACGCATCGCATCTGAAACTTCCTGTGAATATGACGCGCTGACAGTTAGTCCTGTAATGATTAGGAAAAATATTTTTTTCATTATGATTTTTGTTTAGTGTGTGATATTAGATGGGTAAAAGAAGGAAATTGTTACCTTCTTCCACCACCGCCTCCGCCGTAAGATCTTCCGCCTCCGCCTCCGCCGCCAGATGATCTCATTCCTCCGCCTCCGCCACTATTCATAGAACGTGATGGGCTAGGAGAGTAGCTTCTTGATGGAGTGTTACCACTATTGTTGTAACTTCTATTAGTCGTGCTTGATCTGTTAGAATAATTGTAGTTACCGTTTGTGTTTCCTTGAGAGTAGCTTCTTCTGTTTGAGAAGGTCGGACTTGAGCTGTCGTAAGTTCTGCCATTTACAGAACTTCTTCTGTAGTCAGAAAAGCTGTTAGATCTGTTGGTGTAATTTCTGTTGGTGGTGTAACTGTTTCTGTTAGTAGAGTAACTTCTATTAGAAAAGCTTCTGTCTGAAATGTAATTTCTATTCGATGCATATCCTCTATTATAAGCGTAGTTACGTCCTCCGTAGTAAGCTGCAGATCCTCTTCTTCCGTAGTTGTAAGAGTAGTTAGCGTAGTAACGAGGTCCCCAGTAACTTGGGTATCCCCATCCTCCCCAATAACCTGGGTAACCGTATCCCCAAGCGTATCCAGGATACCCCCAGTAGCCGCCGTAGTAACCACCCCAGTAACCTCCATAACCCCATCCGTAATATGGGTATCCCCATCCAAGGCCGAATGACCATGTTGGGTTGGAGTAAACATTTACTGAAACGTCTGAATTACTGCTTCCCCATGCTGGATAAGCGGTAACAGCTGCAGTTTGTGTACTGTCGTTTTCCGAATAATTGCCATAACTGTCTACATCTGTAAAGATTTCGGTAGGCTGATTATCGTCTTGTAACGATCTAAAATAATCTTTGTATTGATTGTTTGTTTCTGTGGTATTTGATTGAGCATATCTGTTGGAGTAGTTACCGTACACGCCGTCATTGTCATGATAAGATGTATTTTGGTAAGAACCACATGATGCTAATAGAAAACTCAATAATCCAATTAAGTAAAAATGACTTGAGTTTTGGCGGTGAGTAGTATAAGTTTTCATATCTGTGGTGTTTTTTATTGTTGCACATTACAAAAATAGTTAGTTTTGTCAAACTATTTAGTTAAAATTATTAAAACAAAATTTGTGCCAAACTATATAAATATATGAGTAAGAACCTTACTACAAGATCAGAAGATTATTCTAAATGGTATAACGAACTGGTTGTAAAAGCAGATCTGGCTGAAAATTCAGGGGTCAGAGGTTGTATGGTAATCAAACCATACGGATATGCTATCTGGGAAAAAATGCAGGCTGAATTAGATCGTATGTTCAAGGAAACTGGACATCAAAATGCTTACTTTCCTTTATTCGTGCCGAAAAGCATGTTTGAAGCAGAGGAAAAAAACGCAGAAGGATTTGCAAAAGAATGTGCGGTTGTAACGCATTATAGATTAAAAAATGATGAGGAAAGACCTGGGAAATTAATGGTTGATCCGAATGCAAAATTAGAAGAAGAACTTATTGTTCGTCCTACAAGTGAGGCGATCATTTGGTCTACATATAAAGGATGGGTTCAGTCTTATAGAGACTTACCATTATTAATAAACCAATGGGCCAATGTGGTTCGCTGGGAAATGCGTACGCGTTTATTTTTAAGAACTGCCGAATTTTTATGGCAGGAAGGACATACAGCACACGCAACAAAGGCTGAAGCATTAGAAGAATCAGAAAAAATGATGAATGTGTATGCTGATTTTGCTGAAAACTTTATGGCAATTCCTGTTGTTAAAGGTTTTAAAACCGAATCAGAACGTTTTGCTGGTGCAGATGAAACATATTGTATTGAAGCATTAATGCAAGACGGAAAAGCACTGCAAGCGGGGACTTCTCATTTCTTGGGACAGAATTTTGCAAAAGCTTTTGATGTGAAATTTGCAAATGCAGAAGGTAAACAAGAGCACGTATGGGGGACATCATGGGGAGTTTCTACTCGTTTGATGGGGGCTTTGATTATGACGCACTCTGATGATCAGGGATTGGTATTGCCTCCAAATTTGGCGCCAATACAAGTTGTAATTGTCCCTATTCATAAAACAGATGAACAATTGGCGGAAATTACTACTGCAGTTAATGAATTGACAGCTAAGTTAAGAAAGCTGAAAATTTCGGTTAAGTATGATGACAGAACAACTCAAAAGCCAGGATTTAAATTTGCTGAGTGGGAATTAAAAGGTGTGCCTGTTAGAATCGCTGTTGGCCCAAAAGATTTAGAAAACGGAACTTTTGAGGTAGCAAGACGCGATAATTTGACGAAAGAAGTCGTTTCTAACGAAAAAATCGTAGATCACGTAAATAATCTTTTAGAGCAGATTCAAGCAGACTTATTTACAAAAGCTTTAGAGTATCGCAATACTCATATTACAGAAGTAAATAATTTTGAGGAATTTAAGGAAATTTTAGAAGGCAAAGGAGGTTTTATTTCAGCCCATTGGGATGGAACTCCGGAGACAGAGGAAAAAATAAAAGACTTGACAAAAGCGACTATTAGATGTATTCCTTTGGATGCTGTAGAAGAGGCGGGAACCTGTGTGTTTACTGGGAAACCTTCTGCTAAGAGAGTGCTTTTTGCTAAGGCGTATTAAAAATTTATATATTTTTTTGCATTAGGTGTTGCGTAAATAAAAATTAGATGTATCTTTGCATCCGCAATACAGAAGCATGGTCCGTTCGTCTATCGGTTAGGACGCCAGGTTTTCATCCTGGTAAGGGGGGTTCGATTCCCCCACGGACTACAAGTTATATTACATATTGAAAAGTTTCCAAACTTAGGAGAATTATGGTCCGTTCGTCTAGGGGTTAGGACGCCAGGTTTTCATCCTGGTAACAGGGGTTCGATTCCCCTACGGACTACAAAATTAGTTGTAAATAAGTTTTGTAAAACAAAAATTGGTGTCTCGGTTTTTGTTTTATTAGTTAAAACCAAAGTGATTGTTTTTTGCAATTGTGGGAGGTTTTTCTTTTTTAACTAGTATTTATAATAATTATTACATCTAAAATTAAAAGAAATGGCAAATCATAAGTCAGCATTAAAAAGAATCAGAAGTAACGAAAAAAGAAGAGTTCTTAATAGATATCAGCACAAAACTACTCGTAATGCTATTAAAGCATTAAGATTAGCTACTGATAAATCTGATGCGACTGCAAAATTATCAACTGTAATTTCTATGATTGATAAATTAGCTAAAAAGAACATCATTCATGATAATAAAGCTTCTAACTTGAAGTCTAAATTAACTAAACACGTTGCTAAATTGTAATTAAACAATTTATCTAAATTATATTAAAGTCCTCTTAAAGAGGACTTTTTTTGTTTATATCTGTAATGAAACTCCAATTTTAAATATATTAAGATTGGAATTTTGAGTTTTTTAGTATTGAATTTATCTGTTTTATGAATTAAAATCGTTATCCCATTTTTTTCTTTAAATATTCCAGCATCGCCTGTGTAATTGGTTTTGAAAGAAAATCTATTATAATAGGATATTTTTTTGCTTTGGCAAGATCTTCAGGATCTATAGTGGATGACAGTACAATTACTTTTGCACTGTTGAATTCAGAATAAGCTTGAGAAGTAAAATGATCTAGAAATTCCCAGCCACCCATAACCGGCATGTTTAGGTCTAGAAAGATTAATTCAGGTTTCTTACTGATTTTGTTGTTGTATTTTAAGTTATTGAAATGGCTTAAGGCCTCTTCACCATTATGAGCGCTAATGACTTCTTGGGAAAATGAAGATTTTGCGATTACTTTTTTGCACAGCATTAATGTGATTGGATCGTCATCTATACATAAAATCTGCTCAAACATATATTAGTTTTTAAATGTTATAGTAAATGTTGTTCCTTTATTGACTTCGCTGTCAATGCTGATTGTCCCTCCCATCGTTTCTACCTGTGATTTTACCAAATATAAGCCTAATCCTTTACTGTCGGGATAATTGTGGAATCTTTGGTATAGTCCAAAAACTTTATCGCGATTTCGTTCCAAGTCAATCCCGATTCCGTTGTCTTTAAAAGTTAATACAGCTTGATTGTCAATTTGATCAGCAACTATTGAGATTTTTAACTTCCTATTTTCAGATTTATATTTTATTGAATTCGTTAATAGGTTAAGTAAAATGCTTTCAATATAAGCTTTGTTAGTGTTAAGAAGCGGAACTTTGTCAAATTTTAATTTAATAATAGGTTTATGTAATTCTATTTGAAAAGATAATTGGCTGAAAACATTTTCAAAAACTTCTTTTAAAGATACTTCTTCTTTCTGCATCGAAGGGTTATCTTTAATAATGATGACCTTTACAAGATCGTTAATGGTTTCATTTAATAAGTGAGTCGATTTGGTAAAGCCGGCTAGAATTTCTTTCAATTCTTCATCTTCGATTGGAATATCTTCTATTAAATTTAAAAGTCCAATTAAGTTAGATAAAGGTGCTCTTAAATTATGCGAAGTGATATACGAGAACTGTTTTAGATCTTTATTGTTTTGAGTCAGCTCGCGTATAAGGTGTTCTTTTTCGGTTTCCAGTTTCTTTTCATCAGTAATATCTCTTTGAATGGAAATCCAGTGGGTTATAATGTCTTCATTGTTAAAAATAGGAATCATGGCAAACCGAACCCAGTATTCTTCCTGTGTTTTAGTGTAGGTTATGGTTTCAATTACACACTCTTCTTCATTTTTAATGGCTCTAAGGAGTTTTTTTAATTCCTCCGAATCAGATTTTGGACCTTTAAAGATGTTGGCAGATTTTCCAATTATTTCATTAGATCTGTAGCCAGACATTTGAGAAAAGGCTGGGTTAACATAAACAATTCTCGGGATTTTACGGTCAACAGAGTTGGCTTCGGTAATTAAAATAGAATCTTTAGATTGAGTAATTACTGTTTCTAGAAGTTTTAATCGCTGTTCTTCTTCTTTTTGTTTGGTGATGTCCTGAATGGCTCCAATCATTCTGATCGCTCGTCCGTTTTCATCTTTCAATAAAAATCCACGGTCAAGGACATACTTGTAAGTTCCATCGGCACATCTAAAACGGTATTGATCTTGCCATTTTTCTGTTTTTTGTTCAATGAAAGAATATAATTTAATCGACATTCGGATACTGTCTTCTGGATGAATTTTGTCAAACCACCATTTTGAAGTTTTTCCAACTTCTTCTGGTTTATAGCCGAAAACACTTTCAATTCCCTTATTCCAGTTGATGCTGTCTTCTGGAATTTTCCAATCCCAAATAGTATCACTAGTCGCTTTTGCTACTATGTCATACTTTTCATTTGATTCCTTAATTTCTTGATTGGTTTCCTGTAGTTTTTCAAAAACAGAAATATTTTTATTTTCATTTTTAGAAAGTATATATTTGAAAATAAATCCAGTAGTTAAAATAATAAAAGCGTCTTTCAGAAGAAATAAAAAGGAATATTTTGGCTCAAAAAAGTATTTAGTAATTATGTTGTGGCCTGCTGCAGCCACAATTAGCGATATGATAACGTAAACAAGAGTAATTTGTATAGTTTTACTTTTCATCACTCAAATATAGTTAAATTAACTATAACTATACAATAAGAAAAGTTCATTTTGGCACCTAAATTAACACTGGATTAACGAACTAATTACTTGGATATACGCAAACTATCGCAGAAACGTTTTTTTTATCAAAATAAAGTGTACTTTTGCACCCATTAAAAAACACAAATGGAATCTATTAGAAATATTGCAATTATTGCCCATGTCGATCACGGTAAGACCACTTTGGTTGATAAAATTATGTATCACTGTCAATTATTTCGTGAAAACGAAAATACAGGTGATTTAATCCTAGATAATAATGATTTAGAGCGTGAGAGAGGTATTACTATTACTTCAAAAAACGTTTCTGTTCAATATAAAGGAACAAAAATCAATATTATCGATACTCCTGGCCACGCGGATTTTGGAGGTGAAGTAGAACGTGTATTGAACATGGCTGATGGTGTTTGTTTGCTTGTGGATGCTTTTGAAGGTCCAATGCCGCAAACGCGTTTCGTATTGCAAAAAGCGATTGACTTAGGTTTAAAGCCATGTGTGGTTATCAATAAAGTGGATAAAGAAAACTGTACTCCTGAAGAAGTTCATGAAAAAGTTTTCGACTTAATGTTTGAGTTAGGTGCAACTGAAGAACAATTGGATTTCCCAACTGTTTACGGTTCTGCTAAAAACAACTGGATGTCAGATGACTGGAAAGTTCAAACACAAAACATTGAGCCATTATTAGACATGGTAATTGCAAATGTTCCTGCTCCTAAAGTTTCTGAAGGAACTCCTCAAATGTTGATTACTTCTTTAGATTTCTCTTCTTTTACAGGTCGTATCGCTATTGGACGTCTAGAAAGAGGTGTTTTAAAAGAAGGAATGCCAATTTCTTTGGTAAAAAGAGATGGGAAAATCATCAAATCAAGAATTAAAGAATTACATACTTTCGAAGGTTTAGGCCGTAGAAAAGTTGATCAAGTGGTTGCAGGAGATATTTGTGCTGTAGTAGGTATTGAAGGTTTTGAAATTGGTGATACAATCGCTGACTTTGAAAATCCAGAAGCTTTACAGACAATTGCTATCGACGAGCCAACCATGAGTATGTTGTTTACAATTAACGATTCGCCTTTCTTTGGTAAAGAAGGTAAATTTGTTACTTCTAGACATATCCGTGAAAGATTAACAAAGGAGCTTGAGAAAAACTTAGCGATGAAAGTTGGAGAAACTGATTCTGCTGATAAATTTATGGTTTTTGGTCGTGGTGTACTTCACTTATCTGTTCTTATTGAAACAATGAGAAGAGAAGGGTACGAGCTTCAAATTGGTCAGCCGCAAGTAATCATCAAAGAAATTGATGGAGTTAAATGTGAGCCAATTGAGGAATTAACTATCGATCTACCAGAAAATCTTTCAGGTAGAGCAGTTGAATTCGTTACAATCCGTAAAGGTGAAATGCTTTCTATGGAAGGTAAAGGCGAGCGTATGATTGTTAAATTTAATATCCCGTCTCGTGGAATTATCGGTTTAAGAAATCAATTGCTTACTGCTACAGCTGGTGAAGCTATTATGGCACACCGTTTCATTGGATACGAACCATACAAAGGAGAAATTCCTGGACGTAACAACGGTTCATTAATCTCTATGGAAAATGGAAAAGCAATTCCTTACTCTATCGATAAATTACAAGATCGCGGTAAATTCTTCGTTGATCCAAACGAGGATATCTATGAAGGTCAGGTAATTGGAGAAAATACTCGTAGCGATGATATGACAGTTAACGTTACTAAAACGAAAAAACTTTCTAACGTACGTTCTTCAGGAGCTGATGATAAAGCTAGAATTATTCCAGCTATCAAATTCTCTTTAGAAGAAGCTTTAGAGTACATTCAGAAAGATGAGTATGTTGAAGTTACTCCAAAATCTTTACGTTTAAGAAAAATTTACTTGAACGAAAATGATAGAAAAAGATTTAAAATCTAATACATTTTAAATTTCGATATAAAAAATCCCAAATTCCAATTAAGGAGTTTGGGATTCTTTTTTATAATTTAGTTTGGACTTTAGAATTTCAAACATTGGATTTTTAGTACATTATCTTTTCAAGCTAAAATGACCTTTAATATTTCGGCCATCTGCAAAAAGTAAGGAAAACCAATAATCATCTGACGGGAGTGGCTGACCATTGAAAATCCCATTCCATCCTGTACTGCTTTGGTTCATTTGTTTTAGCAGTTTTCCGTATCGATCAAAAATAGAAATGGTATAATTTGGAAGAATATTTGAATTACTGATAGACCATAAATCATTATAACCATCTCCGTTTGGGGTAAAAAATCTAGGATAATCAATAACGTATACAATGAAAGTATTCGATATACCGCATCCATTTTTATCTCGCGCAACCGCATTATAAATTCCCGGAAGTATTCTTGTGAATTCCGGATCATTCTGAAAAGTGACGCCATCAAGTGAAAATTCATAACCACCAACACCTGTATACTGAATCAAAATAGCATTATCATTACCTGAAAAATCTTTTACCACCGCATCAGTAATAATAGCAGGTTCAGATAAAATAACTTTAAATGTCTTAATCTTTTCGCATCCATTTACATCTTTTACAGTTACGGTATAATCTCCTGGATTAGTAATTATAATAGAATTAGAGGTTTCTCCGGTGCTCCATAAATAACTGCTGAATCCTGCTGTGACTGATAAAGTTTGATCGTCTCCTTTACATACATATACGGATTGATCTTCAAAATTGGGCGGATCAAATGTATTGACAACCAAATTTACAGCTGTAATGGCATAGCAATCTGGACCATTAACTACTCTGGCATAAATGGTTTGATGGTAAGCAGTTGTGTTTTCAAAAATGTTAGGAAGTGGATTTGTTTCGGCTAATGCATCTTCTGCTGTTAAATAATAAACCGCCTTAAGTCCCGTAGGAAGTCCTGTGATGATTTGAGGAGTAACTTCTCCATCTAAATCAAAATGATAAAGTCCATCTTGAGTTCCATCACCGTCGCAAGTACTGATTGGATTTGGATTAGCAACTGCTGTATTTGAGATTTGAAGCGTAACTTCTGCAATTTTATAGCAGTCAAATTGATTTTCTAATCGAGCATAAACAATCTGATTTGCAGTCTTATTGATGTAACTTTCAGGAGTTGCAATTGGATTTGTTTTATTTTGAGCATCAATGAATGTTTCATAATAACCTTCGTTTGAGATACTGGAAACATTATTTTTAACCATGTTATCAACTTTATTGATGTTGAAAATAGAAAATCCGTCATTATCATCGTCACATTGAACGATGGTTGTATTGGTAGAAAGAATTTCAGGAGCATAATCTATTTGGATCTCCCCAATTAGAGTACAGCTAGAAGGGCTCAACGTAACTTCAACACTGTATTTTCCGCTGTCTGTAACAGTGTAAGTTGGAGTAGAAGCAACCTGTACATTATTCTTAAACCATTTATATGAATATGCTGGAGATAACTTTGGATCTAATAAATACGTATCACCATAACATAACGGATTAGCATTAGAAGAAGTTCTATTTGGGCCAAAATCAATTTTAGAAGCAAAACTTCCGGCTTGTAAAAAAACAGCCGAATCATAATACCTGTTTTTGTCATCGGCAATAACCAATTTTATATGATAGGTTTTTCCTGCTGTAACATTGGTTTGTGCATTCATAACAACTGTCTGGCCCGCATAATTTACTGGACTTGAATTGTTATTTAAACCATTAAAATAATGTTCATTGATTGCAGGACAGCCATCATAACGGTCGCCATTTGGAGCAATTCCTCCTTCAATTTTTGGACGTACATTTGTAGAAGAAAGCGGAGTTGAAGTGTTGGGTAAAACTGCTAAGTTCTTATAAGATTCAGAAGTTCCCACTTCTTTAATTAAAAAAGCAAATCCATCTGAATATTCGCAGGGATAAAAATATTGATATTCGTTTGAAGCAAAAATATAATTGAAACTTAAAAAATCAGTAAGTGGTACAAAATCAAATTCTATTGAAGTAGCATTTATAGAATTAATACCCAAAATTTGATTCAAATCTGTATCGCCAACCCAAGCCGGATTTCCTCCGCCCATATCACTAAAATAAGGGCCAATTGCTTCAGTACTTGTAGAGGTAGTTAAAATGATGCCTTCTTTAAAAGGAAAATTACTTGTCCCTGCACTAAAATAAGCAAAACTGTTTTTTCCGGGTGTGTAGGTATCTCCAATTCCAGTTGTATTACTAACAGCAGCACATGAGCTGTTTACTAAAACATTCTCAACGAGCTGCTGTGGTGTTCTTTGATCGTCAATTGTTATTGCTTGTGCCTTTACCTTGACAGATAAAAGACAGAGCAATAATAAAAGTATAAATCTTTGTAACGAATCCATAGTATAACAAATATACTATAAATCCCGACTTTTTAGTAGTTTGTAAGAAAAGTAAATGAATAAAAATGTCCAGACTGATACAATAATAACGGCAGCATAATCAACTCCATATTGTCCGTCTAAATCAACTCCCATTTGCGAACTGATATTTCTAACAACAGAAAGACGCGGGCCGGGATTAACAATTAAGTTAGACATTGATTCTAAGGGAAGAAACTGTGTGATTTTATCGCCGGTGTTACTATCTGGGAAAATTTTAAAAACTAAAATTCCTTTGAAGATTCCTTCAAGAATACTCCATACCAAAAGAAAACCTAGTGCAAAAGCAGAACGTTTTACCAAAATTCCTAAAAACAAACAGAAAGAAAAGAAACCTGTAAGCTTTACGAAAAAGGCTAAAAGATAATCCAAATCACTGAAAATAATTCCAAACTCAGTATACGATGAAAAGCTTAAACCCAGTAATAAACTCATTATAAAAACAAAAACAGTAGAGCAGAAAGCAAATACCACAACAGTAAGAAATTTTGAAAGAATGAATTCTTTTTTGCTTAAACCGTCAATTAAATTTTGTTTTAAAGTTCCGTAACTATATTCATTGGCCATCATAGAAACAATTACAATAGCAAGAAAGAATTTTAGCCAAGCAGCAACATAAGTATTAAAATGCCATATAAACGGAAAATTAAAAATTCCCATTTCGGCAAGATGAAATTTAAAAGGGCCAATGTCGAATTTTATCGAAGCTATTAAGGCAATAAACGAAAGTAAAATGAAATATGTGAGCGTAAGAACACGGCTGGCTTTGTTTTTCCAGATTTTTTGTAATTCTATTGAGATAAGTCTTTTCATGGCTTAGTTGGTTTTTGAAGTAGTGTTTTTGGTTAAGGCTAAAAATTGAGCTTCCAGGCTGGTTTTACGTTTTACCAGATGACTTAAAACAATATTTTTTGAGAATAAAAACTGGTTTAATTCTGAAGCAGCAAGATCAGATTTTAAGTAAACCAAAACCTTTCCTTCTTCCTCCGTAATTCGGTCTATAGCCGAATGATTTTCCAGAGCTGATTTTAAAAGAGTATTATCATTTGATGAAATTTCAAAAAAGCCTTCGTTAGCCGACATCGCATCAACGGAACCTGAATATAAAATTTCACCTTTTCGTAAAACCACTACATGCGAACATACTTTTTCTACTTCATCCAGCAAATGCGAAGCCAGTAAAATGGTAGTTCCCTGTGCTGCGATTTCTTTGATGATGTCACGAATCTGGTGAATTCCCTGCGGATCTAAACCATTTGTAGGTTCATCTAAAATTAAAATTTCTGGATCATTTAAAAGTGCCGAAGCAATTGCCAGACGTTGTTTCATTCCTAAAGAAAAAGTGCTGAATTTTGAATCCTTTCTTTCGGTAAGACCAACCAAATCAAGTTTTTCAATGATTTTAGAATAATTAATACTTTTGATTTTACAGACAAGCTTTAGATTTTCTTCTGCTGTCATGTACGGATAAAAGTTTGGGCGTTCGATAATCGCGCCTACTTTTTTCAAAGCTTCATGAGTTTCTATCTTTCCATCAAACCATTTGTAATTGCCTGAGGTTTTATTAACAACATTTAAAACAATTCCTAAGGTTGTAGATTTTCCACTTCCGTTAGGACCTAAAATTCCGTAAACGTGACCTTTTTGTATAGAAAAAGATACATTTTTGAGCGCCTGAATACGTCCGTATTTTTTGCTGAGATTCTCGATAGTAAGTATGGTTTCCAAATTTATTTCGGTTTTAGTTTTTAGTAAGACGAATCAAGTTCTATATTGTTACGTTAAATTTAATTTTCTCTAAATTTGTACTAAAGATATTCAAAATGAGTGAACCTTTAATGGTGTTAAAGAAACCTTCTTATCCTTTAACACAACCACTTTTAAGTTATTTGGAGAGATTTGAACGTATTTCGAAAGTTTCGATTTTTTACGATGACTTATTACGCTTTTCCGGTTCAATCAATGTATATGATAAAAATGACAACGATACTTTATGGATTCGGGTATATTACGGCGAATTTGAAAGAGATGAAATTGATTTAAATCTAAAAAAAATCTATTCTCTTCTGCATTCAGATGGAAACAGCGAAATCATTCAATATCTAAATGTTGATGCGATTGATTACTGTACTTTCGGAAATTCGAAACCTTTCCGAATCAAAGTCCGAAATATTCTCAACGATAACTACGTTCATTTCTACATTAAAAAAGCAGATGCATCTAGAATTTACGGACTTGAATTAGAAGATATTCTTTCGCCAGATAAAATCAACTTTTTAGTGTATAATGATACATTAATTGAAGAACATATTATTGGGATTCCAGGCGATGTTTTTATGGATACATTATTGGATAAATGTACCGAAATGGAAAAAGCCCAGATTGCCAAAGAGTTTGTAAAATTCAACGAACGTTGTATGATTAGGCTTTTAGGAGATATGCGGGCTTACAATTATGTAATTGTTCCTATTCACGATTTTGATCAAGTAGTCTATAAAATCCGTCCGATTGATTTTGACCAGCAGTGTTACGAAGGAAATTTTAAAGTATATCGTCCGCAGTTTTTCAAAGAAAATTTTCCAATGATTCAGCTGATTAAAGAAAAATTGGAAGAACGTTCTATTATTCAATACAAAGATGAAGAAAGAGCGATTTTAGCAAAACGTATTCACTCGGCCGAAACCAGAATTAAAAAATTACTGAATATTATGTGCCACGATACCATTTCGACTCAGGAGCATTTAAACCAGTTAAAAATGGAATTGTACCGATATACCAATGATATGAAGTTTAAAAATGCCAAATCAATGGGGCATATTATGCATGCTGCGTTTGAGTTTATTACCCGTAACTTTAAGAACACAAACCTAGTGTAATCGATCTAAACTTATAAGACATAAATTTATGAAAAAGACCTTTTTAATAACCATTTCAATTGTTTTATTAGCCTGTCAGCAGAAATCTGGTTCTGATTTAAAAGAACTGTATTCGCTTCCCAAAAAATTAAAAGAAGTTTCGGGAATTACCTATTTTCCAGAAACCAAACTGATTTACACTTTAGAAGACAGTGGCAATAAAAACGCAATTTATGCTATTGATTCAAAAGGGAAACTGGCAAAAACTATAAAAATTGAAAATGCTGTAAATGTTGATTGGGAAGATATTACCAAAGACAAAGCAGGGAATATCTACATTGGAGATTTCGGAAATAACGATAACGAACGCAGAGATTTGTGTATTTATAAAGTGGCCAAAAATCAGTTAAATAAAGATCAGGCTTCCGCCGAATATAAAATCTCATTTTCGTATCCGGAACAAAAAGAATTTCCGCCAAAGAAGAAAGAAATGTTTTTTGATGTAGAAGGTTTCTTTGAGCAGAATGGTTATTTCTACCTTTTCACTAAAAACCGAAGCAAAGGTTTTGATGGAACTGCTTTTATCTACAAAATCAAAAATGCTGCAGGAACTCAGAAAGCAGTTAAAATTGGAGAATTTAAAACCTGTAATAATTACAATCATTGTGTATTGACGAGCGCGACAATAAGTCCAGATGGAAAAAAAGTAGTTTTATTAAGCCATGATAAAATTGTTTTATTTAAAGGTTTCAAAGGAGATTTATTCCACAAAGGCACACAAACTGAAATTAGCCTAAATCATTTCTCTCAAAAAGAAGCCATCGTTTTTAAAGACAACAACACTTTGTTGATAGCTGATGAAAAAACAAATAAAATAGGAGGAAAGGTTTATGAGTTTGCTCTAAGTCGCTAAGATACTGAGGTGCTAAGAAAAGAGTAGCCACGAATTCACGAATTTTACTTAAATTATTCATGAATTCGTGGCTAAAAACCTTTGTCACTTTGTAGCTTTGTTCCTCTGAACCTAAAATTAAAAACTATATGCCGCTCCAAAAATCACCCTTCCAACTTCATCAGGAGATTTAAAATAAGATATTCTGGCTGTGATTACGTTGATTGCATTTAACCAAAGTCCGCCGCCGTAATCCTGATGCCATTTTCTTGAATTTTCACCGTCAAGCCAGATTCTTCCGTAGTCGAAACCACCCAGAATTCCGTAAGTCATTGGTGCGACAGTTTTTCTGATTTTTCCAATACTTAAACGCAAATCAGAACTTTGAGAGAAGTACGAACTTCCTAAGAAACGCTCATTTCTAAATCCGCGCAAATCAGTATCGCCGCCCAGAGCAGCACCTTGATAAAATTCGTAGTTATTATTTAAGATTGCTTTTCCTTTAAAATAAGTAGCCAAAATCAATTGTCCGTTATGATCAATTTTGTGCGTAAAACCTAAAACACTTTCCAGAGTAGGGAAGTTCTTTTTAGTTTCATCAAGATTGGTTGTCCAAGTTCCAGCAATCATAAAATGAATTCCTAAAGTTGGTTTTGCAGCAAAATCGGCATTTTTAAATTGATATTTTACTTTTAAACTTCCAAAATTCTGACTATTAAAGATATCAGGATTTACAATTCCAGGAATATTAATAAATCTATTTTCCGTGTCTTCAACTGTCATTCTTTCGAAAATAGGCTGAATACTAAATTCACTTCCATATCTTCCAACGTGTCTTATCGCCCCAGAAGCATTAAATTTTCGAATTCGGACACGATTATAATCCATTCCCACTTCCTTATTATCGTATGTGGTTTCGTTTCCGTAACCAAAATAATTCATCGCAAAATTTGGAGTCGTGTACAATGATTCAACGTCAATTACCCACTTTCCTAACAATCCAGGGAAATGTGCTGCATAATTAAACTCTAAACCGCCAGTTGCAAAATAATAAAAAGCATTTACTATGTGTCTTTGTGTATACGGATTCTGTTTGAAATTATTAAGCGTATAATTTAAATTAATACCCACTTTTACCCCATCATCAGGATTGAAACCAACATTAGGAAGTCCAGAAATCACATTGTATTTTGGTCTTTCATAATTGTACAAATTGACATCATAATCATCTGTCAACTGAGTCTGTGTTTTCGAATCAAGATTATACGTGTTTTCTTTTGATTTAAAATCATAGACAATTACCTTTCTTCCGTTTTCGATTGTATATGTATCATTGTTCTGACCACCAATTAGACGGATTTTAATTCTGGATTTCTCATTTCCTTTTACCTCAAAAACATCATTATCATCCAAACCATAAATCCATAAGTTTTTAGTTTTAGCATCCGTTACATTTTTGGTATAAACCAATTCATCGCCTTCTTTTTTAACTCTGAAAACCTGAATTTCAATTCCTTTTTTCACATTATGATTCAAAACAAACTTGTCTTTTTTGTCTGTTCCCGCAATCATAACCGTTTTGCTCAAAACATCAGAATAACGAACCGCATATTTTTGAAGATCTTTTTTTCTGTTTTTTAGTTTCGCTTTGATTTCGTCAATTGTTGCGTCTTGAACTTCTTTCGGCAGATTTTTAAAAGCAGTATCAATATCGCTGTCGCTTAAATTTTCCTGAATGTATTTCGCTTGTTCGACCCAGTCTTTTTCTGTTGCGGTTTTCAAAAATGCCAAATCCATAGGATAAGGTTCTCTGCTCAGCCATTTTACATTGTCAATTTTGTATTTGAAAGTTCGCATATGACGAAGCGCCGGAATATTCATTAAAATAGAAAGCAAAGCTCCATCGTATTTTACAAAAGCCTGATCACGATCTCGCGGAATAGGTCTGTAAACCACTTTTCCATTTTCCTTATATTCTGCCCAACGCCATTGATCGCTGTGTCGGTCCCAGTCACCCAAAAGCATATCAAATAAACGTGCCTTGATGTATTCTTTTTCATCAACCACATATTTTTCATCTTTATGAAGGTTCAGCATCATATCATCGGTGCCAATAATATTAGTTGGTTTTCCGAAGTTTTTCCCATCAAGATGATTATCTGCCGGTCTTTCTTCAACCATATACAATTGATCGCCAAAACCTGCATTAAATTCACCCAAACCATTTTGTTTTGGAATATAATACAAAATAGGATTTGTGTGTCTTAAGCCAATTTTATCAGACATACTTCCAATTGCAAAAGAAGAATAGGGATGTGAAGTCGTATAAAAATCAAATAAGAAATCTTCAGCATAAGTCTTTTCAAAATCGTTTACGACATACTGATCTTTAAAAGCAACCGACTGTAGAAAGACAGTAGCGCTTTTTTTCATGGCACGCATAACATATTCTCGACCCTGTGGATCTGACATTCGTAAAGAAACCGACTGATGTCCGCCGCCTTCGCGAATTGGTTTTAATCCGCCTTTTAAAGTATCTACCGTTGCAGTTGTAGCTTCAATTGGCATACTGTAATATTTTCTGTAATGCTGTCCGAATAAAAATTTGTGAAACAAACTTTTCTCCGTCATTTTTGGAGAATAGATTGAAGTTGTCACTTTTGAAGGGAAATTATTTGGAATATCAGAAGCCCAGTTGATTTCTTTTGCTTTTATGATTTCACGCTCGAAAAGCATTTTTTCTTTATTGTTTTCATTTCCAAAGAAATTAACTTTAGCATCACCAGTTTTGTATAAAGTTAAAGTGGCGTATCCATTTCCACCATACGAAAAATCAAACGGATTTATGGCTCTTGCCGCTTCTGATTTTGATCCCGCGCCGCTGATAATCTGCTGAATATTTTCTTTACTGATGTATTGTAGATTATGATCGTGTCCCGAAACTACAATTACATTTTTCTGCTTCTGCAAAAGCGTCTTAATTCTTTTGGCATAAATTGTATATTGTTTATTCTGAATATCCTGTGGACTTACTCCGGAAGTTTTTCTCAATAAATTAATAAAAGATCCAATTACAGGAAGCGGAATTTTTTTCTCTAAAGGGAACAATTGCTTTTCTAATGAAAATTGTCCGCCGTGAGTTCCATTGCTTAATAAAGGATGATGAATGGCCAAAACAACTGTTTTCTCCTGATTTTTATTTAAAATACTTTCCAGTTCATCAAAGAAATCTTCGCGAGTTTTAATTTCGCAGTTATCATTTATAGTAGGGTGATCGTCCCAGTCTTCCAGGAACCACTCGCTGTCAACAGTTATTAACGCAGTAGTACTATCAATTTTTACATCTTCAATAGGACAGGTTTTTCTTGGCAGAAACGCTTTTTTATCATTTAAATATTTGGTCACAAAATCGGCTTGTTTTTCAAGACCTTTTATGCCGCTGTACCAATCGTGATTTCCGGGAATAAAAATGGTTTTACCTTTAAAACCTTCTGCTATTTTTAATTGGTTAGTCAATTTTGTTTCAGCTAAAGCCTTGTCTTCGGCATGTTTATCAGCAGGAAAACCTTTAGGATAAATGTTATCTCCTAAAAAAATAAGTGTCGATTTTTTATTGGCTTTTTTAAGTTTTTGATGTAAAAGATCAAGCGTTTGTTTGGCCTGTTCTTCATCTGCATTTCCAGCATCTCCAACAAGAAAAAACGTGTGTGCAATTTTTAGGGTATCTGTTGCGTTTTGTGTTTCGTTGGCGCTGACATTTTTTCCATATTGCGGCTTATGCGTCGCACAGGAATAAACAATGAATAGTGCCATTATTGCTGCTAAATAGTTTTTAATCGTAGCAATAAAATGATTATCCAAAAACAATTTCATAATTTAGTGGTATAAAAATATTCTTTATGAATCTAATAGAACAATCCGAGGATTTCGTCAGTAATTTACTCAAAGATAAACTTTCTAATTTATATTCTTATCATAATTTTAACCATACTTTCACCGTAGTTTCTGCGGTAAAAGAGTTGTGTAAAAAAGAAGATGTAGTAGGCGATGATAAAGAGGCACTTTTGGTTGCCGCTTGGTTTCATGACACGGGATATGTGAACGGATACGAAGACCACGAAGAGAAAAGTATTAAAATCGCGGCTGATTTTTTAAAAGAAAAAGGAAAATCTGCGGAGTTTATTGATAAAGTTTCGGGTTTAATTCTGGCTACTGCTAAAGAATATCAGCCCAAAACTCATTTGGAAAAAATCATTAAAGATGCTGATTATGCTCATTTAATGGGAACCGAGTATACTACAACCTGCGAATTGCTTCGATTGGAACTAAAAAACACGGGAATTGTAAGTTTTACAAATGCTGAGTGGACAAAAGAAAACTTGAATTTTCTGTTGAACAAACACCGTTTTTATACTGATTACGCTTTGAAAAAATGGCAGCCTTTAAAGGAAAAAAACCTGCTTTTGATTCAGAAAAAAATAAACAAACAGGAATTGAAAGCCGCTGCAGCGATCGAAGCAGAAAACAAAAAGAAAGGCAAAGACGAAAAACCAGAACGCGGTATTGATACTTTGTTTCGTGTTACACTTGGAAATCATACACGATTAAGCGGCATTGCCGATAGTAAAGCTAATATTCTATTGTCTGTCAATGCGATTATTATTTCGATTGCACTTTCTACAATCATCCCAAAATTAGATAGTCCAAAAAATGCACATTTAGTGGTGCCGACATTTGTTATGCTGATGTCAAGCGTTATTACGATTATTTTTGCAATTCTATCGACACGACCAAAAGTAACTTCGGGATATTTTACCCGTGCTGATGTAGAAGCCAGGAAAGTAAATTTGATGTTCTTTGGGAATTTCTATAAAATGCCTCTTGAAGATTATGATTGGGCCATGAACGAAATGATGAAAGACCGCGATTATTTGTATTCGACCATGATAAAAGATTTGTATTATCTTGGGTTGGTATTACAGCGAAAATATAACCTACTTAGAATTGCTTATAATTTATTTATGTTCGGAATTATTATTACAGTGATTTCGTTTGTGATTGCTTTTAAATCAATTTAAGTTTTTGAAACACATAGAAACATAGATTTTTGTTTGTGTAAAAGAATATAGAAAGAAACTAATTTCTAACACATAAATCAAAATATTGAAGGCTTTGTCGAAGTTTAAACTTTGACAAAGCCTTTTTAAATTTTAAAGAAATGACTATGTTTTTTGAAAGCTCAATTATTTAGTTGAGCTCATCTAATAAATCCTGATAAGTTATTTTTTTTACTGCAGAACTTGTTGTGTTATTAATCACTTTTACACGAATTGCTCGTAAACCAGAAACTCCCTGAAGATCTTCAACTTCAAATTGTTCAATTGAAGGTTCAAGTATTTTCTTGTGTTGCAGGTATTTAATGTATTTTAAATATTCTGCTTCTTCGCTGTTTTGAGAATATACAATAGTGATTTTCTCTTTTTCAGTAATTCTTTCGTTTGTCCCTTTAATATTCGATTTGTCAATTCGTTTTTTAACGACTTCATATCTAGCATTGTAAGTTCCGTCAACATCAAAACGTTTTTCATCCATTCTGAAACGGATAGAAAGCGGCTGGCTGAACACTAATATTAAAGAAGTCACATCCAATTCGTAAGGGAGCGATTCTTTAAGCTGATGATGTTCTAATTCCATTTCGCATAAAGTCTGTAACTGCCACAAACGAAGATTATGCAAATACATAATATCGAATGGTTTTGTTGGCGAAATCGAAGATCCAATGTACAAATTATGTTCTACACCATCGGTTTTAAAACGCTCATAATAATGCGGATAAATCTGTTGCGCTTCAACTTGTTTTTTATCTAAAACAGTAGCCAGTCTTTTATTGATAATAGACATGGCATTGTCAAATTTCTTTCTTTCCTGATAAAACATTCCCGTTTTTTCGTCCAGACTTTCAAAATACAATTCTTCTAATTTTTCATTTTTAGCATTGCCTTTGGTGTTTTTCAGGATTGGGTGGATTTCTTCTTCAATATAACGCTGAATATGTTGCTCCGTATCAGCTTTTAAAGGGAAATCAAGTTCGCTTCGAAGTGATTCCAATTCGAATTTACGTTGTTCCAAAAGAACCAGATTTGAATTTGGTTTCTGATTATCAAAAATTTCCAGAAGCGCTGTAAGCTGATTTTTTAAATCAATTTTAACCGTTTCATTTCGATGTTCAGACGAGCTTTTAATATCGATCTGTCCATATAATGGAAAAACATTTTTAAAGACAATTTCTTTGAAAATATAATCTTTCGTATGATTTATATTTTGGAAATAATTCTGAGATTCTTTTTTGAATTTCCAATACACACTTGGGTGAATTGTAGTGTATTCACGCTGAATAATTGCTTCAATCTGATGCTGCATATCAGTATTATAACGATCAATAGTATCGGTTAAATACGGCAGAACCAAATCTAGTTTTGTAGCGTTGACGCTGTTTAAATCTCTTGGGTTTTCTGAAACTAATTCAACGATTCCTAATAAATGATCGTCTTTGATGACAGGTGCAAAAACACAGCTTTGAATACCTTGTTTCAGTAAATGTTCGCCAAGTCGTTTGTTGTTAGATTCTTCGATGAATTTTTTGACATTCGAAATCACAAAAGGTTCTTTATTATCCAGTAGATTTTCAAATGAACATCCAAAAAATGCATTTTTACAATCCATTTCCTGATCTGATTTTAAAAGATAACTTTCCATGTGATTATCAAACTTCATAGGTCTGATAAACTTTTCTTCTTCAGGATTGTAGATTATAAAACCAACTTTTAAACTCGGAATCTTAAAGATAGATCTAAAGATGTTTTCTACAATATCTGTAGAAGTTACTCTCGAATTATCTGGTTTTAATAAGTTACTTTTTAAAGTCGAAATAGCACTTTCTGTAGTTGCGTCAAACAAAGAAACAATTCCAAAACCTTTTAAAATCCAGCTCCCAGGAGGAAACTTTGATTTCCATAATTCTATGTTATTGTAATTGTCAATTAATTGATCAATATCATTTTGAGAAAGTTCAACTGATTTTTCGGTTGGAATAATCTCCATAAAATCAGCATTGTACATAATTCGGTAATGTCGTTCTACGCCTTCTTCATCTGGAATATCATAGAAAAAGGGTTTGTTAAAATCTATATTTTGATTGTAGTGATACGCTAATATCAAACAACAGTTATTAATATAGAATTGATGATCGTCGAAATCACGAATTTCCATATAAAATTCATCTCCCGCATTACGCAGAATTTTTTTGAAACGCTCTGTATAATTGAAAGAAATATTCTGAAATGGAATTGTAATTGCTTTTATTTCGTTGTGAGTCAAAGCCGTCGGAAATAAATCGGCAGCGATATTTTTAATTAAAGCTTCATTTTTTCTGATCGTAGCAAGATCACGAATTCCAGTTCTAAATTCTGGAAAAGCTTCAACTTCTCTTAAAATGGCTTTGGCATAGTTAGATCGGTAATCTACATCAGATAAAGCAATTTCTTCAAAGGATTCAATTAGTTTATGAAATGAGATTATCGTTTCGAAAGGACTTTCTTTGGGTACGTGTCGATCCATCTGATAATTTTTTAGGTTACAAAATTAAGCATAAATTAAGAATGTGCGACATTTTATAATTTGTTTCATTTATAGTTCTATAATCAAAGTCCTTTGTTTGTAAGGCTTTGTAAAAGGCAATAATTATTTTAACTAAATATTAACATCGTTAATAACGGAATGATCGTTCCGTTATTATATCTTTGTACCATAATAATTAAATAATCAATAACTTAATCTAAAATAAAAATGAAAAATTTAGAAAACAAAGTTGCTATAGTAACAGGTGGAAACAGTGGAATAGGATACGCAGCAGCAGCTGATTTAGCAGCAAAAGGGGCAAAAGTAATTGTAACAGGCAGAAACAAAGAAGCTTTATCAAAAGCCGAAACTGAATTGAATGTTACTGGAATCGTAGCTGACCAATCTGATTTAAAATCGATTGATAATTTGGTTGAAGAAGTAAAAGCAAAATTCGGAAAAATTGATATTGTATTCCTAAATGCTGGTGTTGCTTCTTTTGCTCCAGTAGAACTTGCTCCAGAAGATCATTATGATACGATTATGAATGTAAACACAAAAGGAGTGTATTTTACCGTTCAAAAACTATTGCCAATTTTAAATGATGGCGGTTCTATTATTTTTAATACTTCGGTAAATGCACATCTTGGAATGCCAAATTCAAGTGTGTATGCAGCAAGTAAAGCAGCGGTTTTATCTTTTAATAAAGTGCTTGCTGTAGAGTTAGCACCAAGAAAAATCAGAGTAAATGCGGTTTCTCCTGGTCCAGTTGAAACTCCGCTGTATGGAAAGTTAGGTTTGCAAAAAGAAGAAGTAGAAGGGTTCGGAACTGTTTTGGGTGAGAAAATCTTGTTGAAACGTTTTGCTCAATCAGCTGAAATTGCCAAAACAGTTTCGTTTTTAGCATCAGATGATTCTTCTTTCATAACAGGAACTGAAATTGTGATCGATGGTGGACTTACTGTAAATGCTGTTGTATAATTTTTTTGACTAATTCAGGAACGATTGTTCCGTATTTTTGTATCTTTGTGAAAGTAATTTAATTTGAATATCATGGCTAGAACGAAAGAATTTAATGAAGATCAGGCTTTAGATAAAGCAATTGAGATTTTTTGGCACAAAGGTTACAACGGAACTTCGGCTCAGGATTTAGTAAATCATTTAGGATTAAGCCGTTCTAGTTTGTATGATACTTTTGGAGACAAGCAAAAGCTTTTTGTAAAGTCATTGAAACGATATCAGCATCAAAACCATGAGATACTTAAAGAATTTTTGGGAAATGCTGAAAACATAAAAACGGCTTTTACCGAAATTTTCAAGCAAGCTGTTGTAGAAAGTCTTCAAGACCGAATTACAAAAGGTTGTTTTATGGTAAATTCTGCTGTTGAATTAGCGATGCACGATTCTGAAATTGGAAAGATTGTTCTTGACAATCAGAAAACAGTTGAAGATATTTTTTATCAAGCCATAAAAAAAGGACAGGAGTCTGGACAAATTTCCAATAAAATGGAAGCTCGATCTTTAGCTCGTTTTATCTTTAATAATTATTCGGGAATCCGCGTTTTGGCTAGATCAGGCGAGAGAGACAAACAAGTTTACGATGATATTTTAAAATCGATTTTCGCTTTGTTTTAGAAAATCAATTGTAATAAAAAACGGCAGTTACAGTTGTAACTGCCGTTTTCTGTTTTAGTAAGTAAGTAATAGAAAATGAAAACTTCTTAGCTTTTTTCTTCTTTATTGAAATACACTAAGTAGTAATACATTTGTTTTTCTTCATCCCAGCCTTTTTCAACAAATTTTTCTGCACTTTCAGGATTGATGAAATCCATTTTAATCTGAATGTGAGTATCCAGATTAATTACGTTTTTAATCGATTTTCTAGCGTCGGAAACTGCTGCGTTGGCAATAGGGAATGAGGTAACATCTTCGATGCTGTATTTTTCTCCTTTATCAACTTTATAGTTTTTAAATTCAGGGATCAAATCAGGATTGTCTAGTACTTCATTCAAGAAATTCTGCTCTTCAAACTGATCATTTTTAGCGAAATAATTCACAGATCGGTTCATAAACATTACTTCCTCTTTCTTGTCTTCAGCTGGCAAAACCACGTCTTTTGCGAAGTTTTGACAGAATTTTAAATATTTTTTAGTGATGAAATTTTCATCTTCAAAAGCATCAACAGATAAAAAGTGCTCTAACCAGTAACGCGCGTCGTAACGGTTGCTGTCTACAGTTAAGATTTTATATCCTTCTTCTTTTTTATAGTTGAAAATCAAACATCCTTTATCAAGTTTACTCAAGTTGATTCCTTGTTGTAAAATCATTTCAAGGTTGCTTCCGTTTTCTTCAAACTGTAAAAAGTCTGCTTGTAATTCGCTTTTAAAAATTCCAATTGCATCCACAACATTGTTATCAATACTAAGATTGGTCAAATAGGTTACATAAACCTCTCCGTTTTTAATGTGCGGGTGATTTGACTGCTCGTATAAATGCTTCGTAATTTGTTTAGAAACCTCATGAACATTAGTCGGATTCGTGAAAATCTCAGTTGCAAATTTAAACATGTCGTTGTAATCCAAGTCCACTTCGTGTGCAAACTGATAATAGTTTTCTTCTTTTTCTCTAAAAGGCTTAAAAAAGAATTCTTTTATCAAAGGAACAATCTCATCATTTAAGTTAAATGGCTGCTCTGATAAAAAAATAGCTTCATTACGGCTTTTGTTTCCTACGCGGTGTATTGACAGCGTGTCGATGTGGGTGTTGAATAAATTTATCATTTATTTTAAGGTTTAGAGGTGCAGAGGTTCAAAGGAACAAAGGTTTTATTTCCTGTCTTTTATTCTTCTAATAAAAGAACTTAACATTCGTTCTAATTCTCTACTTTCTCCATTTATTTTACTGAATTGGTACTCGGTTATATATTTTAGATTGAATGAAATTTCAAGCTGAGTCTGCATTTCAAATAAGGATGAAATTGAAATATTTAAAAATCTCAAATAATCACTATTTCCATCTCTGCCATATCCTTCAGCAATATTACTTGGTATTGATATAGAGCATCTTCGAATTTGTGAAGATAGTCCATAAATTTCTTCTTTTGGAAATGAATTTGTTAATTGATAAATTTCAGTTACCAGATTCATAGATTTTTGCCAGATCAAAAGGTCGCGAAATGTTTTCATTTTATATTTTAAGAATTAAAATATAAAAATAAAGAAAAATATTACATTTAAAATCGTCAGATTTTAAAGAAACCTCTGAACCTTTGTACCTATGCCTCTTTGAACCTCAAGTTAATTCCAATTCTCCTCAAACCCATAATCTTCGAAGCTGTCGTCGCCTTCAAACATATCAAGATCGTCTTCGTCTAGGTCGTCTTCAAATTCTCCGTAGATATCGTTGTGCATATCATCTGCTTCGAAGTTTTTTTCTGTTGCTTCATCTGGCATTTCACCATGAGAAAATAAAGTTTCTGGATAAGTTGCTCCAACAGCTTCTTCTTCGATCGCGGCTAATTCAACCAAGAATGTCCACATGCTTATGAAATCGTAAACGTAGATAATTTTTGTATTTTCTTTATCTAAAATACTAGATAACGGATAATCGTTCATGGTTCTTATTTCGCCAGGAACATCTCCTGTATCAAAAAGAGGAATTTCATCTTCTTGATTCCAAGTTTCATCACAAGTATAAAATGAAGCCACTTCTGATCCGTCAAAACCAAAAGCATTGAAGATTGCATTGTGTAAATCCTCAAGAGTATCGTCTTCAAGAATTGCAATGTCTCTGAAAATATCTTCTTCGGCGTCTAGAATTACTCTAAATTTATAAACCATAATCTTTGTTTTTATTGAGAGGTCAAAGGTAAAATATAAAAAATGAAATACGAATTACGAATCGTGATTTGTTGAAAAGATTTTAATGTGTTGTTTTTCTGTGTTTTAATTTTATTATGATCCTGCAAGGTTTTTTAAACCTTGTAGGTCTCTGGATAGTTCAATAAAGTAATACCTACGAGGTTTTGGAAACCTTGCAGGAAAGAATTTGAAACTGAAAATTATTTCCTAGCCAATCTTTTTCGAATTTTATGATAATGTTTGTGATAATTGCTTGGATAACTTCTGCTTGAAGTCATATTATTAAAAATCAAAGCGGTTAAAAATAAGATTAAAACGCCAATAAGGACAGGCGAAATCACATACATATAACCTAACGCTTTTATTTGGGCAGAACCTGTAACTGCAATTAGAGCCGTGGCACCTCCGGGCGGATGCAATGTTTTAGTAATCTGCATGAATATAATGGAAAGAGAAACAGCAAGCGGAGCAGAAATATACACAATATCTGGCACTAGTTTGTTTACACTGACTCCTATAAAAGCTGAAATAAGATGACCGCCAATTAAATTTCTGGGTTGTGAAAATGGACTTTGTATAATGCCATAAATCAAAACACTCGAAGCGCCAAAAGAGCCAATTAAATAAACGACATCACTACCTGTAAATTGTGAAGATTCGAGATAGGCTAATATCCCAATTCCGACGAAAGAACCTAAAAACGACCAAAAGTGTTCTTTAGAATCAATTAAAGTTTCCTTGTAAAGGATATAACGTGTTTTGCGGTAGCTTCTTTTTATTTTTTCAGTTGGCATAATTATTTGATTAGACTTGGCGAGTAACTGTATACAGTGTAAGGATAAATGGTTTTTGCGGTGTATTTTGAAATTAAACAAACGGCTAGAATTGGTACAAACAAAGTATAATCGTTTGTTAAGCCACATACTAAAAATATAGCAGTAAAAGGTGCATGAATACTGGCGCTTAATACGGCTGCCATTCCGAGAATCATAAAGTTAACGGGAATTACATTTACATAAAAAAAGCTGTTTAAAACCGAAGCCAGCAATAATCCTAAAAAAGCTCCAATAAATAGACTGGGCGCAAAAACACCCCCATCACCTCCAGAAGCTAATGTAACTGAGGTTACAATGGGTTTTAAAATTAAAATTGCAATAAATGTTAATGCTAAAGTTAGCGTTAATCGTATTTGAGAAGTTTCGAAGATTTCTTTAATCGCATGATATCCTTCGCCATATAACTGTGGGAAGAAGAATAATGAAATACTTAAAACGATAGAACCAATTAGTATTTTATAATAATGTCTTTCAATTTTAGAAAACTGTGATTTGAAAAATAGCACACAACGGGTTAGGTAAACTGAGTTTATTCCAGCTAAAATTCCCAAAAGAATGAAGTACGGAATTGCTTTCAAATGCCATGTTGTGATTGAAACGGCAAATAAAGGTTCTTCTTTTAAAATAGTCAGCAAGCCAAAAGCAATTGCAACTGCTATTACATTAGAAATCATAAAAGCTCGTGTTACTTTTCTTGAAATCACTTCAAAAGCAAACAAAATCCCGGCGATTGGACTGCTGAAAAGTGCGGTAACTCCCGCTGCAACTCCCGCACAAATCAATTCGGTTTTGTATTGGCGGAAAACATTTTCTTTTTCGTGAGCAACCGAACCAATTGTTGCCGTAGCGACAACTGTAGAAACCTCGATTCCTGTTGAACCTCCAAAAATTACGGTTAATAATCCGTTTATAAAGTGAGATGGAATTTTATAAGAAGGAAGATTTTTAGATTTTGATGCCGTACTTTCAAAAACTTCTTTGATGCCTTTGTTTTCTTTTTTCTTAAAAAGATATTGTCTTAAGAAATAAATTACGGATAATCCAAAAACAGGAAAAAGAATATAAAATAATGGATTTACCGATACTTCATGAAAGAAGATTTCTTCGTAATATTCAGTTATTTTTTTTAGTGAAATTCCGAGAAAGGCAGAAAGAAAGCCAATTAAGATAGAAACAATAACTAATTTTCGGAATTTGATTAATTGATGATTTTTTTTGATTTGCGCCGTTTTATTCATCACTATGTATTTCAAAATCGCGTTTTTTGCGGATTACAAAATTAAGTATGAAATTCGGTTTTTTCTAGGAAAAGTTCATTTTAGTGTGTTAAAACTAGTATAAATAGGAAAAATCTTTCGTGTATTTTACTTGGCAAAGTGATGAGAAATTGCTCGCAAAGTCGCGAAGACGCAAAGTTTTTTAAATAAATTCTTTGCGACTCTGCGACTTTGCGAGATTAAAAAATGACTTAATTATCTTTCGTAAAACTCTATTGGAAGCAAATCAGGATCGGCAATAAAAGTGAAACGCTTTTCAGTAGTTTCATCAATTCTAATCGGTTCAGATTCGATATTTTTTGAAGTTAGAAAAGCAACCGTTTCATTTAGATTTATGACTTCAAATGCCAGATGACGCAAACCAACAGCTTCTGGACGTGAAGGCCTTTGAGGAGGATTTGGAAAAGAAAACAACTCGACAACATACGTACCGTTTAAAGCCAGATCTAACTTATACGACTGGCGTTCTTCCCGATAGATTTCGCGGATAATCGTTAAACCTAAAATCTGAGTATAGAAATGTTTCGATTTTTCGTAATCAGAACATAAAATGGCAATATGATGGACTTTATTAAGAGTAAGCATTATTTTTGGTTTTCAGGTTCCTGATTTAATTTTCGAATTACTTTTGCGGGATTTCCAACTGCCAGCGAATTATCTGGAATATCTTTTGTAACAACAGATCCCGCTCCAATAACACAGCCTTTTCCAATAGTTACGCCAGGACAGATAACGGAATTTCCGCCAATCCAGCAATCGTCTCCAATCGTAACAGGATACGCATTTTCCAAAGATTTTCTCAATTCAGCGTCAAGCGGATGTGAAGCGGTGTAAATTTGAACATTTGGAGCAATAAATACATTTGAACCAATATTTACAGGAGCGCAATCTAAAACGACACAGTTTACATTGAAATAAACGTTTTCTCCGCAGAAAATATTATAGCCGTAATCACAATGAAACGGAGGTTCGATGTAAAATCCAGGACCTGTATTTGGGATTAGTTCTTTTAAAATTTCTTTAGCTTTTTTGGTAACTCTGTATTCTTTTACATTAAGGCTGTGAAGAAGATTTTTAGCGTTTCGGCGCCCTTTTACTAATTCCGGATCAAAAGCATTGTAGTATTCTCCGGAAATCATTTTTTCTTTTTCTGTTTTCATATTAGGTATTACATTTTCGTCTTGGCGATCTTATCGTGTATTTTTGTGATTTCCTGCAAAGCTGCAGAAGAATACCAAGGCGTTAATTCGGCTTCGAGTAAATTGGCTTTTATTGCCGGATCAGTGGCAACAAGAGATTTGGCTTCGTCTATAGTTTCGACATTAAAAATATAAATGCCACGGTAGTTTCGGTCATTTTTTATAAATGGTCCAGCCACAACTAGTTTTCCTTCTTTGGCTAATTTATTAATATTCGCCATGTGGCCTTCAAAGAGTTTTTGGGTTTCTTCTTTTGATGCTGTTGTGTTGGTTCCTGATTTTAAAAGGCAGAAAACATATTTTTTCATTCCGTATTCATCCGCATGAAGTGATTTGGCTAAAGTTTCATCATATTTTGTCTCGGTTTCTTGAGAAAAACCGATTGTACTAAAAAGTAAAAATGCTAGAATAAAAATTGAGAGTTTCATAGGAATGTTTTTATTTTAAACACATAGAGACATATTTTTCGAAGCGTACTAAAGGCATTTCATTTGCATACATTCACATAGAGTCATGTCTAAAATCTATATTTCTATGTGTTTCGATTAACTAAAGCAGTTTCTTTAAAATAACAATCTGTCCTAAATGATACACATCATGCTGAATAATTCCATGAATATGCTCATAATAGGTATGACCATTATTGACATAGATTTTTGCTAAATCGGCATCATCAAAATCTTCAAAAAAAGTATTCCACGCCTCTTGTGATTTTGCCAGTGTTTGAAGTGACTGCTCCCAAGCGGCTTCTGATGGATCTAAAACAGGAACAAAATAATTATGATCTGGTGTAATAATCGTTTCACCCTGCATACGCTGTAAAATGTTTCTTCTCCATTGTATAAGGTGGTTTACAATTTCCCATATTGTATTTAATTTTGGATCTATTTTTTTATAGGCCTGTTCTGCGCTTACATTTTGTAAAGTGTCTGCCAGAGTGACCTCCAGCCAAGGATTTCCATTATAAATAGATTGATATAGGTTTGAAATTCTTTTGTTTTCTGACATGAGTTCTGGTTTTTTTTAATTCCTAGCTAAGATACAAATAAAGTAATCTACAACTCATCCTTAAAATTCTACAATTGGGTTATTATATATTTTTTAACAGGAAATGTTAAAATACATTTGCTTCATCAAAAACCAATATCATGAAAACCAGAATTACTTTTATTTTATTATTACTAAGCACTTTTACTTTTTCTCAAAATATTATTTCAGGAAAAGTAGTAGATCAGAAAGGAAAACCAGTTGCCGGTGCCAATATTTATCTCGACGGAACTTACGACGGAGCAACAAGTTCTGAAACAGGAGAGTTTTCTTTTGAAACTACAGAAACAGGAAATAAATTTTTAGTAGTCAGCTTTTTGCTTTTCGAAACTTTTAAACAAGAAATTGATGTTGCCAATTATAAAAACCAAACGGTTAAATTAAGAGAAAATATTAACGCGCTGGATGCAGTGGTTATTACAGCCGGAACTTTAGAATCTGGAGACAAAGCAAGAGTTTCAGTTTTAAAACCTTTAGATATTGTAACAACTGCAGGTTCTGCCGGAAATATAGTGGCGGCTTTACAAACATTGCCAGGAACACAAACTGTTGGTGAAGACGGACGTTTGTTTGTACGTGGAGGTGAAGCGAGCGAAACACAGACTTTTGTGGACGGAATTCGTGTAGCACAGCCTTACGGAGCGACAACTAACAATCTGCCAACGAGAAGCCGTTTTTCTCCTTTCTTATTCAGCGGAATTGCATTTTCCACTGGAGGTTACTCTGCCGAATATGGTGAAGCTTTATCAAGTGTTTTGCTTTTAAATACTCAGGATGAGGCAGATCATGAAAAAACAGATATTGGATTAATGACAGTTGGATTGAGTTTGGGAAATACTCAGAAATTCAAAAAAAGTTCTTTGAGTGTTAATATGATGTATGTGAATCTGGCGCCTTATCAGGCAGTAATTCCTCAAAATGTAAAATGGAATAGTCCTTATCAATCGCTTGGAGGTGAAACCGTTTACCGATATAATTTCACAAACGGAATCTTTAAATTATATGCTTCTTTCGATTCAGAAAGATTCGATTTGAACCAGAAAAATATCAACTTCGAAAATCCAATTAGAACTGATTTAAACAACAATAACTTCTATTTAAACTCTTCTTACAAAGGAACTTTTGGAACAGGCTGGCAGTTAACTTCAGGAATTAGTTATGGTTACAGCAAAAACAAAATCAAATATGATATTAATGATGTTGACAGCAATGAAAATGCGGCTCAGTTAAAATTAAAATTGCAGAAAAAAATCTCAAATCATTTCAAAGTTTCTTTTGGTACTGATTATTTCATTACAAGATTCAATGAAAACTTCAATGATAATACTTCTATTGATGTGGCAAATGGTTACGATTCTAACATTTTCGCCGCTTATACAGAAGCAGATATTTTATTCTCTAAAAATCTGGCGATGAAAGTAGGTTTTAGATATTCGAACAATAGTTTGTTAAACGAAAATAATATTGCACCTAGAGCTTCTATTGCTTACAAAGTTTCGAAAAGCAGTCAGTTCTCATTTGCTTACGGAGATTTTTCTCAAACGCCTGTAGTGGATTATATTAAATTTTCAAAATACCATCAGTTTGAAAGTGAAAAAGCACAGCATTATATTTTAAATTACCAGTTTACACAGCCAGGTCAGACGTTTAGAGCCGAAGCATATTATAAAGATTACAGTAATTTGGTTCAATACAATACAAGAGATATTCAGTACAATTCAGTTTTCAATAACAACGGTTCAGGTTACGCAAAAGGATTGGATATTTTTTGGAGAGACAGCAATTTGTACAAAAACTTAGAATACTGGATTTCATATTCATATATAGATTCACAAAGACAATATAAAAACTTCCCAAATATGGCAACTCCAAGTTTTGTGGCCAATCATAATCTGTCTGTTGTAACGAAATATTTCATTACAGATTGGAAATCACAAATCGGATTCACAAATAGTTTCAGCACAGGACGTCCGTACAACGATCCAAACCAGACACAATTTATGAACGGAAAAACAAAATCATATAATAACTTGAGTTTCAACTGGGCGTATTTACTAACCACACAAAAAATCCTTTATTTCTCAGTTTCAAATGTTTTAGGGACAAAAAATATTTTTGGATACGATTATGCTAAAAATCCAGATCCAAGTGGTGTATATCAAAGACAAGCCGTTGTTCCAACAGCAGATAGATTCTTCTTCATAGGTTTCTTCTGGACAATCAGCCAGAATAAGAGTGAGAATCAGTTGAAGAACTTGTAATTCAGGTACAAAGAGGCAAAGACCCAAAGGGACAAAGCTTTAAAAGTTTAAGAGAGAAAACCTTTGTCACTTTGTAACTCTGAACCTTTGTAACTCAAAAAGAAACAATTCAGTAACCAAAATCAACAACTCAGCAGCATTTAATTTTAAAAGAGTAAAAACCACTATACTTTTGAAGTGTAAAATAAAAGGAACAAAGAAGCAAAGTGAAGGTTCAAAGTTTTAGAATCTTAAAAATTAGAAAAAAGCCTTTGTCACTTTGCAACTCCAAACCTTTGAATCTTAAAAAAAGAACCTTAAAAAAAGAAATCATGACCAAAATTATTACCATAACTATTTTATTTATCTGCAGCTTAATGTCTGCTCAAAATGTGAAATTAACAGTTACTGTTTCAGGTTTGAAAAGTAACACAGGAACGGTTAAAGTTGGATTGTATAATTCAGACGGAACGTTTCTTAAAACAACATATAAAAGTCTTGCTTCCGAAATTAAAAATAACAAAGCAGTGGTGACATTTGATAATCTTCCTGCTGGAGAATACGCCATTTCAACGTATCATGATGAGAACAACAACGGGAAACTAGACAAAAATATGATGGGAATTCCGTCTGAAGATTATGCTGCTTCCAATAATGCAAAAGGATTTATGGGGCCGCCTTCCTATAAAGATGCTAAATTTGATATCAATAAAGATTCAAAAATTGAAATTACATTATAATAAAAATAACTAATCTCTATAAACAAACCATTAAATAACTTGTAAAATGAAAAAAATCATCACTTTAATCGCATTATTTGTAGTAGTAATAGCTTCGGCTCAAACGCAATTTGAACAAGGAATGACAAAGGCTTTCGGACTTTGGAAAGAAGGAAAAAATGCAGAAGCTTCGGCATTATTTGAAAGAATTGCAGCAGCAGAAAAAAACAGTTACTTGCCAAATTACTATGTTGCTCTAATCAATACTACAGCTGTTTTTACAGAAAAAGACAAAACTAAAATCGATCTATTGTTAACTAAAGCACAGGACGCATTAGACATTGAGTTTATTAAAGACCAAAATAATGCCGAATTGTACGTGTTACAAGCTTTAATTTATACAGGATATGTAGTAGCTGACCCAATGACAAACGGAATGAAGTATTCTAGTAAAGTGATGGAAGCTTACGCAAAAGCAAAAGCGATTGATCCAAATAACCCAAGAGCTGTATTTGGAGAAGCTGATTATCAGTTAGGAGGAGCAAAATGGACAGGTGTTGACACAAAACCTTTGTGTGCGCAAGTTGATAAATCTATTGAACTTTTTGCTACTTTTAAACCAGAAACTCCTTTTTCTCCAAAATGGGGATTAGACAGAGCTTTGGAAATCCAAAAAACTTGTAAATAATTTAATTCAAAGAAGTAATGACTTTAAAACCAAATCTACTTAAAGCATTGTTAGTAGGCGGAATCGTTTTTCTATTCTCCTTCCTGATTCGTTTTGCTTCATTTGGAATGGCAATTTTCAATAATAATTTGTACATATTTTTCTTGTACTGTATGCTTTACAGCGTTGTCCTTTATATTGTAAATGCTTCTCTATTTGTATACTTAGATAAGGTTTTTAAAGACAACAGATTTTCTAATAAAAGAATTTTTATAGGTTTTGTAAGCTCCTTTTTTGTTTCGATTTTCTTTGTTTTTCTACTTCGTGTTTTTACGAATGTAGTAATTGAAAGACGTCCGATATTAAGTTTTCTGGCAAATGAAGAAGCTTCAACATACATTGAAAATGCAGTCATTGCTTTTATTATTCTCCTAGTATTTCATGCCTTACATTTTTACAAAGCTTATCAGGAGAATAAAGTTATACAACAAAAGATTATTGCGGGAACGGCAAATGCCAAATTCGAAAGTTTAAAAAATCAGATCGACCCGCATTTTCTTTTTAATAGTTTGAATGTTTTAAGTTCTTTGATCGAAGAAAATCCCGACAATGCGCAGCGATTTACAACATCGTTATCTAAAATCTACAGATATGTTCTGGAACAAAAAGATAAAGAATTAGTTTCTGTAGAAGATGAATTATCGTTTGCTAAAACCTACATGAACCTTCTAAAAATGCGTTTCGAAAATAGTTTGTTTTACGAACTGCCAACAGAAAACATCAATCCAGACGCGAAAGTAGTGCCATTGTCTTTACAGCTTTTGCTCGAAAATACGGTGAAACACAATGTAGTAAGCGAACAAAAACCATTGCACATTCGAATTTTTATAGACAAAGATTATTTAGCAATACAAAATGATCTTCAGAAAAAAGAAGTTCTTCAAGATAGACAAGGTGTTGGACTTCAGAATATTGTAAATCGATACGGAATTATAACTGATAGAAAAGTGAAAATTGAACAAGATGAAAAGAATTTCACAGTTAGGATTCCAATTTTAACTAAACAAATAACTGTCATGGATATAAGTACAGAATACAACGACGAAGCTAAAGCATATTACAGAGCTAAAAAAAGAGTGGAAGAGTTGAAAGGATTTTATGGAAATTTAATTTCATATTGCTGCGTGATTCCGTGTTTGGTTTTTATCAATTTACAATTCTCACCTGGATTTCAGTGGTTTTGGTTTTCAGCTTTAGGCTGGGGATTTGGAGTTGCGATGCATGCATTTAAGGTGTTTGGTTACAGCTCTGACTGGGAAGAAAGAAAAATTAGAGAAATTTTAGAAAAAGAGAATAATCAAAAAACTTGGAAATAATGACTGATAAAAATCATCTTGAGGGAGAACGATATTATCAAGCTCAAAAAAGAGTGAAAGAAATTAGAGAGTTTTATGAACATTTAACGGTTTACATTCTTGTAAATCCTATCGTAATTGTGGTAAACATTATGACTTCACCAGGATATTTATGGTTTGTATGGTGTTTGATGGGCTGGGGAATAGCGATTGTTTTACATGGATTGAAGGTTTTTAGCTTTCCGCCTTTTTTCAATAAAAAATGGGAAGAAAGAAAAATTAGAGAAATTCTGGAAAAAGAAAAAAATCAAAAAACTTGGGAATAATATGGAAACAAATTCTAATAATAACCCGGAAGAATACGAATTACAGCAATTGGCCAGCAAAAAGGTAGTTAAGTTAAAATCGTTTTATAAACATACATTTCTGTACCTGATTGCTTTAACACTTTACCTTTTAAAAGAATATACAGAACTGCCGCTGCATTTCATTCCTATTAATTTTTTAAATGATGTAGTAATCATTATTTGGTCGGCCGTATATGTTGGATCAGCTATAGATATGTTTGTCTCTTTCAGAATCTTTGGACATGAATGGGAAGAACGTAAATTGAGAAGTCTTTTAGAAAAGAAAAATAAAAAACAAAAATGGGAATAATTATGGAAATGAATTTTAATGAAGAAGACAGATACATTCAGGCTCGCAAAAAAGTCGAAAGTATAAAAGGATTTTACGGAAATCTAGTTGCTTATATTTTAGTAAATGCAATTTTGATTTTTATAAATCTGTATACTTCACCCAAATATTTATGGTTTTTCTGGCCATTAATGTGGTGGGGAGTTGGAGTAGTTCTTCATGGATTAAAAGTTTTTGAAGTATTTCCTGTTCTTGGAAAAGGCTGGGAAGAAAGAAAAATCAAAGAATTCATGGAAAAGGAAAAAGAGAACAAAAACAAATGGAAATAATTTAGATAAAAAAAATAAAAATATGGGACGTTTTAGAAGACGCATGTACGAAGAGTATGCACAAGGGTTCAGCTCAGATGAAGGCTATAACAATGCCTACAAAAAAGTAAAACGATTAAAGGGATTTTATTCACATTTAAGAGTTTACATTATAGTAAACTTGATTATTATTGTTGCCAACATAAATAAAGATATTTTTACAGAAGGAATTCACGCCAGCGCATTGTCAGATTGGAGAACGTATTCGACTGCATTTTTCTGGGGAATTGGTTTAGCAGCTCACGCCTTATCGGTTTTTGGAAGAGACCTTTTCTTCAGCTCTGACTGGGAGCAGAAAAAGATCCAAAAATATATGGAGAAAGAAGCTGCAAATACAAATAAATGGGAGTAATTTTGATTTCGTATTTTTCAAATTTTACAATATAGTAAATGATCACATTAATTATAGAAGACGAAAAACCAGCAGCGAGATTGCTGCAAAGAAAGCTTGAAAAGTTAGAGGTAACCGTAGAAACGATGCTTCATTCGGTTGAAGAATCAGTAGAATGGTTTTCAAATAACCAGCATCCGGATTTGATTTTTTTGGACATTCAGCTGTCAGATGGTTTATCGTTTGAGATTTTTGAAAAAATAGATATTAAAAGCGCTATTATCTTTACAACGGCATACGATGAGTATGCCTTAAAAGCTTTTAAACTTAACAGTATAGATTACCTTCTTAAACCAATTGATGAAGATGATCTTGAAGCTGCAGTTTCAAAATTCAAATCCCGACTTCCAAAAGCTCCAGCTGAAACATCAAACCTGCAGTTGGATTTTGAGCAGATTCGCCAGATGTTGTCAAATCCTTTCGAGAAAACGTATAAAAAGCGTTTTACAGTTAAAATTGGACAGCATTTAAAAGTCATCAATACAGAAGAAATCGAATGTTTTTTTAGTGAAAATAAAGGAACTTACATTCATACTTTCGAAAACCGCGATTATTTAATTGATTCAACGCTGGAAATTTTAGAGCAGGAATTAGACAAGAAGGATTTCTTTCGCGTAAGCAGAAAATTTATTGTTCCGTTAAAAGCAATTAAAGAAATTCAGGTGTATACTAATTCTCGTTTAAAAGTGATTTTACCAAGTTATAAAGATGATGAGGTTATTGTAAGCCGAGAAAAAGTGCAGGATTTTAAGAGTTGGTTGGGGTAGTTTTTTTGTGAGATGTGAGAAGAAAGAAGAAAGAAAATGTTGTTTCCGTGGAAAGAGCCATAGGCTCGATACATATTGTAGGGCCGGATTTCAATCCGGGTTCGTTTTATATAAAAGCATAGCAATAAAAAAAGAGCCATTTGGCTCTTTTTTTATGTTTTAATATTTGATTTTTATTTGCTCAAACGGTGTAAAGTATACGTCATCGCACTTAAAAGGAAAAATGCCATAATTTGGTGGATTAACCCTAAAGCCAATGGAACGCTGTACAATAAAGTGAAAACGCCTAGCGCAAACTGAATGAAAACAAAAGCTACAAGAGTTTTAATTCCGTTTGATTGTGTATTGGTAAGTGTGTATTTTTTGCTTTTGAAGAAAAGAAAAAGAATCATCGCAACCACTACATAAGCAAAAGTTCTGTGTACAAATTGAACACCGCTTTTTCCTTCAATTAAATTTTTAATTAAAGAAGACTGCTCAATAAAAACCGATTCGTGAATAAATTCTCCATCGCTCATCAAAGGCCAGTGATTGTGAATTAATCCAGCATTTAAACCTGCGACAAATCCACCGTAAATAATCTGAATTAATAAAGCTGCCAAAGCATATCTTGCTATTGTGCGAAGTGGTAAAATTTTATTGATATTTCTTTCAGGGTAAATTAAATCCAAAGCCACCCAAAGTGTGTAAGCGAAAGTGATAAACGCAAAAGTTAAATGTAATGAAAGTCTAAAGTGGCTTACATCTGGATTGTCAATTAATCCGCTTTTTACCATAAACCATCCTAAGAAACCTTGGAAAGCTCCCATTGCTAGAAGCACAATGCATTTTTTAATGGTTGGAGTATCTAATTTTTTTCTAACTAAAAAGTAAACGAAAGGCACAAAGAAAACCAAACCGATAATACGCCCGATAAAACGGTGAAACCATTCCCAGAAATAAATGAATTTATAATCTGATAATTGAAAATCGTTGTGAATATTGATTTTCTGATATTCAGGGAATTTTTTGTATTCGTCAAAAGCGGCCTGCCATTTGGCTTCTGTTAAAGGAGGGAAGGTGTCGGTTACCAAATGCCAGTCGGTCATTGATAAACCTGAATTGGTTAAACGAGTAATTCCACCCACGACAACCATTAAAAATAATAAAACACAACCCGATAGTAACCAAATGATTACTGATTTATTTTCTTTTTTCATTCTTTTCCGATTAATTCGATTTCGTTGATTTTGTTTTTGGTTTTTCTTTCTCTTCTCTTTATATAAAGCTTTAATGATGTAAAGTTTACTATGATATTGGTAGATAAGATAACTATCATAAAGATTATTCTGTATAGATAGCTTTCTATATCAACTTTTATTTTAAAATAATCAATTAAGACTATATTTTGAAATAGTGCAGCTATAATCATTATAACGGATACGGAAACAATACTGATTAAAAAAAAGAAGATTATATGTTTGTAGTGATTATTATCGGTTCTATTAATTTTTCTAATAAAAACAATATTAGTTACTAAAACTATTACTATTAGAATTATTAAAAAAATAGCACCTAAAATGTCCATTAATTTTTAGGTTTTAAGTTTAATTTCTCAGCTCTTTTAATCACAAAATCATAAGCCGCTTGATATTCATTCGGAATATCGCCTTCTAAAATGGCTTCTTTTACCGCTTCTTTCAAAATACCAATTTCGCGTGAAGGTTTTAAATCAAACATTTGCATAATTTCTTCTCCTGTAATTGGCGGCTGGAAATTACGAACGTGATCGCGTTCTTCAACTTCAACAATTTTTCTGCGGACAACTTCAAAGTTTTTATGGTATTTTTTGAATTTCGCTGGATTTTTGGTTGTGATATCCGCCTCACATAAAGTCATTAAATCTTCTACATCTTCACCCGCATCAAAAACCAAACGACGAACGGCACTGTCTGTCACAATATCTTGTGCTAACACAATCGGACGAGAACTCATGATAACCATTTTCTGAACGAATTTCATTTTATGGTTCAAAGGCATGTGCAAACGTTCAAATATTTTCTTAGCCATTTTTCCCCCAAGAAATTCATGTCCGTGAAAAGTCCATCCTTGTTTTTTGTTGAAACGTTTTGTTGGCGCTTTTCCAATATCATGCAATAAAGCCGACCAGCGCAACCAAACATCATCTGTATTTGGACAAATATTATCTACAACTTCCAGCGTATGATAAAAATTGTTTTTATGGGTATGACCTTCGATTTCTTCCACCTGATTCAAGGCGGTTAATTCAGGTAAAATTAAATCTAAAAGACCCGTTTTGTATAAAAGTAAAAATCCAGTTGAAGGTTTATCGGTTAGAAGTATTTTGTTTAATTCATCAACAATTCTTTCACCAGAAATAATTTTGATACGATCCGCATTTTTTGTGATGGCATTTAGTGAATCTTCTTCAATTTCAAAATTCAGCTGAGTCGCAAAACGAATAGCGCGAAGCATTCTCAATGGATCATCAGAATATGTAATATCTGGATCTAAAGGCGTTTTGATTGTTTTATTCTCTAAATCTGTTAATCCGTTAAAAGGATCTAAAAGATCTCCGAAATTATTTTCGTTTAAGGATAAAGCCAATGCATTAATGGTAAAATCACGACGGTTTTGATCGTCTTGAAGTGTTCCGTTTTCAACAATCGGGTTACGGCTGTCACGATTGTACGATTCTTTTCGCGCGCCTACAAATTCAATATCGGTATCTTCAAAGCGAAGCATCGCTGTTCCGTAAGTTTTAAATACTTGAACTTTTGGTTTGTTTGGAAGCAAATTAGAAACTTTAAGTGCTAATTCAATTCCGCTCCCAACTGCCACAACGTCGATGTCTTTTTTCGAACCTCGGTTTAAAAGTAAATCACGAACAAATCCGCCGATCACATACGAGTCAACGTTTAATTCTTGAGAAGCTTTCGAAATGATATCGAAGATTTTGTTTTGTAAAGCAGATTTATAGTTTGTTTGTATAGCCACGAATTCACTAATTTTTATAAAATAATACGTTTATGTTCAAGTGAGGAAGAATTAAAGTTTGCTAAAATCGCTAACTTATTTTTAGAAACTTTTAGATAATTAAGACATTGTGAAATGTACTTTGGATGTAAAAAATCACTTGATTTTATTTCAAGTATAATTTGATCAAACAAAACAAAATCAGCATAAAACTTGTGATTTAATATAATGTCTTTATAATTTACCAAATATTCTTTTTCTCTTTCAAATGGAATATTGGCTTTTTTGAACTCATATTCTAAAGCATCTTTATATACGATTTCAGAAAACCCTCCACCTAAATTTCTATGAACATCAAATAAAATTCCCATTATCTGATAGCTTTCTTGCTGATACAATATTTTTGTCATGATCTAAATTTTTCCGCCACGAATTCACGAATTTTTCTAATTAATTTAAAAAGTTAATTCGTGAATTTGTGGCTATTATTTAGAATACAACTTTCAATTTTTGTATTGAAAATGTTTTTGGAATTTTATGGTTGCAAATTTACAACATAGAAAATGCCTTTTATAATCTATTGTTCACTTTTTTGAATAAATTCACAATTTTTCATTTGAATTTTATGAAAATAAAAAACAGTGGTGGGTACTATACGAATTAATCTAAATTTTCCGCCACGAATTCACGAATTATTTTAATTAATTAAAAAAAAATGTGATATTGAATTACCCGAATTCATTCGAAACTAAACTCAGAGATTTAAAAAAATAAATTCTTGAATTTTTTCATGATCTAGATTTTCCGCCACGAATTCACAAATTAATTTTAATCATTTCGAATAAATTAGTGCAATGAATTACGGAATTCATTTGAAACTAAACTCATAGATTGTAAAAAATAAATTAGTGAATTCGTGGCGGAAAAAAATATACACATATAAAACAAATCAATTGCGATAATCCATTTTTAGGAATTCAATTTGTATTTTTGAATCATACAAAAACTTACAAATGAAAATTGTTATATCTCCAGCGAAATCATTGAATTTCGAAAAAGAATTACCAACATCTCAATATACAGAACCATCTTTTTTAAAAGAAGCGCGAGTGGTTCATAAAGTGGTTAAACAAAAAAAGCCAGCTGAATTATCAGAATTAATGTCAATCTCAGACAAACTAGCCGATTTAAACTGGAAAAGAAATCAGGATTGGAAAACGCCTTTTACTCCTGAAAATGCCCGTCCGGCGGTTTATACTTTTGATGGGGATGTTTATACAGGATTAGATGCTTATACTATTCCGTTAGAAAAATTAGATGTTCTACAAGATAAACTTAGAATCTTATCTGGTCTTTACGGACTTTTAAAACCACTTGATTTAATGCAGGCGTACCGTTTAGAAATGGGAACTAAAATGCCAGTTGGAGAATCTAAAAATCTTCACGATTTCTGGAAACCAACTGTTACGAAAGCTTTAAATAAAGAATTAAAAAAAGGGGATTTGTTTGTGAACTTGGCAAGTAACGAATATTTTTCTGCGGTTGATGTTAAAGCTTTAAAAGTGCCTGTAATTACTCCAGATTTCAAAGATTACAAAGATGGAAAACTAAAAATGATCAGCTTCTTTGCGAAAAAGGCGAGAGGAATGATGGTTCGTTATATTATCGATACAAATGCTGAAACTATTGATGATTTAAAAGGTTTCAATTATGAAGGATATCAATTTGATGCGAATCTTTCAAAAGGAAATCATTTAGTTTTTACAAGATAGTTTTTTTAAGATGCTGAGGTTCTAAGTTACTGAGGTTCTAAGTTTTTTTAAAGAGTCGGAGACTCGAAATATATTGTAGGCAGGGATTTCTAATCCCTGTGATATATCCAGATAAAATAAAAACGATCATAAAAAACAACGCCGAATTCAATCAAGAATTCGGCGTTTATGCGTATTATAAAATTATTATTATCATTAATGCATTGCGTCGGCTGCACTAATTTTGTTCTTCCCTTTTTTGATAAAGAGAATAATCGGTATGCAACATAAAAACATGATTCCTAGATACATGAAAATATCCATATAAGCCATTACGGTACTTTGCTTCATTACAGAAAGTTCTATAAGCTGATATGCTTTTTTCAAAGCAACATCGGCACTATAACCTTTTGCCATGAAGGCACGCTGCATGCCTGCAATACGTTGCTGTACGTCGAATTTGGCAGGATCTAAATTATTAATTAAATCAACTCGGTGCGACTGGCTGAAACGTGTGATGAAAGTGGTAATAATGGCAATACCAAATGACCCGCCTAGTTGACGCATCATTCCGCTAAAAGCCGCACCTTCACCAATTTGCTTTCCTTTTAAGGTTGAAAGAGTAAGGGTTGTAATAGGTACGAAAAGCAATCCTAAACCAATACCTCTTAAAATTAAAGGCCAATACATATGTTCTACGCCAGTATCTGGAGTCATTCTAGTGTACATCATAAAAGTAAAGAAGAAGAAAATTAAAAATCCTACTCCTACCATATATGCTTGTGGCACACCTTTCTGAATCATATTACCTACAAACGGCATCATAAACGCAGTTGTAATGGATCCTGGAATTAATAATAGACCAGCATCAGTTGCAGTCCATCCTAAAATAGACTGTGTGTAAATTGGGATAATTAATGTTGATCCGTATAAACCAAAACCAAGAATGAAAGACATTAAAGTTCCGATTCTTAAATTTCCGTCTTTTAGAACACTTAGATTTACGATTGGGTGTTTATAAGTAAGCTCTCTCCAGATAAACAACAACAATCCAAAAACAGTAACAACACTTAGGGTTACGATTAAAGAATCGTTAAACCAATCGTCCTGTTGCCCGTGTTCCAAAACGAATTGTAAAGAACCAATAAAGGTGCTCAACAAAATAATTCCCCACCAGTCAACCTGATTTGCTTTTAGTTTCTCACCGTATTTTGGACTTCTAACGAAAGTTAAAGCCAAAACTGTAGCGATAATTCCAAGTGGAATATTAATATAGAAAATATAAGGCCAAGAATAATTGTCTACTAAATATCCTCCCAAAGGCGGACCTAAAGTTGGACCTACAATTACACCCATTCCATAAATTGCCTGTGCCATACCACGTTTTGCAACGGGATAACTTTCTGTAATAATGGTTTGGGCTGTTACTAATAACGCTCCACCACCCATACCTTGTACGAATCGGAAAGCTACCAGCTCCCATATATTTGAGGCATTACCACACAAGAAGGAACAAACGGTGAATATTATGATCGAAGCCACAAAATAATTACGTCGTCCAAATTGCTGTGACAGCCAGCTTGTCATCGGAATTACAATAACATTCGCAATGGCGTATGCTGTAATTACCCATGCCACATCGGTCAAGGTTGCCCCAAGACTTCCGCGCATGTCTGTAAGCGCTACGTTTACAATCGTGGTATCAACAATTTCCAGCAGTGCACAAAGTACTGCCGTAATCGTAATGACAACACGTCTGAAACCGTATTCTACTAAATCGTCGTCTTGTACTGCTGTTGCCATTTATTTTATTTCAAATGTACATCTACATCAACATTCATTCCTGGGCGTAATAATTTTACTTTTTCAGGATCATTTGATTGGTCGATACTAATTTTTACTGGTAATCTTTGAATTGTTTTCACGAAGTTTCCTGTAGCATTGTCAGGAGGTAATAATGAAAAACGAGATCCTGTTGCAGGTGAAAAAGATGTTACGGTACCTTTAAATTCATAGTTTGGATATGCATCAACTTTTAAACTTACTTTTTGTCCCACAACCATTTTGTTCAATTGTGTTTCTTTAAAGTTTGCTACAACCCAAGCTTCGCTATTGTTAATGATATAGAATAAAGATTGTCCTGGCTGAACCAATTGTCCTGGCTGAATATCTACTTTAGAAACTTGACCATCAATTGCAGCAGTAACAACAGTATAAGAAAGGTTTAAGTGAGCAACATCAAGCATTGTTTTTGCTTTTTTAATGTTTGCTGCTGCAACTTCTGTTTGTTTATCAGATACTTTAGATTTTGACTGTATAACTGATTTTTGGTAAGAACTTGCTCTTTGTTGTTGTTCTAAAACACGCACTTGGTTTTCAGCTTCATCTTTTGCAGCCTGAGCTTGCTCAAATTGTTGCTTTGTAATAGTATGTGTTTTATATAAGTTATTGTAACGGTTAAAATCGTTTGTAAGCTGTCTCAATCTGATTTTCGCACTTTCGATAGAACCTGTAGCAGATCTCATTTGAGCATCAGAAACTGAAATACTCGCATTTGCACTTCCAATATCGGCTTTTGCAGCTTCAAATTGACCTTCAGCTCCTAGTAAAGCAGCATTTGCCTCATCGATTTTTAACTGATAATCTCTCTTATCGATTGTAAATAAAGTATCACCTTTTTTTACATAGTCATTATCTTTCACATACACTTTGCTGATATATCCTGACACTCTCGGGATAATAGGGTTCATTCTTTTTTCTATTTGAGCATCATCTGTTTCTTCGTGAGCTTGAGAGTGAAGATATTTAGATATTCCGTAAGTTCCGCCTCCTAAAATCAGAACTGCAAGTATGATGATGAATTTTTTATTTGTTTTTTTCTTTTCCATGAGAGCTGTCGATTATATTTTTGAAAGATTGAATGATTGTGATAATTGTCCTGATACCGAAAGTAATTCGTAATATTTTTGAATGATTGTTGCTTTTGCCACTGCAGTGTTGATTTTTGCACTTAATTGCTCAACGTCTGCTTCCACCAAATCATTGGTATCTGCTAAACCATTGTCAAATTTGTCTTTTACAAGTCTATAATTTTCAGATGCTTGCTGAAGTGCTTCTTCGTAAACAACGCTTTGATTGATCGCTAAGTCATAATCTTCAATAGATTTTTGAACTTCTACTTTAATACGGTCGGTCATAATAGCTTCAGTATTTTTAACTTCCAAAGCTTTGCTTTCTGCTTCTTTTACGTGCGAACTATTTTTTAGAATTCCAGATAAATCATACGATAAACCTATACCGAAATTCATGGCATATTTTACTGTAATAATGTCTTTAAGATCTAAAGCCGTATATCCACCAAGTAATGAAAGAGTAGGATAATAGCCTGATTTTGCAATTTTAACATTAGCTTCTGAAGCTTTTTGTTGTAAACGAATCGCTTCTAAATCTTTTCTGTTTTCAAGTGCTATTGCATCAGACGTTGGTGCATTAGTTGTTTTTAAATTGAAGAAATCTTCTTCATTAACTTGAATTTTTACAGATGGCTCTAATTTAAGTAATGTCGTTAGATAAAAGTTAATGTTATTGATATTATTATTAGCTTCATCAATAGATAATTGTGTTTTTGAAACTAACAATTGCGCTTTCAATAAATCATTTCTCGGAATAATTCCGTTTTTTTCTAATTCAGTAAAATCCGTAACACGTTGTTTCGCACTTTTTTGGTTTTCGTTTAAAACATCTAAAGTTTTCTGTGCTTTATATAAAGCCGTGTAATACGTAATTACTCTTAAAGCGACATCTTCTTTTGTTTTGGCAGCGTTTACACTTTCTGCTTCGTACAAACTTTCAGAAGCATTTATGCTGTTTTGGATTTTAAATCCTGCAAAGATTGGAAGGCTTAAATTTGCCATACCTAACATTGCCTGATCCGGAGATGGCATTGGTTCAGAACTTGACTGACCACCATTGTGCATATCAATAGAAGCCTTTGTTAATCGCTGGTACTGACCTGAAATTTTTAAGTCCGGATATTGGTTGTTTTTAACCGATTGAAGTTCATATTTTTTTGAGTTCACCTTAGTGTTGGCAAGCGTAACCTCGTTACTCTTTTCCCAAGCCATTTTTACGGCTTCATCTAAGGTTAAACTTGTTTTCTCTTGTGCTTCTAGTGAAGATATTCCGATAAAGAAAACTCCAAAGAGCATTAATTGACTAATTTTCATAAACAAGTAGCGCTTTTATAGTTTGTTGAATGTGCTTTGTAAGATTGTTTTTAATGTAATTGTTAAACATTTCTTCGGTTTTTAAATCCAGTAATTCTTCGAAGAATGAGCGATTCATATGAAAGTGAAAAAAGGTTCCAATAATCGTGGGCGTGATCAGCGGAATGTTAAGATCTTTTCTAAAAACTCCCTGATCTTGACCTTGCTTAATAATACTTTCGACTGATTTTAAATTTCCTTTTTTAAGTTCGGTGAAAGCTTGAAGGCTTTTTTCTCTTTTTTTATTGTAAAGTTCAAAATGTAAAACCCTGTAAATCCCTTTGTTGAGACAAATTCTGTTAACGTAAATTTCGATTAATTTATTGACTTTCTCAAGAGGTTCGATGTTTTCCTGTAATAAATTTTCGAGTTGTAATTTTAAATCAGAAGTCTTATGAAGAATTAAAGCTTCCAGTAGTCTTTCTTTTGAACCAAAGTAATAAGACACCATGGCAATATTAATTTTTGCCTCTTTGGATATATCCCGTATCGATGTCCCTTCAAATCCTTTCTCAGAAAATAGTCTTTCTGCAACTTCAAGAATCTGAATTTTTTTATCGTTTAATTCGATGTTTGACATAGCGTGTTTTCTAATCGGGTACAAAATTAAACAGTTGTTTAATTTAAACACTTGTTTAATTTTGTTTTAACAAAATATTAACATAAAACGGTTTCGGTGTTTTGAAACAAAAAAGCTGAAATACTTGGTATTTCAGCTCTTAAGAATTTATTAGTTTAAATTACAAATGATGTATTATCGAATCTCTCCAACAAACTCAGCAATTTTCCCGCTCCCGTTTTCGCTTAAATGTTTGATAAAAGCACTTCCAATAATAGCGCCTTTTGCATATTTTGTTGCCTGACTGAAAGTTTCTTTATTTGAAATTCCAAATCCAACAATTTGTGGGTTTTTCAAATTCAGATTTGATATTCTCTCAAAATATTCTTCTTGAACATTTCCAAAACCGCTTTGAGATCCCGTAACACTTGCAGAACTTACCATATAAATAAACCCGTTTGAAACGCTGTCTATAAAACGAATTCTTTCGTCTGAGGTTTGAGGCGTAATCAAAAACACATTTATTAAACCATATTTTTCAAAAATCGCTTTGTATTCGTCTGCGTAAACATCCACTGGAAGATCTGGAATAATCAAACCGTCGATTCCAATTTCAGCACATTTTTGGCAGAATGCTTCCACGCCGTATTGTAACATTGGATTGAAATATCCCATGATAATCAACGGAATTTTTACGCTTTCGCGGATGTTTTGCAGCTGATCGAATAGGATTTGAGTGGTCATTCCGTTATGAAGTGCCTGTGTAGAACTCGCTTGAATTGTTGGACCGTCTGCCAAAGGATCACTGAAAGGAAGTCCGATTTCAATTAAGTCTACTCCGTTTTTTTCTAAATCTTGAATAATCTGCACTGTATCGTTTAAATTTGGATATCCGGCAGAAAAATAAATAGAAAGTATCTTTTTATCTTCTTGTAATTTCTGAGTTATTCTGTTCATTTTACTATCTTTTTATTCCTGCAAGGTTTTCAAAACCTTGTAGGTCTTTTATTTTACTTGATTTTAATTATGCCTACAAGGTTTTGAAAACCTTGCAGGAATTTTTATGTTGTAATGATTTTACTCGTCCAATCATCACCTTGTTTTTCAACAAGTAATAATCCAGAGTCAGAATCATTCATTTGAGCAATTAATTCTCCTTTATTGTTCCAAAAAGCACTTTGTCCCGCTGAAGGTGAGCCCCAAGATTCTCCACTGAAATTAGACATCAATACACTCATTTTGTGTTTCGCAGCATAATTTTGCAAACCTCTATAAGCACTCGGAATTCCGTTTGGTGAAAAGAAAATACTAGCGATATAAATATCAGTTTCTCTTTTTCGTGCATGTTCTGGATGAAGCGGATTGTCAATGTCGGCACAAATGGCAAAAGAAATATTCTGATCTTCTATACGAATCATTGGATTATAATCGAATGTCGAATCGAAAAATTCATCTTCGCCTTCATGTAAAAACTGCTTTGTATAAATTGAAACCGAATTATCTGGCGATATAATGAACTGCCCGATAAACATTTTTGATTCCATTTGAATTGGCGCTCCAGCAATAATGATGATTTTATTTTTAACAGCTAATTCTTTTAAATGATCTAAACGCGTATCTTCTTTTTGAAAAACTAATGGTGCAGCATTTTTTCTTTCATATCCTGTAATCGACATTTCTGGAAATACAATTAAATCTGCTCCATTTTGTACAGCCAATTCAATAAGACGATAATGATCTAATAAATTAGCTTCGATATTTTCGCGAGTTGGTTTTGTCTGTGCAGCTGCTAAAATCATATTATTTATTTTCTGTATAAACCCAAGCCATTCTTCCAGATTGAAGTTTAACTTGAACTCTTTTGTATGAGTTAGATTCGAACTGATCTACTTTTAACAATTCTGGATTTGAAACTTCAAAAGCAACACCATGTATAATGTCTTCCAGATTTTCACTTGGTACAGCCACAACATAATCTGCCATTCCAAATTCTTCTTCTATTTGTAAACTTTTAAGTTTGAAACCCAGTATTTGATCTGGAGTACCACTTAAAACTTTATTAAAAATCTGCATTTGAATTTGTTTCGATCTTAATGTTCCGTAAGAGAATAATAGTTCCATAATTATGATTTTCTCGTTATTTTTTGCGTTAGGGATGGGCGCGGCATCCTTTTTATTTTTTCTTTAAAAATAAAAAGATATAGCAGACAGCCCGACCGTAGGGAACGCCCAAATTACGATTTTTATTACAATTTAAAATAGTCTATATAATTATCTAAATCTTTATCGCCGCGACCCGAAAGACTGATTACAACAACGTCTGTAGGTTTAAATTTCTTTTGATCTAAAACGGCAAAAGCGTGTGCACTTTCAATAGCAGGAATAATTCCTTCTAATTTTGTTAGTTGTAAACCAGCATTCATCGCATCATCATCGGTAACAGAGAAAAATTCGCCACGTCCGCTCTGAGCTAAATGTGCGTGCAAAGGTCCAACTCCTGGATAATCTAAACCTGCCGAAATAGAGTAAGGTTCTGTAATTTGTCCATCTGAAGTTTGCATTAAAAGCGTTTTACAACCGTGAATAACACCAACTTTACCTAATTTGCTAGTTGCTGCGCTGTGTCCGCTGTCTACACCTTTTCCAGCTGCTTCCACTGCAATGATTCCCACTTCTGGTTCGTGTAAAAAGTGGTAATACGTTCCTGCGGCATTACTTCCTCCGCCAATGCAAGCAACAACATAATCTGGGTTTTCACGTCCTTCTTTTTCTTTTAACTGCCATTTAATTTCCTCAGAAATAATGCTTTGAAAACGTGTTACCATATCTGGATAAGGATGAGGTCCAATTGCAGATCCGATAATATAATGAGTATCGACCGGATTGTTGATCCAGTCACGAATGGCTTCGTTTGTAGCGTCTTTTAAAGTTCTTGAACCTGAAAGTGCCGGACGAACTTCTGCACCTAACATTTTCATACGTGCCACATTTGGTGCTTGGCGTGCAATATCAATTTCGCCCATGTATACAATGCATTCAATTCCCATTAAAGCACAAACAGTTGCTGTTGCCACACCGTGCTGTCCAGCGCCAGTTTCGGCAATAATTCTTTTTTTGCCTAGACGTTTTGCCAACAAGATTTGCCCAATTGTATTGTTTACTTTGTGTGCTCCAGTATGGTTTAAGTCTTCTCTTTTTAAATATACTTTGGTGTTGTATTTCTCCGATAAACGTTTGGCAAAATACAACGGACTAGGGCGTCCAACATAATCTTTCAACAATTGGTTGAACTCTGCTTTAAAATCAGGTTCGTCCATTATGCTTAAATATTTCTGGCGTAATTCTTCTACATTTGGATAAAGCATTTCAGGGATATAAGCTCCTCCAAATTCTCCGTAATATCCTTTTTCGTTGACGTTAAAACTCATTTTTTTAAAGTTTAAATGTTTACAATTTCAAATTTGCGTTTAAAATTGCTTAATAGGTTTTTATTTTTCAGCCCTGGTTCGATTTCAAATTTACTATTTACATCGACAGCATAAATAGGCAAATTGGTTTTTGAAATTTCTTCAATGGCTTTTAATTCTTTCATTCCAATTCCGCCGCTTAAAAAGAAAGGCTTTTTCGAATTGTATTTTTTTAAGATGCTCCAGTCGAAAGTTGTTCCGTTTCCGCCTGGTAATTTTCCTTTTGTGTCGAAAAGAAAATAATCGCAGACATTTTCAAAAGCTTTAATAATTTCAAAATCAAAATTTTCGTCAGCCGAAAATACTTTAATAATTTCGATTTTCATTGGCAGTTTTTCTTTTAATGCTGTACAAAATTCAACCGATTCTTCTCCATGCAGTTGAACAGCTTGCAAGTTGTATTTTTCTACTTTTTCTAGAATTTCTTCCTGACTTTGATTGACAAAAACACCCACTTTTTTGATGGTTTTTATCAGTTCGGGTACATTCCCGTTGCAATATCTAGCGGATTTTTCCCAGAAAATAAATCCCATATAATCGGGTAGGAGCGCGCCTACTTCGAGGATATTTTCTGGATATTTCATGCCGCATATTTTGAGTTTCATTTTCGTTGTGTGTTTTTATCGCAAAGTGCGCTAAGGTTTTTTGTCTTTGAGTGTGCTTAAAAACGCAAAGTTCGCAAAGCTTTGTGTTGATTTTTTTTCGCCACGAATTCACGGATGATATGAAAATTAAATTTATGAATTCGTGGCTAATTTTATTCGCCTAAATTTTTTATAAATTCTGTTGCTGCTACGCCAGCGTTATCGGTTTTCATGAAGTTTTCTCCAATTAAGAAACCTTTGTATCCGTAAGGTTTTAATTCTTGAATAGCTTCAATTGAAGAAATGCCGCTTTCCGAAACTTTTACAAAATCATTCGGAATTTGTGAAGCCAATTCTTTACTGAAATCTAAACTTACTTCGAATGTTTTTAAGTTTCTATTATTTACCCCAATCATGTCTAAAGTCGGCATGATTGATTTTTCTAATTCTTCTTGATTATGAACTTCTAAAAGAACTTCTAAACCTAATTTTTTAGCAAATTCAGATAAAGATTTGATTTCTTCGCGAGTTAAAACGGCTGCGATTAACAAAATCAAATCGGCTCCGTGTGCTTTTGCTTCTAAAATCTGATATTCGTCTACAATAAATTCTTTTCGCAAAAGCGGAATATTTACTGAAGCTCTAGCTAAAAGTAAGTCGTCTAAAGATCCGCCGAAATATTTTCCATCAGTTAAAACGGAAATTCCGCATGCACCAGCATTTTCGTAACCTTTTACCACTTCTTCAACGGTAAAATTATTGTTGATGATTGATTTTGAAGGAGAACGGCGTTTGTGTTCTGCGATAATTCCAGAGTTGCTTTCTTTTAATTTCTGACTAAGTGAAATAGTCTGTTTTCCAAAAAATACAGAAGCTTCCAATTGAGAAACCGGAATAATCGATTTCTTCAAAATCACTTCTTGTTTTTTGTCTATGATTATTTTATCTAAGATGTTCATTGTTGTGTTGTTTCATGTTTCACGTTTCAGATTTCAAGTTAGAACGTTCAAAACAACTTGAAATCTGAAACCTGAAACTAAAAAATTATTTACTTAATTCTTTCAATTTTTTCAATACTTTCAGTCCTTTTCCAGATAATAAACTTTCTTTTGCCAGTTCAAATCCTTCTTGCGGCGTGCATTTGTTTACCGTTGCGATTGCCATTGCAGCATTGGCACAGACTACATTATTTTGAGCTTCGTTTCCTTTTCCCGAAATAATATTCGTGAAAATTTCAGCCGATTCTTCGATGGTTTTTCCGCCTTCAATTTCAGTTTGAGATAAAAGACGAACTCCAAAATCTTCTGGTTTTATCATGCCTTCCATGTGGCTCGTGATAATTTTTGTTGGTCCTGTTAAAGAAATTTCGTCATATCCGTCAAGCGAATGTAAGATTGTGAAATTGGTATCGGTATTTTGGTATAAATACGCATACATTCTCGCTAATTCTAAATTGAAAACTCCAACCAATTGATTTTGCGGAAATGCTGGATTTACCATTGGTCCTAACATATTAAAGAAGGTTTTTACTGCCAATTCTTTTCTTATTGGTCCTACATTTTTCATTGCTGGGTGAAATAAGGGAGCGTGTAAAACACAAATTCCAGCCTGATCGATACATTTTTCTAAAAATGCTGGATCGTTGCTAAATTTAATTCCCATTTTTTCCATTACGTTGCTTGATCCAGAAATAGAAGAAACGCCGTAATTTCCATGTTTTGCGACTTTTATTCCCGCTCCTGCTGATACAAAAGAAGCTAAAGTCGAAATGTTGAAAGTATCTTTTCCGTCACCACCCGTTCCGCATAAATCGATGGTATTGTAAGCTGATAAATCTACTCGGATACAAAGCTCTAATAATGCTTCGCGAAATCCAGAAAGTTCATCAATAGTAATGCTTCGCATCATATATACAGTCAAAAATGCTGAAATCTGACTTGGATTATATTGACCGCTTGAAATATTAATCAATACGTTTTTTGCTTCTTCTTTGGTAAGCACTTCGTGGTTGATTAATTTGTTTAATATAGTTTTCATTTTTTTAAAGATTCTAAGTTGCTAAGGTTCTGAGATGCTAAGTTTTTTGTTTTATTTGTTTCAAGTTTCAGGTTTCACGTTCCAGTAACTTGAAACTTTAAACCTGAAACAAAAAATTAACTCTTAATCCAATTCTCTAAAATCCTTTTTCCATTTGGTGTCAAAACACTTTCCGGGTGAAACTGAACGCCCCTTACATCGTAATTTTTGTGACGTAAAGACATGATTTGTCCATTCTCATCAACTGAAGTTGCTTCTAAATCTTCTGGTAAATTAGCGTCAACAACCCACGAATGGTATCTTCCAACCTCAAACTCGTTTCCTAAACCTTCAAACAAAATTTCATCTGAAACTACTGTTTTTACATTTGTAGAAACGCCGTGATATACTTTGTCAAGGTTTGAAAGTGTTCCGCCGAAAACTTCCCCAATGGCCTGCTGTCCTAAGCAAACTCCTAAAATGCTTTTTGTTGGGCTGTATTTTTCGATTACAGCTTTTAATAATCCTGCTTCATCTGGAATTCCAGGTCCTGGCGAAAGCAATATTTTTTCGAAAGAAGCAATTTCATCAATTTCGAATTCGTCGTTTCTATAAACGGTTACTTCGCAATCTAAATCTTCTAAATAGTGCACTAAATTATAAGTGAAACTATCGTAATTGTCTATAACTAAAATCTTTTTCATTTTTTTAAGGTTCTAAGTTGCTAAGGTTCTGAGAGACTAAGTTTTTCAATAACTGAAAACTGCGACTGGCAACTAATTTTTATCTATTTTTCTCGAACGTACTTTTCAGTAATAATTCGGTTGATTCCTAATTTTTCTACTTTTTCGATTCCTTTTTGAGTTAAGGTGTCGTTTTTGATTTTTACTGTAAACTCAAATTTTCCATTTTCCCATTGACGATTATTGAAGTATTCCAGATTCTCTGTATAAATGCTGTCTTTTAAAGTGTATTTTCCGCCTCCGCCAAAAAATACGGCATTTGTTGAATCTTTACCATTATTCAAATCATGATTAAAAAAAGCAAAATGTGTTTCATTAATAATTTTAATCATTTTTGTTTTTGGATTGAAAGTCGAAAAAGTGGAATCTTTTTCTGTTGTTTCAGCTGATATAAGACGCCAGGTTCCTTCAAGCGGATTATGCTTTTTCTCTGAATTACAGGAAACTATGCTAATGATTAAAACTAAAATTGATATTGCTTTTTTCATGGTTTTTTATGGTTTGTGGTTAATTGTTTAAGGTTAAAAGTTTCAAGTTCTGCGACTGAAAACTGCGACTGACGACTAAATTTTCTCCGCCATTTCCAGCGCTGTATTTAAGGCTCTTAACTTATTATACACTTCCTGCATTTCGCTTTCTTCATCAGAACTTGCTACGATTCCGGCACCGGCCTGACAATGCAATTGGTGGTTTTTTGATAGGAAAGTTCGAATCATAATCGCGTGGTTAAAGTTTCCGTCAAAATCCATAACTCCGATGGCACCTCCGTAAAAATTACGATTTGTTTTTTCGTAATCTTCAATTAACTGCATAGCTCTATGTTTTGGAGCTCCGCTTAAAGTTCCTGCAGGGAAAGTATCGGCAACTACTTGCATCGTTGTCGCTTTATCATGTAAATGTCCTGTAACTTTTGAAACCAAGTGAATTACGTGCGAGAAAAACTGAACTTCTCTGTATTTTTCCACATTTACATCATGTCCGTTGCGGCTTAAATCATTTCTGGCTAAATCCACCAGCATTACGTGTTCGCTGTTTTCTTTTTTATCTTCCGAAAGTTCTTTTGCTAAAAGTGCGTCACGTTCGTCATTTCCAGTTCTTTTAAAAGTTCCAGCAATTGGGTGGATTTCGGCTTTTCTGTTTTTTACGATAATTTGTGCTTCGGGCGAAGAACCGAATATTTTGAAATCTCCATAATCAAAAAAGAACAAATACGGAGATGGATTAATGCTTCTTAAAGCTCTGTAAACGTTGAATTCATCACCTTTAAAACCTTGTGTAAAACGGCGTGAAAGAACTAATTGGAAAACGTCTCCGCGGAAACAATGTTTTTTAGCTAAAGCCACGTTGTGTTTGAATTCTTCATCGGTTAGGTTAGAGAAACCTTCGCCTTCTTTGGTGAATTTGTACAAAGCGATATTTCTAGACTGCAGTAATTGTTCAATTTCAGAAATATTGTTTCTTCCGTCTAGGCTGTGGCAGAAAATGTACGCTTCGTTTTTAAAGTGGTTAATGGCGATGATATTTTGGTAAACCGCATAAAATACATCTGGAATTGAAGTCGCATTGTCTTTTTTGGCAATGGAAACTTTTTCAAAATAACGTACGGCGTCGTAAGAAATGTATCCGAATAAACCGTTATTGATAAATTTAAAATCGTTTTTCTCTGATTTGAATCGGTTTGAGAATTCTTGAATTACTTCTGGAATATTGGTTGAAGCATCGATTTTATTTTGCTCCAAAGTTCCGTCAGGAAAAGTTTTTGTGATTAATTCGTTTTCAATTTTAATTGTCGCAATCGGATTGCAGCAGATGTACGAGAAACTATTGTCATTTCCATGATAATCACTACTTTCTAATAATAAACTATTTGGGAATTTATCTCGAATTTTAAAATAAATGCTTACTGGCGTTATGGTGTCTGCCAGAATTTGTTTGTAATGTGTGTTGAGTATAAACGGTTTCAATGTATGTTGTTTTTTAGTTTTTAATATTTTTCTGCTAGAGTTTTGATCAAAAAAAAAGGGCTTGTCGTGATGACAAGCCCTTTAAATTTATAGTTTTGAAAATACCATAGGAAGCTTCGTTCACGACGTTTGACGTAAATTGTTCCACCACCAAGTATTGTTCATTAATGTTTTCATTTCTTTATTTTGATATGGCAAAGATATAAATGTAATTTGAATTAGAATACATAATATCTCAAAAAAAACTTTTCTAAATTTTGAAATTTGTTAAATTTTAATTTCTGAGTTTAGTTTAAAAGCTTAGTTTCCAATAGCTATTGTATTATTTGTGTTAGCTCTAAAATCAGGATTTCCTTTGATGTTTGGCGTTATAAACAATTCTATATTTTTCATTTTTGTGTATTCAAGACCAGAATTTGGGTTGTAATAATTTTGAATTGCCGCATCTGAACTTGATGATTCGCTTGTAATTCCTCCGTTACAATTGTTAACTATGGTATTTTTAAAACTCATTTTTGATAAGTTTTCTTTTCCGTTTCCAATATTTCCTTCTAATAAAACAAAAGGCGAAAAACCAGCAACAATACTATTGTTTAAGTCGAAAAATGTATTTTCTCTTACATAAATAGATTCTCTAACTAAGCCTTGATTGTTTTCTTCTAGATTTATTAAAGTGATATTTGAAGCATTAATTTTGGTCATTTTTTTGGTCATATCTGTATTTTGAACTTTATCATACGAATCTACTTCAAAACATCTTGATCCTGAGATATCTGATGAAAATGGATGGCGAACCGCAATACTGTTAGTAATGTTGATTTGTGCGCCTTGCGTAAAATCAAAATCATCATCAGTTGTTCGGTATGATATTAAATTACTCATATTTAAGTCACCTCCATAACATTCAAAAGAATCATCGTTTGAAAAACTAATTTGAATGTTGCTTAAAACTGTTTTTCTTCCAACTCCTGCTAGAGAAAGACCATTTAACTCCTTAGAAGCACTTAATTTTCGTCCTGCATATTCAATTCTCACATATTTCATAACTCCTGAATTATCTTCAGCGTCTTGACCTCCATAATGATTTAAAGTTGGTTCTAAATCAAAAGGTAAAGTGTGAACACCTCCTAAAGTATTTATAGGGGCTTTTCCTAAGATGATGATGCCACCCCAGTCACCAGGCTTTCTGTTGTTTTTTTCATTTTCTGATGTAAAAACAATTGGGTCAGTTTCAAGACCTTCAGCCATAATTTTTGCTCCGTTGGTAATTACAAGTGTTCCGCAGGTTTTATCGTCACCTCGTATTACGGTTCCTGGTTCTATGGTTAAAGTTGCATTGTTTGTAACGTACACAACCCCAACTAAATGATAGGTATTGCGTTTTAATAATCGGGTATCTTTATCAATTGTTCCGGCAATTATGTTGGTTGCTTCGTTGTATTCATTTATGGCTGGTTTAAAATTGGTCCAATTGTTCATCCAGTTGTTTGTTCCAAAAATTCCTTTTGTTTGTTGTTGGGCTTGTAGTAAAAAAGTACTTATGAGTGTGATAATTACCGCATGTATTTTTGTTTTCATAACTATATTTTTAATTTCTAGTTTTTGATTTTTATTAGCCTCAAAATTAGAGGGCTAATGTTAATCAATACCAGTAAGGCTGTTATGAAAGCGTTATGTAAATATTAAGAACGTTATGTTTTTGAAAATTTATAAAAATGAAACAGCCCTAATAGCAAGTACTATTAGGGCTGTTTTTTATGTGTGAATTAGTAAGCCTGAAATTAGAATTTTAAAGCTACTGCTAATTCAAATTCGTCGTTGATAGTTTTGTCTCCTAAACCGTCGAAGAAACTTCCTGAACCGTATTTAATATCGTATTTAGTTCTGTCAACTTTGAATGCTGTTGTAGCAGTGTTTCCTTTTACAGTAAGATCAAAAGTTACTGGTTTAGTAATTCCTTTGATAGTTAAGTCTGCAGTTACCGTGTAAACGTCAGCAGATTTAGAACCAATAGTTTTGAAAACTAATTTTGAAGTTGGGAATTTATCAGTTCCGAAGAAATCGTCAGCTTTTAAGTGACCGTTTAATTTTCCTTGGTATTCTCCAGTTAAATCAGTAGAAGTTAATGAAGTCATATCAACTGTAAAGCTTCCACCTGTTAATTTTTTTCCTTTGAAAACTAAAGCACCTTCTTTGAAGTTTACAGTTCCAGAGTGCTCTCCTGTTACTTTTTTACCTACCCATTTAATTGTAGATGCTTTTACGTCGATTTTTTTTGTTTGAGCGTTTACTGTTAAACCAGCAGCTGCTACGAATAATGCTATTGCAATTGTTTTTAAATTTTTCATGTTGTTAAAATTTGATTTTAGATTAATAAATAATTATAGAGTGATAAATAAATCTTCGTGTGATTTTCTAACTTTTTTGTAATGCTGAGCCTCGTCTTCCTCATGTCTGTAACCTACTGTTGCAATAACAGAAGCATTAAGACCTAATTTATCGAAACCTAAGATTTCATTGAATGCAGCAGGATTGAAACCTTCCATTGGTGTTGCATCAATTTTTAATTCAGCAGCTGCAGCTAATAGAGTTCCTAAAGCGATGTAAGTTTGTTTTGCAGTCCAGATATTTTTAGCATCTTGAGATAAATTTGAAATAACTCCATTCATCATGTCAGAAAATCCGCCTAAAGCTTCAGTAGGAACACCTCTTGTTTCGCTGATGTTTTTAATGTAAGCAGCTACAGATTCTGGTCCAGCGTTTAAGTCGTTTGCAAAAATAAACAATTGAGAAGCATCTGTAATTTGTGTCTGTCCGTAAGCAGCGGCTTTCAATTTTTCTCTAATTTCTGGATTTTCTACAATAATAACTTTGTAAGGCTGTAATCCGTATGATGAAGCAGCTAATCTAACGGCTTCTTTTAATGTATTTAAATCTGCGTCTGAGATTTTTTTGGCAGCATCAAATTTTTTGGTTGCGTATCTCCAATTTAGACTCTCTAAAAATGTGCTCATAATTTTAATTTTGTTGGGTTCGGTATTTTTCTAATAATTTATTTAATAACTCTAATTCGTCTGTACTTAGATTTTTTGCAAATGCTTCTTCGTGTGCATCAACTTTAGGATCTAATTCTTTCAATACGTCTAATCCTTTTTGAGTAATCAAAACTTCGATTTTTCGTCGATTACCCGGACAAACGTTTCTTGTTACCAGTTCTTTTAGTAATAATTTGTCAACTAACCGTGTTGTATTACTCGTTTTCGCCAGCATACGCTCTTGTATAACACACATATTAGCAGGATTTCCTTTTTGTCCTCTTAATATACGCAGCACATTGTATTGTTCTCCAGATAAATCATACGGTTTTACTAACTCGTTGAAATGATCCTGAATCACATTTTGTGTGTACATAATGTTCAGAATAACTTTTTTCGCATTATCCATCTTAACTGTACTCTTAATAACCTCTTCAATTGTCATAGTCGTAAGTGTATAATTTGTATATACAAATGTATAACTTTTAATATTTGTATATACAAGTGTTGTGTTAATTTTTTGTTAATACGAAAATATCCGAATACCAATCTAAAAGCAATCAGCTTTTTGATGAGTTAAAATTAATCTATTTTGTCTTTTAAATATCTGGCGTTTTGATATTTAACTAAAAGTTAATCTCAAAGAGCTGTATTTTAATTGTCTTAATTTGAAGTTGCTTTTTTGTAAGATAAATTTTTGAGTGTAAATAGAGATGTTTTACAAATTATATTGTTTTTGAGCTGATTAGAAGTGCTTATCGAAATTCTGAGAGAAAAAATCCTTTCGAAATGTGTTTAAAGTCTTCAATTTCTTTTGTGATCCAATTTTCATCGTGACCCAATTCTTTTGCAATTACTCTAGCAGTTTTTTCAGAAACTTCAATTGCAGCTCTGGCATCCAAAAATAATAAACGTACTCGTCTTGCTAAAACATCATCAATAGTTCTGGCCATTTCATAACGAATTGCCCAAACAACTTCGGCCATTGTAAATTCATGATTAGGATGCAGTTTTTCTTGTAATTCGGGTTCGTTTTCTTGCAGCTGAAGTATTTTCGAAATATCAGTACCATATATGTACAAGTGATTTTCTCTGTCAATAGGAGTAGTTGGTTTATTACCATGAATGGCTAGATGCTGCGTATTGGATAGTTTTTTCGGAAGTTTACCTTTTAATATGGCTTTGTCGATGATATCTTCGGCAATTTTTCGATAAGTAGTCCATTTTCCTCCTGTAATAGTGATTAATCCAGTTTCAGAAACAATAATTTTATGGCTTCTAGAAACTTCTTTAGTGCTTTTTCCTTCTTCTTTCGGCGCTGCTAGCGGACGTAATCCTGCAAAAACGGATAGGACATCGCTTCTTGTGGGCTTTTTTGCTAAGAATCGTTGAGCTGTTTCGAGAACAAACTGAATTTCACTCTCCAAAGCGATAGGTTCTAAACTTTGTTTTTTAATTAAAGTATCTGTTGTTCCTACTACAACACGATTGTGCCATGGAACTGCAAATAAAACCCTTCCGTCTTTTGTCTTCGGAATCATCAAAGCATGTTCGCCTGGAAGAAAAGATTTATCAAAAACCAAATGAATTCCCTGACTCGGAACAATATATTTTTTATAAACCTTATCGTTTAATTTCATTATGGCATTTGTAAAAACTCCTGTTGCATTTATTACTACAGAACCTTTTATCTCGTAACTGGTTCCAGTTTCCTGATCGATAGCTTTAATGCCAATAATTTGATTTTTATCGTCTTTTAATAAATTGACAACTTTTACGTAATTTAAAATGCAGGCGTCTTTTTCAACAGCAGTTTGAGCCAGATTTATGGCTAAACGAGAATCGTCAAATTGTCCGTCATGATAAATAACACCATTTATGAGTCCGTTTTGTTCAACATTCGGAAGCATTTCAATAGTTTTCTTTTTCGAAAGATATTTTGAACTTCCCAAACTCAAAAAGCCCGATAATAAATCGTAAATTTTTAATCCTATAGTGTAAATAAAACTGCTGAACCAATTGTAATTAGGAATAACAAAAGATTGGTTTTTAACTAAATGTCCAGCATTTTGAGCCAATAATCCTCTTTCTCTTAATGCTTCTCTAACCAAGTGTACATTTCCTTGCTCTAAATAACGTACACCGCCGTGAACCAATTTGGTACTTCTGCTAGAAGTTCCTTTGGCAAAATCTACGGCTTCAAATAAAACTGTTTTATACCCGCGGCTTGATGCATCAACAGCAGTTCCGAGTCCGCTCGCACCTCCGCCAATTATGATTACGTCCCATTTTTCGGTATTTTGTAGTTTGGATAATTGTTCAGAGCGATTCATGCTTTATTCTTGGTATTTATTTAGCGGAAATGTTGTTGAAAGCAAACTTAACGAAATGAAATTAAAAATTGATGAAGAAAAGAAACAGTTGTTTTTTTGTTTTAGGTTTCAAGTTTCAGGTTTAAAGTTTATGTACTTTGAACCTATTTAACCGCAAAGTGCGCAAGGTTCTTTTTTAAATAAAGCTTTATATAAAAACACAAAGTTCGCAAAGCTTTGTAAATAAACTTTGCGAACTTTGCGTATACCTTAGCGTGCTTTGCGGTTAAATCAACTTGAAACAAATTATCAATGTGGCAATTTATCTTTAATCAAACCATAAAACCAAGTTCCAGCAATGGCGCTTACTAAAGTAACTACGATTACAGTTGCTCCTGTGCCAATCTGAGCGAAAAGCGGACCTGGACATGCTCCAGTAATTGCCCATCCAAAACCAAACATTAATCCGCCGTAGATTTGTCCTTTGCTGAAAGTTTTTGGCTGGATTTCGATTTTTTCGCCGTCAAGGGTCTTGATATTGAATTTTTTAATCAATTGAACTGAAATTAATCCAACAGCAACTGCGCATCCAATTACACCATACATATGGAATGATTCAAGATGAAACATTTCCTGAATACGAAACCAGCTGATGATTTCTGCTTTTACGAATACAATTCCGAAAAAGATACCTACGATTAAATATTTAAGATTTGCAAATGCGTTTTCTTTTTTGTGGCTGGCGTTGATTCCTTCGCCGTCGATATTTTTATTTTCTAAGCTCATTATTCAAATTTTAAAGTGAAAGTATATAAGGTAAAATCAAAAGTGACATTACAAAACCGCCAATCATAAAACAGATTGTAGCGACTAACGAAGGCCATTGTAAGTTCGATAATCCCATAATCGCGTGTCCGCTGGTGCATCCGCCGGCATAACGAGTTCCGAAACCAACTAAAAATCCACCTACAACCATCATAATAAATCCGCGAAGCGTTAATAAACTTTCCCAAGAAAATAATTGTGATGGAACTAAACCAGTATGATCTGTAATTCCATAAGTTGCTAATTTCTCTGATAATTCAGGAGCAATTTCTACTGGATTTGGATTGGTCAAGAAATAAGCTGCAATAAAACCTCCAATGAAAATTCCGAAAACGAAGAATAAATTCCAGCTTTCTTTTTTCCAATCGTATTTAAAAAATGAAATATTCGAAGGAATACAAGCTGCGCAAATATGACGAAGTGACGAACTTATCCCAAAAGATTTATTCCCGATAATTAATAAAATTGGAACCGTTAATCCAATCAACGGACCTGCAACATACCAAGGCCAAGGTTCTCTTATAATTTCTAACATTTTATTTAGGTTCTAAGGTGCAAAGGCTCAAAGGTTCAGAGGTTGCGACCTTTGTCACTTTGTCTCTCTGAACCTTTGTCTCTTTTAAATTATTTTAATACTTTACTTTGACAAACAAAATCTGATTTTGGAATATTCGTTTTTGAAATCGCTCCAAAACCACCTTCCACTTCAGAGAAGTTTCTGAAACCTCTTGCTTGAAGGATAGAAGCGGCAATCATACTTCTGTAGCCTCCAGCACAATGGATATAAAAATGTTCGTTTGGATTAATATCTTTTACCCAGTCATTAATATAAGCCAAAGGTTTGCTGTAAGCTTCATCAATATGCTCAGCTTCGTATTCTGTCTCTTTACGAATGTCGACTACTTTATCTTTGCCAAATTCAAATTCATTTGCAAATTGCTCAGCTGTTATTCTATTTACAGTATCAATTTCGAAACCTGTATTCTGCCAAGCTTCAAATCCACCATCTAAATGTCCAATAATCGTATCAAAACCAACACGGCTTAAGCGTGTTACGGTTTCTTCCTCCATGCCAAGTGCAGTAACCAAAATAATGGGTTGTTTTACATTGGCAATTAAAGTTCCAACCCACGGAGCAAAATCTCCATTGATTCCGATATTGATAGACTGCGGAATAAATCCTTTACTAAAATCGGCTGCACTTCTAGTATCTAAAATTAAAGCACCAGTTTCTTCAGCAATTGCTTCAAATTCTTTTACATTTATAGCTTTCATTCCGTTGTGCAAAACTGTTTCAAAGCTTTCGTAGCCTTGTTTGTTCATAGCAACGTTCATGCTGAAATAGGCTGGAGGAGGCAATAGTCCGTCTGTTACTTCTTTGATGAATTCAGTTTCGGTCATATCAGCGCGCAAAGCATAGTTGGTAGCTTTTTGATTTCCGATTGTTGAAACCGTTTCCTTGCTCATGTTTTTTCCACAAGCACTTCCCGCACCATGCGCAGGATAAACAATTACGTCATCAGCAAGCGTCATGATTTTGTCTCTTAACGAATGAAATAAAATTCCAGCCAATTGATCTTGTGTCATTCCAGATGCTTTTTGAGCTAAATCTGGACGACCGACATCACCAATAAACAAAGTGTCGCCAGAGAAAATCGCATGATCTTTTCCGTTTTCGTCGATTAATAGAAAAGTTGAGCTTTCCATAGTATGTCCAGGAGTATGCAAAACTTTAATAGTTACTTTTCCGATTTTGAATTCCTGTCCGTCTTTCGCAGAAATGCAATCAAATTCGCAGGCAGCATTTGGTCCGTAAACGATTGGTGCTCCGGTTTCTTTGCTTAAATCAACATGTCCCGAAACGAAATCAGCGTGAAAATGCGTTTCAAAAATATATTTTAATGTAACGCCATCGCGTTCCAAACGATCTAAGTAAGGCTGCGTTTCTCTAAGCGGATCAATAATGGCTGCTTCGCCATTTGATGTGATATAATATGCACCTTGTGCTAGGCATCCGGTGTAAATTTGCTCTATTTTCATGATAGGTATTATAAAATGATGGGATACAAAGGTAACTTTGTTTTTTAAAAAAATAGGTGACTAATGTTACAGAATTTAGGTTTTTTTGAAAAACATTTGGTGGTTTGAACCATATAAGTGATATAAGTCCATTTTAGATTGAGAGCTACTTATATTTACTTTTATTTTAAGCAATATAATAACCTCCAGTTTATAATTACTTTTATTCCTTATATGGTAGAAAAAAATCTTTGTAATTTTACGTTTTTCCTAAGATTAACATGATGAACACACAACACTTATTAGATCAAATTGCTTTTATAAAAGAAATTGATAAAGTAAAATACATTCAGCGCAAAACAAAATTATTCAACAGCGACAGGTGCGAAAATGACGCAGAACACAGCTGGCATCTGGCTTTAATGGCGATTGTTCTGGCAGAACATTCAAATGAGCCAATTGATGTTTTGAAAGTGGTGAAAATGGTCTTAATTCATGATATTGTAGAAATTGATGCTGGTGATGTGTTTATTTATGACACCATAAAAAATCATTCCAATACAGATGAAGAACGTTTGGCGGCTAATAGGATTTTTGGTTTACTTCCTAAAAATCAAGCCGAAGAATTCATTTCTATTTGGGAAGAATTTGAAGCTGGAGAAACCAACGAAGCCAAATTTGCTAAATCAATGGACAGATTAGAACCTCTGTTACAAAATACTTCCAACAACGGCGGAACTTGGAAAGAGTTTGGAGTGAAATATGAAAAAGTGTACGAAAAGAAAAGCGTCATAAAAGAAGGCTCAAAATCGATTTGGAATTACGCTGAAGGTTTGATTAACGAAAGTGTTGAAAAAGGAATTTTGGAGAAATGAATTGAATGAACCATGTTAATTTGTTTACTGCAAGGTTTCTAAAATCTTGCAGGTATTTTTTTAGAACAGCAGATCTACAAGATTTTGGAAACCTTGCAGGAGTTAATACGATATGAATATATTTTAATAGCCGAAAATTTATATTTACTTATATAACTTATATGGTTTAAAATTTTAAAAAGAAACTCTTGTTTTAAGAGGCAGTTCGGGTTCGAATGGTTAAATTTGTGGAACTTCATAAACAAATTACCACTTATGGAAGAAATGCTCTTTTATGACCGAATGCAATTCGCGTTCACCATTACTTTTCATTATCTTTTTCCACAACTTACAATGGGTCTTTCGCTCATCATTGTTTACTTCAAGTGGAAATATCTAAAAACGAAAAACGAACAATACAATCACGCCACCCATTTCTGGATGAAAATCTTCGCTCTCAATTTTGCAATGGGAGTTGTTACTGGAATTCCAATGGAGTTTCAGTTTGGAACCAATTGGGCAAAATTCTCCGAATTAACGGGAGGAATTATTGGGCAAACCCTCGCTATGGAAGGAATGTTTTCCTTCTTTCTCGAATCTTCTTTCTTGGGAATATTTTTATTTGGCGAAAAACTTCTCGGACACAAATGGCATTTTGTAACTGGATTATTAATTATGATCGGTTCCTGGGCCAGCGGATTTTTAATCATTGCCACGCATTCCTGGATGCAGAATCCAGTTGGTTATGAAATCTTAGAAAACGGAAAATTTGTATTGAATAATTTTCAAGCATTATTTTTAAATCCTTGGCTTTGGCCTTCTTATTTGCATAATCAAGCCGCTTCTATGGTAACGAGTTCTTTTGTCGTTGCGGGAATTGGAGCTTTCTATATTCTAAGTAAAAAGAACATTTCTTTTGGCAAATTGTTCTTGAAAACAGGAGTTATTTTCGGATTGATTTCGAGTATTGTTGTCGCTGTTCCAACAGGTGATTTACTGGCTAAAAATGTCGTAAAATACCAGCCTGTAACTTTTGCCGGAATGGAAGGGATTTTTCATACCGAGAAAAAAGGTTCTGAAATTGTCTTAATTGGACAGCCCGATGTAAAAGACAAAAAACTAGATAATAAAATCGCCGTTCCTAATATTTTGAGTTTCCTAACTTACGGAAATTGGGATCAGGAAATTAAAGGTTTAGATCAGTTTGAAGAAGATTTACACCCAACTAATATTTCGGGGTTGTATTATGCCTACCATATTATGGTTGGACTCGGAACTGTTTTTATTGGATTAATGGTGCTTTCACTTTTTCAATTAATCAGAGGAAAATTATTCCAAACCAAATGGCTATTGTGGTCGCTGATGTTCATGATGCCGTTTCCATATATAGCCAACACCACAGGTTGGTACACAGCCGAATTAGGAAGACAGCCTTGGCTGGTTTACAATTTAATGCGAACTGCATCTGGCGCTTCGCCAACCGTTTCTTCTGGAAATACCTTATTTACATTACTTGGTTTTATTGGTTTATACCTTTTACTAGGAATGTTGTTTTTGCTTTTGGTTGGAAAAATTATCAATAAAGGACCGCATCATGTGGAACTTTCAACAGAAAAAATATAAGTATGGAATTTTTTTGGTACGTAGTTTTAATGGGAATTCTGGCTGTTTATCTGGTTTTAGACGGTTATGATTTTGGAGCAGGAATTATTCATTTATTTTTTGCCGATACAGAAAGAGATAAAAAAGTAATCACCAATTCGATTGGTCCGTTTTGGGATGCCAATGAAGTTTGGTTGATTGCAGCTGGAGGCGTTTTGTTTTTTGCATTTCCAACTTTATATGCTTCTTCTTTCAGCGGATTTTATCTGCCTTTGATTATGATTTTATGGCTTTTGATTTTCCGAGCTATCGGATTAGAGATGCGCGGACAAGTACACAATCATATGTGGGAAGCGATTTGGGATAAAGCCTTCGGAATTGCGAGTTTACTTTTGGCGCTTTTCTTCGGAATAGCTTTAGGAAATATTGTTCGTGGTGTAAACCTCGGAATGGTTCAAAACGGAGTTTCGACACAAGAACCGCATTTTTTCTTCCTGCCTTTGTGGAATCCAACTTTTAGTCCGCAGGCAAATGAATTAGGAATTATCGACTGGTTTACGCTTTTCTTAGGAATTGTGAGTGTTGTCGCATTGACGATTCACGGTGCAAACTGGATTATTTATAAAACAAATTCGGCTTTGAATCCTAAATTGAAAAAAGTAGTTTTTGCTTTGAATATTGTTTTACTGGTTTTGGTTTGTATTTCATTACAAGTATGGCATTTTATTGAACCTGAACCTTTTCATAATTTTGTTGAAAATCCAATTCTGTGGTTTTTTCCATTGCTGACATTTATTGGAATTTTAGGTTTATTTAAAGTTCGTTCGTACAAAAAAGATGGTTACGGATTTCTGTTTTCGACTTTGTTTTTATTGGGAGGATTTGCTTCGACAGCGGTTTCGATTTTCCCTAATGTTCTGCCTTCAACAAATAAAATAAATCCGTCTTTAACGATTTATAACACTGCCGCTCACGAATACGGATTAAATGCGGGATTGAGCTGGTTTTTTGTCGCTTTGTTTCTCGTAATTATTTATTTTGTTATTCAATATCGTGTTTTCAGTGGGAAAATGGATGATATTGGATATGGGGAGCATTGATTATTTTTGATAGCCACGAATTGCTTCGCCTATTCGCTGTCGCTCGAGTCACGAATTTTTATTTTGAGTTGAATGAATTCTGAATATTGTGACTTTAAATTGCACGAATTTTAATTATAGATTCAATTGCCTCCAGCTTTAGCTGGAGGTTTTTTATTAGGTTTAAACTTGGCTTTAGCCAAACTTTACAATTTTGATTTAAGAGTAGTTATTTTCGTATTTTTTAATAGTTTTTAAATATATAAAAAGCGTATTTTTGTTTGATAAATGCAAAACTTGCAAGCGAAAAAAACATCAGTAAACTGTAGTGTACCAATCTGGTTTGTAATTTACTAATTGAGTGATTTTTTCGGGAATTTTAAATACCTTTGAATTATGAGCACATTAAACAGACCTAAAAATATTGGCCGAAACATAAGCCGAATTAGAGAACTTCGCGGGATGAAACAAGGAGCACTTGCTGATGCAATTGGTACAAGCCAGCAGACTATTTCAAGTATTGAAACCAGCGAAACTGTCGAATTTGAAAAATTGGTACAAATTGCAAAAGCTCTTGGCGTGACGGTAGAAGCAATTGAAAATTTTACAGAAGAATCTGTTTTTAATTTCTTCAATAATTTTTATGATAATAGTGCAAATAATGGTCAAGCTGCGTCTGGACCTATTTTTACTTTTAATCCTTTAGATAAGATGGTTGAACTTTATGAACGGTTGGTTCAGGCTGAAAAAGAATTAGTTCAGGCAGAAAGGGAAAAGGTAGAATATTTAGAAAAACTGCTTAAAAAATAATATAAAGAACAAAGATAAAATCAATTGCCTCTAGTTTTAACTGGAGGTTTTTTGTTTGAATGCGAATTAGGCTTTAGCCAAAATGATAAAGTTTGGCTAAAGCCTTTTTTATATAGATTTATTTATCTCCAGCTAAATCTGGAGGAAATTGAGATCTTGCAATAATCTTATTCTTTTTTTATGCGTTAGGATAGAAGCGGTATCCTTTTTCTTGCTTATTTAGCAAGGAAAATAATTAGCGAATAGCCTGGTCGAAGGAAATGCCCAAAATTATTTAATTTTCATTAAGTGGATTTTTCAGAATTAAATAAATACTTGGTTACTAGTGTAAAAAAAACTAAAATATTTAATGTTGTCGAACCAATTAGAGTGATGATTATGGTATCAGATAAGGCTAATTTTCCAAGTCCTTTCAGTATCAAAATAGAAAAAATACAAATACACCAAATACAGGTAAAGCTGAAAATATATTCAGCATACTTTTTTCTTTCCAGCATATTTTGATTTGAATTTGCTAAATCAGATAAGTGTTTTTCATAAAACATTCTTTCTTCATTAGAGCTTTGCAAAGGTGGTGTAGAAGCTACCTGATTAATAAGTGCATTTAATGGATTTGGTTCTGTTGCCATAAATAAAATTATTCAGCATTTTGAAGCTCTGGATTAAAAAATTGTTCAAAAAAGATTTTCATATCATTTTCAGAAATGAGGGAGTCTTTTTGAAGTTTTGCTTTTGTCCACGGAGAATTTTCTGCATGAGTCCAATTTGATAATTGAATTGCTGAAAGTTTTTTAGCAACTTCTAAAACAAAAGTAACCGCTTCTTCTGCATCTTCATCTAATTTAACTTTTGATTTGTATTGCTGATATTCCCAAGGTATTTCTTTAATACTTTCGTTGCCATATTTTTTAAACTCGTAGTAAACCTTTTCAACAACAGGACCATACTTCCAAGCTTTTATAGGTTCTTCTATCAATGGTGTTCCATGTTTAACTAAGTATATACCATTAGCAATATAGAGGAGTTTTTGCAATTTCATATTAGATATTCCTTCTCCTTCCTCTTGAGCACGTTCAAGTATTTTTCCAGACATAAATAGAGCTGAATACGGCATTGTTTTTAGATTTTTTAGAAAAATTATGTGTAAAATAGAAAAACTATTTCCATTTTATAAAAGAAATTTCTGTAAAGTTAATCATTTTTTATTTACGTTTAACTTTGCTTTTCATCTCAATATCAACATTAAAAGTAGATAATAATTTAATTTGTGAGAAGTCTTTATTTAGTTTCATCTCTGTCAAAGCGCCAACTTTGACAAAGATTACTCTACAAGTGAAACTAAATTCAAAATTTTAAAATAAAACTTCTTTAGTAATGATGTAAAATCCCATTACGAGTACAAACCAGCCAAAAAGAGGTTTTAATCGGGCTCCGTCTATTTTTTTAGAAAGCTGGCTCCCGATTAACATTCCGAGAAGTGCCATTCCAGATACACCTAACAGAAAAGTATAATCAATAGGAGTTCCGATGTATAAATCGCCTCCAAATCCTATTGATGAATTAATAGTGATGATTAGTAGTGAAGTTCCCACGGCTTGTTTCATGGGTAATTTGGCAAAAAACAACAAGGCAGGAATTATTAAGAATCCGCCTCCAGCTCCCAGAAATCCGGTTACAATTCCAACTAGGAATCCAATAATGCTTAGTTGTATATAATTGGTTTCCGTTCCTTTTATCTCGGTTACATTTTTTTTAATCATCGAAATAGCAGCTGTTATCATTAAGATTGAAAAGACAATCATAATCAGAAAGTCTTTTGAAACAGAATAAGAGGCAATCGAAAAAATGGTTGAAGCAATCTGCGGGAAAATAACTTCACGAATAATCAAAATCGAAATAACAGAAGGAATGGCAAAATACAATGCCGATTTTAATTTCAGATTTCCCATTTTGTAATGACTGTAACTGCCAAACAAAGCGGTCAATCCCACAATAAATAAAGAATAGGAAGTTGCCTGATCTGGATTTACTTTAAATAAATACACCAAAATAGGAATAGTCAAGATAGAACCGCCTCCGCCAATTAATCCCAGCGAAATCCCGATAATAATCGAAGCAAAATAACCTAAATATTCCATTGCATTTATTTTTATGCAAAGTTGCTTCGGAAATTAGAAACCTACAGTAACATTTATCACAGAAGATATTTTTTGTTTTTTTCCGCCACGAATTCACGAATTATTTTTGATAATGATTGAGAAAAGAAAGTAAAATTGGTGGTAGAAAATCATGGAAGTTTTTCCGCCACGAATTCACGAATTATTTTTGATAATGATTGAGAAAAGAAAGTAAAATTGGTGTTAGAAAATCATGGAGGTTTTTTCCGCCACGAATTCACGAATTATTTTGATAATGATTGAGAAAAGAAAGTAAAATTAATGGTAGAAAATCATGGAGGTTTTTTCCGCCACGAATGCACGAATTATTTTTGATAATGATTGAGAAAAGGAAGTAAAATTGGTGGTAGAAAATCATGGAAGTTTTTTCCGCCACGAATTCACGAATTATTTTGTCAAAGAAAATGATTATGGATTTTTCTGTGTAAATAATTCACCACATAGAGACATAGATTTTTTTGTCAAATTAAGATAAGAGAAGAAACTAGTTTCCACACATAGCTATGTGCATTTAAACAAGTGAAATGCCTTTTTTGCGTTTACAAAAACTATGTCTCTATGTGTTAAAATATTTATACGCATTTTGAGAAAATTCTAACAACAAAGAAAATTAGTGCAATTCGCGTAATTGCTTCGCCAGTTTGCTACTGCGTGGGTCTTACAGTAAAAATTACAGTGAAATTCGTGAATTCGTGGCGAAAAAAACTTTATTTTAAAAGTTCAATTTGGTTTCGATTAAGTTTGACAAGACCGCGCTGTTCCATTTTTTTTAGTAATCTTGAAACAACTTCACGAGAAGTATTTAATTCGGTTGCAATTTCCTGATGCGAAAGATTCACTTCAGAACAACCGCAGGCATCAGAATGCCTTTTTAAATAAAATTCCAAACGCTCATCCATAGAACGAAAAGCAATATTATCGACTACTTCCAGAACTTCTTCAAAACGGCTTCGGTAGGTTTCAATGACAAATTCGTACCAAGAACGGTGTTCCATCATCCATTTATCCATCAACTGCAGCGGAATCATCATAACCGTAACATCTTCGACTACTTTTGCCATGATCTGGCTTTTTTCACTTTTGGCTGTGCAGATCATTGAGATGGCACAGGCTTGACCAGGCTGTAAGTAATACATTAAAAATTCGCCGCCATCTTCGCCTTCACGGTAAATTTTAATTTTCCCTTTTGTAATTAAAACTGTGTTTTTAATATATTGTCCAGTACGCATTAAAATAGTTCCGGCTTCAAAATCTTGTAAACTTCCGTTTTCTTCAATTACAGCGATAAGTTCGTTTGAGAAATTAGGAAAGATGGTTTTTAATGAATGATTCATTTGTATAAAAATTTTGTCAATTCTAGGCTCCGCTCGAAATAACAGATGTCATTTTGATGTCTTGGTTTTTATCAAAAAGTTATTAAAAAATAAAATTTTATGCAAAGATACTAGTTTGAATTGGGATTAATTGTGAGAAAACAGGATTTGATATTAATTTTATGTAAATGAAAAAATCCTATTTTCTATCGATTTTACAGACTATAATTTTAAAAATAACAGCTAAATTTGTATTTCACTGATTATAATACTTTCTCTAAAACGTTTTCTGAGAATAATAATCGAAATCGCATTTGGTACGTTTTTTATAAATAGAAACGTCGTAATTTTACAAAAACACATTTTACTATGAATTTATCACAAGAAGATTGGATTGCTCAGTTACAAGCTGACGAAAATGCAGTTATACTTGACGTAAGAACTGAAGACGAATTTAATGATGGCTATATTGAAAATGCTGTAAACATTGATATCAATAAAGGTCAGGCTTTTATTTATGAAATTGAAGAATTAGACAAAAATAAAAACTATTATGTGTACTGTCGTTCTGGTGCCAGAAGTGCTAAAGCATGTCAGATTATGAATGAGTTAGGTATCGAAAATGCCTATAATCTGCTTGGTGGTATACTGGACTGGGAAGGCGAAACCGTACAACCATAAAATAGAAGAAGAGGCGAAAAAAGCCTCTTTTTTCATTAAAGAGCTATTAATAACCAAACTAAATTACCAGATTATGAGTTTAATACCCGAAGAATTTGAAATTAAATCTCTTTTAAATCAAGATACTTATCTTGTAAATGGAGAGTTGAAACAATGGACAGGGCAGACCACACCTGTGTTTTCGACCATTTCATCTACAGAAAAATATGCACCTACTTTATTAGGATCGATTCCTTTTATGGGCGAAAAAGAAGCTGCCGAAGTTGTTGAAGCAGCCAATGAAGCTTATGATAAAGGACAAGGTTTGTGGCCTACAATGAAAGTTGCTGACCGTATTAAATGCATGGAAAAATTCGTTTCTCAAATGAAAGAAACCCGCGAAGAAGTGGTGAAGTATTTAATGTGGGAAATTGGAAAATCATTAGGCGATTCTCAAAAAGAATTTGACAGAACTGTCGAATACATTTATGACACTATTGCCAGTTATAAAGAATTAAACGGACGAAGCGCTCATTTTGAAAAAGTACAAGGAGTAAATGCCATGATTCGCCGTGGCCCTCTTGGAGTGGTTTTGTGTCTTGGACCATACAACTATCCTTTAAATGAAACGTTTTCATTATTGATTCCGGCCTTGATTATGGGAAATACTGTTATCTTCAAGCCTGCCAAACATGGAGTTTTATGTATTTCACCATTATTAGAAGCTTTTAAAACAAGTTTCCCAAAAGGTGTTATCAATATTGTGTATGGAAGAGGACGTGAAGTAGCTTCTCCAATCATGAAATCAGGAAAAATTGATGTTCTGGCATTAATTGGAAACAGTAAATCAGCAATTGCGTTACAAGATCAGCATCCAAACAAAAACAGATTGCGTTTAATTTTAGGTCTTGAAGCGAAAAACCCAGCAATTATTCTTCCAGATGCTGATTTAGATTTGGCTATTCAGGAATGTATCACAGGAACTTTATCGTTTAACGGGCAACGTTGTACAGCTTTAAAGGTATTATACGTTCACGAATCTATTGCGGAGGAATTCAATAAAAGATTCTCTGAAAAAGTAGATTCATTAAAATTTGGAAATCCTTGGGAATCTGGAGTGTCTTTAACACCACTTCCAGAAACTGAAAAACCATCTTATATTCAAGGATTAATTGACGATGCAACAAGTAAAGGTGCTAAAATCCTAAACGAAAAAGGAGGAAAGCATACTGATAATTATATCTTTCCAGCCGTTTTATATCCGGTAAACAGCAAAATGCGTGTGTATCATGAAGAACAATTTGGTCCTGTGGTTCCAGTTATTTCTTTTAAAGATATCAAAGAACCTCTTGAAGATATGGCCGAATCTAATTATGGGCAGCAGGTAAGTTTGTTCGGAAAAGACATTAAAACTCTGGCACCGCTTATAGATGCTTTGGTAAACTTAGTGTGCCGTGTAAACTTAAACAGCTCTTGCCAGAGAGGTCCAGATGCATTCCCATTTACAGGTCGTAAAGATTCTGCTGTAGGAACTCTAAGTATTCCAGATGCTTTGCGTTCATTCTCAATCCGTACGTTTGTCGCTTCAAAAGACATTGCTTATAACAACGAAATTCTGCAGGAATTGTTAAACAGCAAAGAGTCGAATTTCATAAATACCGACTATATTTTGTAAGCATCAAGGTTATATATTAATTGTAGCTGGCCGTCTTTTTTCTTCTCAGAAATCAGACGGTTTTTTCTTTTGTAAGAATTTTTAGTTTTATTGTTCGAAAAATGTAATTTTATAAGAATTTGTAACTTAATTTTAAAAAAGCAGTCTTATAGAGAAACAATTAAATTACCAAAAGCACTTATGAAAAAACTATCACTCTATTTTGCTTTAGCAGGATTTTTATTTTTGGCAGAAACAAGCTTCGCGCAAGAGCTTTATATGCCAAGAAATATTAAAGCCGCTTACGCAAAAGGTACCCGTTCGATGGACGGAAAACCGGGAAAAAATTATTGGCAGAATCATGGTAAATATACTATGGATATTACAGTAGATGCCAAAACCAAAATGGTTTCAGGAACCGAAACTATTATTTATGAAAACAACAGTAACGACAGTTTACGAAATTTTGTAATTCGTTTTGTAAACAATCTGCACAAACCATCTGCACCAAGAAGCGGAACTGTAAGCGAAGATTTCCTAAGCAACGGATTAACGATTACTTCTCTTAAAATAGGTGGCGAAACCTATAAAGAAGATGGAAGAAGCTGGGGAACAGTTGGAAATATAAAAATGAAAAAAGCCATCGCGCCTCATTCTAAAACAACCATTAATATCGACTGGAATTATCCTTTGTCGAAAGAAAGCGGTAGAGAAGGACAAATTGACGAAAGTACTTTCTTTGTAGCGTATAGTTACCCGAGAGTTTCTGTTTTTGATGATTACAATGGTTGGGACAGATTACCACATACAGATCGTCAGGAATTTTACAACGACTTTAATGATTACGTCTATTCTGTAAAAGCACCTAAAAATTTTGTAGTCTATGCAACAGGAGATTTATTAAATCCAGATGAGGTTTTACAGCCAGAGTTCGCAGCGCGTCTTAAAAAATCATACGTAACAGATGAAATTCTGCATATTGCCAACGAACAAGAAATGAAAAGCGGAGTTGTTACCAAACAAAACGATTGGAATACTTGGAAATTTCAAGCTAACAATATTTCAGATGTATGTTTTGGATTGAGCGATCATTATTTATGGGATGCCAGCAGTGTGATAGTCGACAAAAAAGCAAACCGTCGTGCAAGCGTTCAGGCGGCTTATGATATTAAAGGAACTGATTTTGTTAATTCTGTTAAAAACAATCAATATGCTTTAGATTGGTTTTCAAATAACTGGCCTGGAATTCCATATCCATTTTCTAAAATGACGGCTTTTCAAGGTTTTGCAGACATGGAATATCCAATGATGTGTAACGATTCGCAAATGGATGATCCAAAATTTGCACAATTGGTGCAGGATCATGAAGTAGCACATACGTATTTTCCATTTTACATGGGAATCAACGAAACACGTTATGCTTTTATGGACGAAGGCTGGGCAACTACTTTTGAATATTTAATTGGAATTGCAGAGCATGGAAAAGAAGCTGCTGATAAATTTTATAAAGAATTTAGAGTGGAACAATACATTAATGATAAATCAACAGAAGAAGATCAGCCAATTATCTCAATGTCTACACAAGTTTCGGGTCCGGGTTATGGAAACAATTCTTATGGAAAAGCATCACTTTCCTATATAGCTTTAAAAGATTTGCTTGGAGATGATTTGTTCAAAAAATCATTGCATCATTATATGGATACTTGGAACGGAAAACACCCAATTCCTTGGGATTATTTTAATTCGATGAATACTGGTTCGGGAAAAAATCTGAATTGGTTCTTCAATAACTGGTTCTTCACCAATAACTATATTGATCTTTCGGTTAAAGGAGTGGCAAAAAATACTATATCCATACAAAATGATGGAGGTTTTGCTATACCATTTGACGTAATTGTGGTTTACGCAGATAATTCGACAGAAACATTACATCAGACTCCTGCCGTTTGGGAAAAAAATGGAAAGAATATATCTGTAACCGTTAAGGCGAAAAAAGCAATTAAAAAAGTGACCGTTGACGGCGGAATTTTCCTAGACGCTACTCCTGAAAATAATTCACTAAGCATTTAAGAAATAATCTATTTTTTTGTAAGAATATTGTTAAAACCACCAGTAAAATGGTGGTTTTTTTGTTATAGAGAATAAATCATATTTGTAGGAAAAATTATTTTGTTATGTTTGCAAAAAAAAGACAAAAAACATTCGAAACTAATGAAAAATTATTTACTTATTGTTTTAATGCTTTTATCTATAGGCATTAAAGCACAGAATGATTCTAAAGTTATATTTCAGAAGAATAAATATGATTTGGCTGTTTCTTATTTAAAAAAATCTGACTTTGTAAATGCTTTAGATCAATTTTCTATTGCTTCAAGGATTAAACCGGAAAATGAAATTGGGCAGGAATCCCTAAAGAAAGTCGATACTCTTAAAGAAATTTTGAGAAAAGATATACTTGAAAAAGTTAATGGAACTTGGTTATTTACAGGAGACAAGCCAATATGGGCTGTAAATGTTGAGCATGAATTTAAAGAAAAAAAAATCGATAAATTGGTAGAAGTATCAGGAAACCAGATTTCTTTTTATGAGCAAAATCGTAAAACGAAAGAAAAAAAACTGATTAAGACCGAAGACATTGTGTATTATAACAGTGATCCGTCAGATGCTTTATATTCGGCCATTATTTTATCAAACGGAACAATTTGGAATTGCACTTTAGATGAAACGAAAAGTATGCTGCGGGCCATAAACATTGCAAAAAAAAGCGAGAAGGGAGTCAAAAAGATATACGAAAATAATAACGAAGCTTTTTATAAAAAGGCATTGTAAAAGTTGCATCAAAAAGAGAACCTTATGAGGTTCTTTTTTTATTTTTGATAAAAAGTGAAAAATGGAAATCAAAGTTATAGAAGCATCACAAACTTGGCAGATTCGGCATGAAGTTATGTGGCCGAACGAGCCTTTTGAATTTGTACAGCTTGAAGAAGACAATTCTGGATATCATTTTGGCGTATTTGATGGCGAATTATTAGTATCAATTGTTTCTTGTTTTATTGAAGGAAAAGAAATGCAGTTTCGTAAGCTGGCAACTTTAGAAAATCATCAGGGAAAAGGAATTGCTTCACATCTTTTGAAATATATTTTAGATTTTGCTAAGAGTAATAACATAGAAAAAGTTTGGTGTAATGCTAGAACCAATAAAAAGTCATTTTATGAAAAAGCAGGATTTATAGATACTTATAAAACCTTTACCAAAGCTGGACAAGAATTCACGATAATGGAATTAAAAACCTGATATTGAATTGTTTATAGTCTTTTAGGATTTTTAATTATCCTAACTTAAATTTTTTTGTAAGATTTTTTATCGTCTTATTTACAGGGAGTTAATCCTTGAAAACGTTTTCGTTTTCAGCAAGTGTTAAACCTTGTTAAAAAATCTTTTTTTCTTTCGATTCTTTTATTACTTTCGCACCGAAATGAGAAAGTTAATAGTATTTTTAGTATTCATGAATATGCTTCTGTTTGGCGGAGGCCAATATCTGAATGCAAATACTTTTGGTGCTCATAATCACCATCATCTGCAAAAACACAGGGTTAAATTTACTAATCAAGATCGCGGAACTTCAATAATTGAAGATGCTGCAGATGTTGATCTAGAAGAAGATCTTGTAGGAGGAGACGATGTTGATTTACTTACGAACAAATATTTTGCTGCTTCGTATAGTTTGGTAGACACTTTGTATCTGGCACTTTCAGATCAGTCTGCAGCGAATGATTCCAATCGTTTTAAAATTTCTACGCCTGTCTTTGGGCATTCAAATCCTATCTATATTACTCAACGAGTATTAAGAATTTGATTTAAAAATATACATCGGTTACCTGAGTTATGATCTCTGCGTATCTGCTGTTGTATATTATTTTACTACTTCTGCTTATATGAAGATTAAGGTCTGGACTAAGGCTGACTGATGCATTTTAACATCCAAAAGGAATTTTCATTCCAAAAAGCATTCAATCGCTTAATTTCCAAACTAAATCATGAAAAAAATCATTGTGTTCACGGGCTTAATGGCCTTGATGTGTTTAACGAGCTGCACATCTAAAAAAGAAGAAAAAGAAGAAGTTGAAAAATTCACGGTTACTAATCCGGTAAAAATCGACACTTCATTTACTAAAGAATATGTTTCACAAATAAAATCAGTTCGAAATATCGAACTACGCGCCCAAGAAAAAGGGTTTTTACAAAATATATATGTTGATGAAGGACAGTTTGTAAAAGCTGGCCAGCTGTTGTTTAGAATTATGCCAAACATGTATCAGGCAGAATTATTAAAAGCACAAGCAGAACAAAAATCAGCAGAAATCGAATTACAAAATGCTAAATTGCTGGCTGACAAAAATATCGTTTCTAAAAACGAATTAAGTGTTGCTCAAGCAAAATTACAATCAGCAAAAGCTGAAGTATCATTAGCAAAACTTCATTTATCATTTACAGAAATCAGAGCTCCATTTGATGGAACGATTGACCGTATTCCTTTAAAACTAGGAAGTTTAATTGACGAAGGTGAATTATTGACAAGTCTTTCAGACAACAGCCAGATGTTTGCTTATTTCAACGTTTCTGAACCAGAATATCTTCAGTACGAAACCAATATTAAAGACCGTGCAGATAACAAAGTTTCTTTGGTTTTAGCAAACGGAGATATTTTTAAAGATAAAGGAAATGTTGAGGTTATCGAAAGTGAATTCAACAACGAAACCGGAAATATCGCTTTCCGAGCAAGATTCCCTAATTCTGGAAAATTGCTTAGAAATGGTGAAACTGGACAGGTTCAAATGAACGTTCCTCTTAAAAATGCTATCGTAATTCCGCAAAAAGCAACTTACGAGATCCAAGATAAAAAATATGTTTTTATAGTTGATAAAAACAATAAAGTAACTTCAAGAGAAATCACGATTACGGGTGAAATCCCTGATCTATACGTGATTAAAAGCGGTCTTACAGAGAGCGATAGAATCTTACTTGAAGGTGTTCAGAAAGTAAAAGAAAACGACAAAATTAAATTCGATTACGAATCTCCTAAAGAAGTGATCAATCATTTACGCTTAAAAGCAGAATAAATTAAAGTATTCAGTCTCAGTTTTAGTATTCAGTCCTTTGTGGCGAATTATAGAATTGGTGCTGGCTGCGTATTGATTTTCATTTAGTTTAATCATTTAAAAGATATAAAATGTTTAATAAATTTATTCAAAGACCTGTTCTTTCGATAGTAATATCGTTGATTATTGTCTTTTTAGGGGTATTGTCGGTTTTAAATTTACCAATTACCCAATTCCCTACGATTTCACCTCCAATGGTGAATGTTACCGCAGACTATCCTGGGTCTAACGGTGAGTTGATGATTAAGGCGGTTGTTATTCCTTTGGAAAGAGCCTTAAACGGGGTTCCGGGAATGAAATATATGGCTTCTGATGCTGGTAACGATGGAGAAGCTACTATTAAAGTAGTTTTTAACTTGGGTACAGATCCAAATCAAGCGGCGATTAACGTTCAAAACCGTGTGGCTTCGGTTACCAATAAACTTCCTCCTTTGGTAATTAGAGAAGGTATCAAAATTACTCGTGAAGTACCAAGTATGTTGATGTACGTAAACCTTTATAGTACGGATAAAAATACCGACATGAAGTTCTTATACAACTATGCCGATATCAACGTACTTTCTGAATTAAAAAGGGTAAATGGTATTGGTTCTGGGGATATCTTAGGAACACGTGAATATGCCATGCGTATCTGGTTGAAACCAGACCGTATGCTGGCTTATAAAATTTCTGCTGATGAAGTAATGGAAGCATTATCAAGTCAGAGTTTGGAAGCTTCTCCAGGTAAAACAGGAGAGAGCTCTGGTAAACGTTCTCAAGCATTCGAATATGTATTGAAATATTCAGGACGTTTTACCACAAAAGAACAATATGAGAATATCGTAGTAAAATCAAATCCAAACGGAGAGCTTTTACGCTTAAAAGATATTGCAAAAGTTGAATTTGGAAGCTCGATGTACGATATCTATTCTAACTTGAATGGAAGACCATCTGCGGCGATCGTATTAAAACAATCTTTTGGAAGTAACGCGAATCAGGTTATTGAAGAAGTAAAAGCGAAACTGGAAAAAATCAAACAAAAATTCCCAAAAGGAATGGATTATGAGATTTCGTATGATGTTTCTAAATTCCTTGACGCTTCTATCGAAAAAGTAATTCATACTTTGGTTGAAGCCTTTATTCTGGTAGGTTTAGTAGTATTCCTTTTCTTAGGAGACTGGCGTTCTACAGTTATTCCAGCAATTGCGGTTCCAGTATCGCTGGTAGGAACTTTTGTGTTCATGACATTCTTCGATATATCGTTGAACTTAATTACCTTATTTGCTCTAGTATTGGCAATCGGGGTCGTAGTCGATGATGCGATTGTGGTTATCGAAGCCGTTCACGCCAAGATGGAAGAAGAACACTTGTCGCCATTTAAGGCAACTAAAAAGGCAATGCACGAAATTGCGGGGGCGATCATTGCCATTACGTTCTTAATGGCGGCGGTATTTATTCCAGTGGCGTTTATGTCGGGACCTGTTGGAGTATTCTACAGACAGTTCTCGGTTACTATGGCAACTGCGATTATTCTATCTGGTATTGTAGCATTGACCTTAACTCCTGCGCTTTGTGCGATGATGTTAAAAAACAATCATGCTATGCCTAAAAAGAAAACGCCTGCAAACCGATTTATTGATGCTTTCAACGAAAAGTTCAATTTAGCACAAGGTAAATATCAAAATGTATTAGGTAAAATTGTTGACAGAAGGGTCGTAACAGTTGTAGCGCTTCTAGGATTCTGTCTTGGAACATGGATTATCAGCAGCAACGTGCCTTCTGGATTTATTCCTAATGAGGATCAGGGAATGTTCTATGCCGTTATTCAGACGCCTCCGGGATCTTCATTAGAAAGAACCAATAATATTGCAGAAAGAGTTCAAAAAATTGCTGAACACATTGATGGCGTAAAATCAGTTTCTTCATTAGCAGGTTATGAAATCCTTTCAGAAGGTACAGGAGCAAACTCAGGTACTTGTTTGGTGAACCTTAAAGATTGGAGTGACAGAAAAGAATCTGTTATTGAGATTATGCATGAAATGGAGGAAAAATGTAAAGATATTACAGGTGCTAATATCGAGTTTTTCCAACCGCCAGCGGTACCTGGATATGGTGCTGCCGGAGGATTTGAGCTTCGTTTGCTAGATAAAACAGGTTCTGGAGATTATAAGAGAATGGAACAGGTAAACAATGATTTTGTGGCTGAATTAAATAAACAGCCTGAATTATCGAATGTTTTCAGTTTCTATAGTTCAAGTTTCCCTCAGTATATGATGAAAGTGGACAATGATTTGGCACAGCAAAAAGGTATTTCTATCGAAAATGCCATGAATACGTTGTCAACTCTTGTGGGAAGTAACTACGAAATCAGTTTTATTAAATACGGAATCAACTATAAAGTAATCGTTCAGGCTTCTCCAGAATATCGTGCGCTGCCAGAAGATATTTTGAAATTGTATGTGAAGAACAATCGTGATGAAATGGTGCCTTATTCTGCTTTTATGAGATTAGAAAAAGTGTACGGACTTTCAGAGATTACACGTCATAATATGTACACTTCTACACAAATTAGTGGTTCTGCAGCAGCAGGTTATAGTTCTGGAACGGCCATTAAAGTAATTCAGGAAATTGCAGCTAAAAAATTACCAAGAGGATATGACATTGACTGGGCAGGTATTTCTGCCGATGAGGTGGCACAAGGTAATCAGGCAATCTGGGTATTTTTAATCTGTTTAGGATTCGTATACTTAGTGTTAGCTGCCCAATACGAAAGTTTTATTTTACCATTATCTGTAATTCTTTCTCTTCCTGCGGGTATTTTTGGAGCTTTCCTTTTATTAAAAATAGCTGGATTAGAAAACAACATTTACGCTCAAGTAGCCATGGTAATGCTTATTGGATTATTAGGTAAAAATGCCGTGTTGATTGTTGAGTTTGCGATTCAAAGACATGCTACAGGTATGTCTGTGTTACAAGCTGCAATGGAGGGTGCAAAAGCAAGGTTCCGTCCAATTTTGATGACTTCATTTGCTTTTATTGCGGGATTATTACCGCTGGTTTTTGCAACTGGTCCTGGTAAAATTGGTAACCGAACTATTGGTACTGCTGCGGCAGGAGGTATGCTTATAGGAACCATCTGCGGAGTATTTGTAATTCCGGGCTTGTATTACATTTTTGGCCGAATTGCTGAAAAACACAAGCTGGTAAAACATGAAGAAGAAAATCCATTAACAGAAGAAATTGATAACAATCATGTATAAAATCAAATTATATCAATACAGTATTGCATTGAGCTTATGTCTTGCCGTGGCAGGATGTAAGGCTCCTGCAGCTGAAACAGCAAGTACAAGTGCACCAGTTCCGGAAGCATTTGGAAATGAAAAATCTCAGGATACAACCAATACAGCATCTTTAAAATGGAAAGAATTTTTTAAAGATCAAAACTTGGTTGATCTTATTGATATTGCGTTGAAAAACAATCAGGAATTGAATATGACTTTGCAGGAAATCGAAATTGCAAAGAATGATATTCGCGTTCGAAAAGGACTTTTACTGCCAAGTGCCGGTATTCGTGCAGGAGCTGGAGTTGAAAAAGTAGGTAGATATACGAGCCAAGGAGCTGGTGACGCTACTACAGAAATCAAACCAGGTGTTGAAACTCCAGATCCGCTGGGAGACTTTACAATTGCGGCATATGCCAACTGGGAAGTAGATATCTGGAAAAAACTGCGTAATTCTAAAAAAGCAGCTGTAAACCGTTATTTAGCAACAATTGAAGGTAAAAACTTTGTAATCACCAATCTAATCGCGGAAATCGCTGATTCGTATTATGAATTATTAGCTTTAGACACGCAGCTGGATATTGTAAAACAAACTATTGAATTACAAAGCAACGCTTTGGAAATTGTAAAAGTTCAAAAACAGGCGGCAAGAGCAACAGAACTAGGCGTTCAGAAATTTCAGGCTGAGGTTTTAACTTCAAAAAGTTTAGAGTTTGATATTCTTCAGAAAATCAAAGAAAACGAAAACAAAATCAACTTTTTGTTAGGACGTTATCCGCAGGAAATCAAAAGAGAGAAAACCAATTTTACAGATTTGCTTCCAGCAGCTGTAAGCTCAGGAGTTCCATCTCAATTATTGATGAACCGTCCAGATGTGAAACAAGCTGAATTAGAGTTGGTTGCTGCAAAACTGGATGTTAAAGTTGCTCGTGCAGAGTTTTATCCTTCATTAGATATCTCAGCAGCAATTGGAGTTCAGGCTTTTAAACCGTCTTATTTGTTTACATTTCCTGAATCATTATTGTATTCATTAGCAGGAGATTTAGTGGCACCGCTTATTAACAGAAATGCAATTAAGGCAGAATTTTCTAGTGCAAATGCAAGACAGCTTCAAGCATTATACAATTACGATAAAACCATTTTAAATGCTTATTTAGAAGTTTCAACACAGCTTTCTAAAATCGAAAACCTACAAAAAGGTTACGATTTAAAATCACAGCAGGTTGATGCTTTAAACCGATCTATCGACGTTTCAAATGATTTGTTTAAATCGGCAAGAGTAGATTATTTCGAGGTTTTAATGACTCAGAGAGATGCATTAGAAGCTAAACTGGAATTAGTCGATACTAAAAAAGAACAATTAAATGCCGCAGTTCATGTTTACAGAGACCTTGGGGGCGGATGGAAATAATTTTGCCAGTTAATTTGTAGAGGAAAAGCCTTTCGGAAGTAAAATTCTGAAAGGCTTTTTTTATTGTTTAGCCGTTAAAAAACAAACTTATTAAGAAAGAAAATCTTTAAACCAAAATCCCGAATTTTTGATGGTTCTTTTCTGAGTTTCAAAATCAACATGAATTAATCCGAATCGGGCATTATAACCTTCTGCCCATTCGAAATTATCCGTCAAAGTCCAAACAAAATAACCATCTACATTTAAACCGTCTTTTTTGGCTTTCAAAATCTGTTCTAAATGATCCTGAATATAATGCGTTCGTTTTATATCATATACTTTGTCATTGGTAACGGTATCAGGAAAAGCCGCACCATTTTCGGTGATAATGATCTTTCTGATTCCGTTATATTCGTTGAATTTTTTCAGAATATGATACAAGGCTGGCGGATAAACTTCCCAACCCATGTCGGTTGAAATCACGTTTCTTTTTTCGGCACTTACCAATTCGGCACCAATGTATGGCGTGAGGAGAGAATATTTTACAATTTCACGCGTATAACATTGCAGGCCTATAAAGTCAAAATCAAAATCGAGATTTTTTAAATCATCTTCGAGAATATAATTGTTGAGTTTTTTAAGAACTGGAAGATCTTTCTGCGGATATCCCAATCCTAAAATAGGCTCGATAAAAGTTCGGTTTAATAAAGTATCGACACGTTTTGCGGCTTCAATATCTTTTTGGTTTTCTGTTGCTGGTTCAATGTGTGTACAGGAAAATGTAGTTCCAATATTTGCCTGCGGAATTCTGTTTCGGATTATTTTTCCTCCAGCAGCTGTAGCCAAAGTAACGTGATGAATGGCTTTTAGGTAATTGGTAATTCCTCTTTTTCCGGGCGCGTGAATTCCTAGAAAATAACCTGCTCCAGTAAAAACAGAAGGTTCGTTAATAACCATCCAGTTTTTCACGCGATCGCCAAAGTATTGTACACAGATTTCGACATATTCTTTAAACCACGAAACCGATTCACGATTGGTCCATCCTCCCTTAACTTCGAGTGCATGGGGTAAATCCCAATGATAAAGTGTTATCCAAGGCTCGATTCCAGATGCAATTAGCGAATCTATAATTTTATTGTAATAGTCGATTCCTGCTTGATTGATAGGGTGGTTGCCAGTGGGCATAATTCTAGGCCAGCTGATCGAAAATCTAAAATTCGGAATATTTAATTCCTTAATTAAATTAATGTCGTCCTGATAAGAGTTGTAAAAATTACAGGCAGTTATAGCATGATGTCCGTTTTTAATTTTTCCTTTTTGAGAAGTAAAAACATCCCAGATAGAAGAACCTTTTCCGTCGGCATCATGTGCCCCTTCAATTTGGAAAGCAGCGGTAGAAACACCCCACAAGAAATCTTCACCAAATTGGTTTTTGTTCAAAAATGAGCTTTCAATTTTATTCATTCAATAGTACTTTCCTTGTATTTGTAAAATGCTTTTTAGTGTAGGAAAGAAGATTGCATAGCTCTTAAAAAAAGCCATTCTTTGAATGAAACTAGGAATTTGAGGTTAAAGAATTTCATAACGATTAGTTTTATTCAAATTAAAAAAACTAATGTGAAATTATTGTAAACTAATTATTATCAAATGATTAAATGTAAAAATGGGAAGATAATTAATCTTCCCATCCACATAATGTGAGCCCAAAGCCCTGAGCTTGTTTTAAGGTTGTTTTTACCACTTCGCTGCGGCAGGAACTGAGTCCGCGGCAGGTTTCTTTGAGATGGTATTTTTTTGCTCCTGTCGATCCGCACATATAAACTTTTGTTTCTGGCGGTCGAAATGAGGTTAGGTAAATAATAATCAGTAAGAGTAAAGTATATTTCATTGTTATGTTTTTTTATTTAACGACCAGATCGTATTCATTTCCTTTTTTGTCAACAGCTTTTAATTTTCCGTGTGAAATCCATTCGGTATTGATTTCGATTTCGGCGGCACTGTCGGCTAAAATTCCGGCTCCGTATTTCCCCTGAACATTTATATTTCCATAAACCGAATCACCGCTGATGTTTATTCCTTTTACATCATAATTGTATTCGTAATTTCCAGGATTTCCAGTTCTATATTCGTATTTATAAGTGGTATTTACGTGATAGGTTTTGGCTTCTTCGGCCGTAATTGTTTTCCGGTCATCGGCTGTCACTACTGCTTTATAAAATGAATTTATCTGAGGTGGAGGTGGCGCTTCAGCATTTTTACAGGAAAATATAAATAGTAACACAAATAAAATTGAGTAGTTTTTTGGCATAGGCGATGTGATTTTAAAGTAAAGTTGTTTAAATCAGTACTTGAGAAGTATCTAAAATCTATATAACGATAAATCTAAAAACAATTCAGTATTTTAAAACAAGTACTTATACTGGAATTTAGTTTTCTCTATTTAAGTAATCTTTCAGCGATTTCTTCCCTTTCAATGATTATTTGAGAGGGAAGAATTATTTGAACATTATTGCTTATAGGATTTTTAAAAATCTGAAAACCACCTCTGCAATTTTTGTATCGGAACCAAAATGCTTTTAGTCCTTTACTAAAACCTTGCTCTTGAGTTGTTTTAAAAACATATTTAGAACAGGATTTTCTAAAAATACATTTTCTCCTTCTTGAAGGAGGTATTGTTTTCCAATAGATTTTTATTACTAATAGTATTAAATATTTCATTTTTTCTGAAAAACAACCATTTGTTTCACTGTAGTATAACCAGGTGTATTGCCGCCAAAACATCCCGTTTGTGGATGAATGTAAGTAGATACTCCTTCTAAACGAACATATTCCCAGCCTTGGCTTGTATAATTTCGGATTAAACTTTCAAGCTGTTGAGCAACATGATCTGATGTTCCCTTTTTGGGATCGATTGAAGCCACAAATGGCACCACTTTATATTCCATGATTTTTTTGTTTAATTATTTATGTTTTCAAATGTAAGATCAATAAATACCACTATTTTATGGAAATCCGTATTTGGGAATTTAATTGGTATGAAGAATAAAATCTTTAATAATTTTATCCATGTTAGAAGGCAGGTCGGCATTTTTAATTTCGAAATGTTTTACATTCATTTCTGAAAGCCATTTTGTCCAATACGCTTTAATGACTTTTTCTTCGAACGGATTGTTTTTACTAGGATTTATTCCTAAAACCAAGACTTCAAGATTCGATAAATCATGGTCTGATTTAATAAAACCGAAATTTTCTTTTTCGATTTTTTTCTTCCAATCATTTGTGTTTAAGCCATTTTGTTTTATTAACTGTGGAGTTAAATAGTTTGATAGACTGCTGTTTTTTATCTGCGATCCTTCATAAAAAATATAACCATCTGTTAAAATAACAAGGATATTTCTATAACCTTTTTCGATGCATTGGTCAGTGACTTTGCTGTCAAAAAAGTTCCAAATGTCTGAGCCAACATAATTGTCATCTTTTATGGCTGATTCGTAAATAGTTGTTGTTTTTACGGCATAAGTATCGCTTATAGAATTCAATAGTTTTTTAGATGCATTGTCTTTGTTAACAGTAATTCGTAATTGATTAGCGATGGAATTTATCTCAGGATTTTCCGGTTCAGGATTAAAGAATAATTGCATTTTATCATCAATCTGCCTCATTCTTTTTGTTTTTAAATGTTGTGAAAAAGCTTCGGAAACTGATTTTATATATCCTAAATCTCTTTGGTAAAATTCCATCGTTGGATTTGGATTTTTTTTAGTGCTGATTCGGTCTGATAAATCAACTAGAATACTGATGTTGTAGTTTTCAGAAACAGCGCTTTTAATGGCAGTTTCTTTTTCTTCATTTTTGGTTTCTTCTTTACATGAAAAAACTAGAATCAATAAAAAGAACAAAAGTGATTTGTGTAAAGTATTTTTCATAAATATTAATTTTTAGAATATACTAAATGTTGAAAATCAGGATCGATTAGGTTTAATTTGCTTAAGTGCTCTTCAGAATATAACTCACAGTTTTGCAGAAGCTCTTCTTTTTCTTTATAAGGTAAGGCTAATTCAGTACCAATTGCTTGAAACCAACCTTCTTTATATTGATGATGATAATGAAGATATTCTTTTACAGGAAAAACAAAGCCGTCAATTTTAGATTGAAGTTCAGAGATTCTGCCATTGAAGATGACAATTTGCTGTTTGAAATCATTGATTTTGTTGATGTAATCGGTTTTTTGTTTTTCCAGATTAAGAAGGTTTTCTTTTCTGCCTCTTATAAAAGCTCTGATTTTATCAATGTTTTCAAATTCTTTCATGACAAAGTCAAATACAAGTCCCCAGATAATGTAAACTACGAAACCGGCAAATATGATCATCCAGAATTCTGGTTCACCTAGAGCAATGTTTAAATTATAAGGAGATGATTCTGTCGTTTTATTAAACTCATAGATTTTTTTCTCGATGATATAAGCCAAAAGAGAATCGAATAAAAAGGTAATGGCAAAAAGTGATACAAGTCTGAAGATGTTTTTTATTCCCTTGCCTTTTTGAACCATGTGTATAACATAACCCAATCCCATAAAAACAAATGGAATAGTGGTTACTAGAACTCCTTCGAGCCAGCTTGCTTTAAAGGCATTTGTAAAGGCATCAGCATCAAATATAGCAGCTGTTAAACTGTCGTTTGAAAATTCCTTGAAAAAGGCAGAATAAGAAGCTGAAATATAGAAAACCAAAACGTATAATGTAATTGGTAACAGAAGAATTAAACCAATATAAAATTGGGCTTTAAGACCTTTTCCTTCTTCAATTCCGTATTTATCAGGATTGCGTTTTACTTCGATGATTTCGTTTTTAATCTGATCCATATTGTCATTGATATCTTGCTCTTTTTTTTCATAAATACCAATTGCTGTTTCAGACTTTTTGAGTTCGGTTCTGTTTTTTTCCTGTTCTTCGCGATACGGTTGTTTTAATCTGTCTTGTTCCATCTTTTGTTTTCGGCACTGATCTTCAAAACTCATGTATAAATTTTGAAGACATGCTTTTAAAACAATTGGCTTTCCTGTTGCTTTTACCGAAGCTGCGAAACCGCTTTGATAATAGGTAATTCTAATTTGTTCTCTGTCTTCTTCATTTTCTTCGAAAGATTTAAAAGAAGAATCTTCTGTTTTTTTTAAACTAAATAGTTGTGAAAGTGGTTTCATAGTTTAAGCGTTTAGTTGACTAATAATTTCTTCTTTGCCAATGTTTTTCTGGACACAATCAATAAGATAGTCAGATAAATCATTGATATTTTCTTCGACAAAATCAAATTTTCGACAGTATTTTCTAAGCATATTTAATTCGTCGTCTGTTATTTTTCCATCTGCCCAGATAATTCGGGTAAGATCATAGAGATATTCAATTTTTGTATTTAAAGCTTCTGGAACTATAAATTCAGTATTAATAGGATTTAGAAAAAGTTTGTCAAGTTCTTCTTTTGGAATTCCTCTTTCATCTGCAAAATGATACAGCATTTGAAGTTCTAGTACATTAAATTGTTCGTCAGATAATGCCATTTGGTATAATCTTAAAAAATGGCTTTTTAGTTCTAGTGTTATCATGTTTTATGGTTTTTTATTTTAGGGATTCACATGCTTTTCCATCTCCATCGGCATCTAAATTTTTATAACAGCTTCTATTACTGTCATAAGTTGCCTGAGCTTGTGCCTGAGTTGAAAAATCACCACAAGTTTTTGTTGGACAATCAGATGATTCGGAACATGAAATCATTGAACTAAAAGCAATAAAAACCAAAATGAGGAGCATGCATCCGTTATTTTTGTTTGAGAATTTGGATCTGTTATTGGCAAAATGCCCTTGGACATATGTCCCGTCTTTTCTGTAATATCCTCTTCGATATCCCATAATAATTAAAGTTTATAGATTAAAAATGTAATTAGTCCTGTGAAGACAAATAGTACAAGGCATCCGCTATTTTGGTATCGTACTCCTGGAATGCCTGTTTTGGTCGAATAGCCATTTTTACTAAATGTGCCTATTTTTGTTCTGAAACTTGGAGAAATTCCAGATTGACTGATGTTTAATCCAAGTCCGCCTCCAAGTTTGATTCTTTTTTGAAATCGAAAGCCCATGATTTTTTTAGGTTAATTATTAAAGTTCTGTTGAATAAACTTCTTTTGACATACCTATAATTCATGGCAATTGAAGTTTATGGCAATTGAAGTTTAAAGATTGATTATTTTCTTTTCCTGTAGTGATTATGAGTACTTGAGTTTTTATATTTTCCTCCTTTATGAGAACTGCCTTTTCCTCCTTTGTAATGACCGCTTTGAGCTTCAATACTTCCTCCTAAGATTAAGAAGAATACACTAAATAGAATAGCTGCTTTTTTCATGATTTTAATTTTATATTGATTTATAATTCAAATGTAAAACCAATCAAAACCAGTATTTTACGGAAATCCATAATTCGAAAACTTTTGTTTTGGGAAATAAAAAAAGCTCCTTCGGGAGCTTAAAATATAGTTAGAAAGAAGATTTAAATAATTCCCATGTCTTTAGTAATCGAAACCAGATGAACCGTATTATTGGCTTTAAAAAAGTCTTTGAGTTTGGAAAGTCGTTTTTCTATGGCGCTTTTGCTATTTGGTTTGATATCTGAGCTTTTAAAGATTTCTATGATTTCATCTTGTGATGTTCCCGCAGACAAATGTTTTAGGATTTTAATGTCTAAATCGTCTATTTCGTAATTATTCTTTTCTTGTAAGGCAGAAGCAACTTCTGGCGAAATGAATTTTTGATCTGAAGTAGAAATTACATTCATTGCTTTTTTAAGCTCTTCTATACTTGTAAGACCTTTAAGCACAAAAGCGTCGACTCCATCATTATCAAAAAGTGATTTAATTCGGTAGCTTTTATCTTCTACAGAATAAGCAATGATTTTAATATTAGGTTGTAATTCACGGACTTTTTGAATCAATTCGTCACCATTTTCGATTTTTACCTCACGGTGATCGGTTTTAAACGAAAGATCGCTGATTAATAAATCATAAGGTTCATTGTCTTGAATAGCTCTTCGGATTTTTAAAAATGCATCATCACAATATTTGGAATGCTGATAATTAGCAATCTCTAAATCTTTCAGTACCTGAATGATTCCTAAATTCATTGCATCAAGATCCTCGGCTATAATTACTTTTTTAAACATAGGCTTTTATTTAGGCATTGTTATTTTTACTTTGAAACCTTTGTCGGGTTCAGTGTCAAAAGTAATAGTTCCTTTTATGGCTAGAATACGGTTTTCCATATTTTGTAAACCATTTTTTATAATTTTTGATTTTTCGCAGCCTTTTCCGTTATCAGTATAATTTATTAATACGTTATTAGAGGTGTTTTCAAATTTCACAACTACAAGAGGAGCTGCGCTATGTTTTTTCATATTAACCATCAATTCCTGTAATACGCGCTGTATAGTAACCTTTTTTTCATCTTCGATGTCGTCCCAGCTTATTTTTTCAATATTGGTAATAATAACATTAGTATTAGGAGTATTATAGGTTGAAAGCATTTCTTTAAGATTGCGAGAATAATAATTTCCAGTATCGACATTACTGTTTTCTCGTGAAATTCCGCGGACTCTCGAATAAATATGATCCAGTTTTTGTAATAGTGTTTGTTTACTGTTATCAGTTGCCAAAGATTGTGTTTGTGTATAGGTAATAACATGAAAAACATCATTAGCGAGTTCGTCGTGTATATCTTTCGCGATCCGAGTTTCGGTATTGTATGCCGTTTTGATTTCTACAAGACGAGTTCTGTGTTTATGACGTTTTATTAAATAGGCAATTAAAAGAAATAAAGAAGCTATTCCTATTATGTAAAAAATTCTTTGGTATTCTGCTTTTTGGAGTGCGAGCTGATTTTCGGCTCTTTCTAAACGTAACTTTTGATTTTCGTCTTTCTCCTTCTTAGAATCGTATTTTATTTTGGCGAATTTGTTTTTATAATTGTTTCTAATTTTAGTGATGCTGTCGTTTATCGAAATGTATTTTTGAGCATAGTGAGTACCAGCTCCATTAGAAATTAAAAAAGCCAAAGCCTTTAAACGTTCGTCAACACTGTTTGATTCTGTTGCTATTTTATACGCCGCAAGTGAATATTGATTTGATTTCTGCGTATTATCTCCCGCATAAAATTCAGCTAGGTGCAGATTACTCTCAATACTTCCGTAAAGATCATTTAATTCGGTTCTTATCTGAAGACTTTCTTTCATATATAAAAGTCCTTTTTCGGCACTTCCTTTTTTAAAATACGCAAATCCTAAATTGTCAAGAATTCTGGCTTGTGTTTTTAAAAAGGCCTTATCGGTTAATTTTCCTTTAAATACAATTGATTCAAGTATATTAACGGCCTTATCATATTTATTCTGTAATATATACACGACGGCAATATTATTTAAAGGAGCCTTTCTTGAAATAGAATCTTTACAGTCTTTCAAGGCTTCTTTGTAATAATAAATAGCATCTTGATAAAGTGAGAGTTCCTTGTCTGCTATTCCAAAATGGTTATTAATTGCAGCACTGTAAATGTCTTTTTGTTTAATATAAGGAAGCGCTTCGGTTAGAGTTTCTTTGCTGCCATAATAATCGCCGTTGATCTGCTGAATAGCAGCCATTTGTATAAGGTTGTAAATGGTATTGGCGCTGTCTTTTAAATTCTCAAATGTTATTTTAGATTTATTAAAAATGTAGAATGCACTGTTATAATTTTTGTTTTGAAAATTTACAAGAGCTTTATCCCGTATTATAATCGCTTTTTCTCTTTCTGCATTGCCTTTCGGTAAAATAATAGCAGCTTCTTTTTTACAGGAAAGAAGGCAAACAAAAAAGAGGAAATAAAAAAACGGGGAACGCAGCATAAAACTTACTTTCCCCGAAAGTACTAATTTATAGTACATATTTATTTTAAATTCATTATTTTTTTGGTGGTGGAACCGTTATAGGTTCATCACCAGGACCATCTGGTTCGCTTGCTTGTGTATCTGGAATAGAATCCTTTCTTATTTCTGTTTTTTGATCAGTTGTTTCAAATCCGTCAGCGGTACAAGAGAATAATGTAGTTGACATTAGAGCAAACGCTCCCCATAAAAAAATCTTTTTCATAATAATTGATTATTAAAGTTTTTGTTATAGGCATGGCCGTTCAGAACGATTCTGAATCTCGCTTATGCCCGATTTTTGGGAAGTGAATTGCGTAGAACAGTAAGATTTTCATCTATACTTCCCGGATAAAATCCGCCTTACGGTTTTCCGCATTTTTTGAATAAACTAGTTTTGTAAATTTGATTTTTGAACCTGCAGGTCAAATCGTTAACTAATTTTGTTGAAGCAAAGTTATATCGCTTGTAGAGCTGTAGAGATACGGAATTCCGGGATGTCCTAATAAGTATTATTAAATCCGAAAAAGTTTTAAGAAGTTTTAGAAAATCACGAAAAATATTAAAAGCTTATGCCTAACAATACTGTAAATGATTATAAGGAAGCAGTTAGAATAAAATTCGAAAAAGAAAAAAATGGACCTTTTTCTAATTATTTTAATCCAGCCTCACAAGCAAATCTTAGAGATTTATGTTGGAAAATACTCACGTCTGAGCCTAGCAGTGATGATTTAAATGTTTACTATGATTTTTTTAAGTCTAAATTTGATCCTGCTGCAGAAGATATATCAATTACTTATACTGATAAGTTTAAAAAAGTTGGTGATTTTTTGAAAAGAAAAAGTGAACCAGCAAAAATTGATACTATTAATTTGGCTGCTATTCTAGTCAATTTTGAATTAAGACCATATCAGAAATTTTTTAAATATGCGGACAAAGAAAATTTTACTTATGATAATGGTTTTTCAAAGAGTGATACAAAACAAGATTCACAAAATATAGATGAAGAAGTTAAACAAGAACAGAAAAATGAAAATGGTCAAATCTTAACAGATACGGCAAAAACAACAAATTCGTCAGATGTAAAGCCGAAATCTCTAGTCAATCTTCCAAAAACATTAAAATATATTGGATTTACTACAGTATCAACTTTTTGTTTAATAGCAGTTTATTTTATGTTCTTCTATAAACCTTGTATGCAATGGTCGGGAGATCATTTTGAAAAGGTAAGCTGCGATTTAGAAGTAAATGGAATTGGAAATTTTAATGTTGTAGAGCCGTTTGATAAAACTATTTTTGATTTGAAGAAAATAAATGTCTGTGATACCACTTCGTGTTTTGATAAAAATGGACAAGCAGTTGTATGGTATGCTAAAACCGCAAATGGTATTGATTTTTTTAACGGACATGGCAGACATCCTGAGACTAATAGTCCTTTACGCCCCGTTACGAGATATATTTTGAATAAATATGTCAAGAAATGATCTTTTTTTGCTAAAAATGAAATTTATGTAAATCAAAACAAAAATCATGGAATTTAATGTAGGATTATACTTTTAATTTAGCAGTATAATTTTTAAACAAAAATCTACCATGAAAATTAAATCAATATTATTAGGATTATTAAGTATCAGTTTTTTTGCAGTATCTTGCAGTAACGATGATAACGAAGGAGAAACAATTGTTCCATTACAAGGGAAATACAATTTAAGTAAAACGGGAACAATTGTAAACGGACAGGAAGTGTTAGTCGATGCACCACAAAATGAAAGTGGATGTAGTAGAGATTATCTAGAATTAAAATTAAGTAATGTAGCTGTTATAGGTGATTACGATGGTGATAACTGTGCCTTAACAGAAACTACAGGAACTTACGTAAGATCTCACAATGATTTAACAATTACTATTGGTAATGCAAGTAGTGTAAGCGACATTATGAATCTTACTAATAAAGAATTGAAAATAAAAGATAAAACTACTGGTATAATTACAGTTTATACTAGATAAGAAAAATTGTTTCGAGATAATTTCAATTCGTTTTGAACTGAAATTGAAAACGGAAATGACTTTGCAGTTATTTCCGTTTTTTTTTTGAAGTTATATGAAATATTTTATTCGAGTGGAATATAAATATCGAAAGAAGCTCCTTTATTGATTTCGCCTTCGGCGGTTATGATTCCGTTGTGGTTTTCGACAATTTTTTTAACGATGGCTAGACCAATTCCAGTTCCGTTGTAACGGTCTCTTCCGTGCAGACGTTGAAAAACATCGAATATCTTTTTGCTGTATTGAGATTCAAAACCAATTCCGTTGTCTGAAACTATAATATGGTAATAAGTAGTTTCTGGTAATAAATCTTTGTTTTCAAGAGTAAAACCTTTCGCGATTTCACTTCTAATTTTAATTACGGGCTGAACATCAGGTTTGGAAAACTTGAGCGAGTTGCTGACTAAATTGTATAAAAGTTGTCGAAACTGAAACGGAATAATATTTATTTCTTCAATGTCATTACTTTCAATTAGAGCATTTTTTTGTTCCAGTTCTTCTTTTAAATCTTCTTTTACTTCATTGATAATTTTAGAAAGCTTCGTTTTTTCGAATTTTCTTTCTTGAATATTGGTTCTAGAATAGGAGAGAAGGTCATTGATTAATGTCTGCATTCGCTGTGCTGCGTTTTGCATTCTTTGGAATTTATCTTTTCCAGAATCTGATAAGTTTTGGAATTCTTTATCAATTATCTGCGAAGCAAAGGTTTGTATTTTGCGTAAAGGTTCCTGCAAATCATGACTGGAAATGTAAGCGAAAGACTGAAGCTCTTTATTCATCTGCTCCAATTCTATATTTTTCTGCTCTAATTCTAAGGCATTGAGTTTTATTTTATCATCGGCTTTTTTCTTTTCGGTTAGATCGTGGGTTACTTTTGAAAAACCAATAACCTCTTTGTTTTTATTATGAACGGCAGTAATGACAACATTTGCCCAAAATAAATTTCCGTTTTTGCGTACGCGCCAGCCTTCTTGAACCGCACGGCCTTTCTCTCTGGCTCTTTGTAATAAAGTATTTGGCAGGTCGTTGAGCTGATCTTCTGGAGTATAGAAAATCGAAAAATATTTTCCGACTATCTCTTCGGCTTTATAGCCTTTGATTTTTTCGGCTCCAGCATTCCAATTTTCGATAATTCCGTCGTGATTTAAATATAAAATAGAATAATCCTGAACTTCTTCAACCATTAAATGATAACGTTCTTCACTCTTTTTAAGTGATTCGTACATTTGGCTGAGTTCTCTAGTTCTGGCAGTAACCTGTTGTTCCAGTTCTTGTGTAAATGCTTTTTCGGTATGAATATCTGTAAAGGCACCTACCCATTTTATGATTTTATTATTGGCATCAAATACAGGTTCGCCAATTACAGCATGCCATCTATAACTTCCATCTTTTCTTAAAATACGTACATCATATCTAAAAACTTCTCCTGTTGCAAGACTGTAACTCCAGATTTTCATACCTTCTTCAAGATCTTCAGGATGTACCATTGCTTTCCAGTCAGTATCTTGTTTAGGTTTTTGTCCCGTATATTCAAGCCATTTTCCAGAGGCGAATAATCCATTTCCTTTTTCATCGGTTTCCCAGATTAATTGCGGAATACTTTCGGTTAAGGAACGGAAACGTCGTTCGCTTTCTTCGATTTTCTTTCGTGCTTCGACTTTTTCGGTTACATCAATCATGGTCGCTCTAATTCCTGAAATTGTATTATCGGAATCATAAATTGGAGCGTATTCAAAATCGATGTAAAATAAATGTTCTCCATCGTCTCCATAAATAATAATTGGAGATTCAATTTCAGAATGAACATTTCCGGTGGCATACACTTCTTTCAAAAGTCGGCCATATTTTTGTTTTAGGAGTTCTGGGAAAATTTCAAATAAACTTTTCCCATGGACACTGCTTTCTTGCTTTTTCCAGATATTTTCCAAAAGCGCCACATTGGCCATTTCGATAACCATGTCATCACCTTTTAAAATGGCTTTTGGAACAGGCGATTGCATAATTAAATTACGGAATCTTTTTTCGCTTTGTTCAAGTTCCTGCTGATGATTTTTTTCGGATGTAATATCTCTTACTGTGCCAATTAATTTGTCTGGATTGCCATTTTTATCATAAAAAACTTTTCCTTTTCCTTCCAGCCAATGAATGGTTTTATCATGCCAGATGGTTCTAACTTCGTAATGAAGGTTTCCTGTAGCAAGCGCTTCTTTAAATGCTTTGTTGCGGATGTGCATGTCATCAGGATGTAAATGTTGCAGCAATTGCTCGTGCGACAGCATAATTTCTTCTTTATAACCACCAACCACTTCGAGATAGCGTTGTGAATATCGTGGTTCACGGGTTTTAGCATTTAATTCCCATGTTCCGAGTTCACTAGCCGATACAATTGTATTTAAACGGTTTTCGTTTTGTTCTATTTTTTTACGAACTTCCACTTTTTCGCTGACTTCAGTAACGGTGACAATAATACCATTGATTTCGCCATCTTCTTCTCGTAAGGGATAATAGAGAAAATCAAAATAAGAAACTTCATTTTTTCCGTATCGGTATAACGGAATTGGCATTTCGTTTCCGTGATAAGGAATTCCAGTGGTTAAAACATTTTCTAAAAGAAGGCTTACTGTTTCTTTTACTTCTGGAATAGAATCAAATAAAGGGCGGCCGACAAAGCTTTCTTCTTCGCGGTCGACAATTTTTAAGTACGATTCGTTAGCAGATTCTACGACAAATTCTGGTCCGCGTAAAATGGTAATTCCAAGCGGAGCTTGTTTTACAGTATCACGAAAACGCTTATTGGCGATTTCTACTTTTTTCGAAGCCATATGTAAATCTGTAACTTCGGCTGCAGTGTTCATAACCGCATATACGTTTCCGTTACTGTCGAAAAGAGGAGTAAAACTATAATTAAAATAAAACGATTCGAGTTTATTGTTAACCACCAGATCAACTCGGGCATTTTTGTTATGAAACGATTTTCCGGTTTCAAAAACGCTTTCAACCTGCTGAAAAATAGATTGATTTTCAAGTTCGGGAAGGATTTCGCGATATGATTTTCCAATTACATCCGGTCCTTTTCCCCAAACTTTTATAATGGATTCGTTGGCAAGTTCTATTCGCATTTCTCTTCCCACGTAAACACCAATTGGGAAAGGTGCATTTTCAACCATCTGCCTGATTTTTTGTTCGCTTTCTTCTAGTTTGGTTCTAGCCACCACCTGATCAGTTACTTCCACAGCAATGGCGACTACTCCAGAAATGCTTCCGTCAGAATCTGTTAAGGCTTCATAAATGAAATTGACATACGTGTTTTTGGTTTTTCCATTTCTGGAAAGTTGTACCAGTCGTTCGTTGGCTACAAATTTTTTTCCTGTACTGTAAACATTCTGAATAAGTTCTTCTAATCCTTGATCTTTTATTTCCGGAAGAACATCAAAAATAGATTTATTAATTACTTTTTCGTCTTCTGTTTCCCAAAGTTCGATCATTTTTTTGTTGGCAATTTCAACCACATGATCTTTTCCTCTAAAAACACACATGGCAAGCGGTGCCTGCATAATGTTGTTTCTAAAACGGGTATTTTTTTCTTCTAGAAGATCGGCAGCTTTTTTCTTGGCTGTTGTTTCGATTACGGTTACCAAAACACCTCCAACTTCTCCGTTTTCTTGCTTAATAGGCGAATATGAAAAGTCAAAATAACAAGTTTCAATCGTTTCGTTTCGGTTAAGCGGAACCATAAAATCTGTAAAACTAACTGATTTTCCGTTGACAACATCGCCAAATATTTGACGAGTTAAGTTCCAGATTTCAGGAAAAGTTTCTTTTGGGTTGCTTCCCAATGCTTTTGGATGTTTATCTGCACTAATAATTTTGCAGAAAGCATCATTGTATAATTGTGTTAATTCCTGTCCCCATGCGATGTACATACCAAACTGATTGTTGAGCATTACAGAGGTCATGGTACGCAGACTATTGGGCCAGGTTTCAGGATCACCTAATGGGGTTTTGCTCCAATCTTTCGATCGGATTAATGCTCCCATTTCTCCGCCGTCGGCTAGAAAGTAATGTTCCTTATTGGTTTGGCTCATTAAAAATAATTTAAGGTTGAATTACAAAACTGGCTCTGGCTGGCTGTTTAAAATTATTTTCAGAAGCTGCAAGCAATGCATTTTGGATAACTGATTTTAATTTTGAGAAATCTCCGGGTTTACGAATATAAAATGTAGCGCCTTTTTCATACATCACATCGACAATTTCAGCATCCAGTGAAGTTGAAAAAATAATGATTGGAAAACTTTTTAATCTTTCGATCTGCCTGATTTCTGTTAAACACTCAGAACCGTTTTTTTTCGGCATGTTGAGGTCAAGAAAAAGAATATCGGGTAAATCATTTTCTGATGTAGAAGCTAAAAAATCCATTAACTGAACTCCGTCATTAACAGTTACAAGAGTAGTTTCGAGTGATAATTCGTCAAGGGCTTCTTCAAAGAAAGAGCAGTCATCATCATCATCATCAGCAAGTAAAATGTTGTAAATCTGTTGTTTCATGTGCATTTCAAATTTTATTACAGGCATTTAATTAATTGTCTTCTGCTAAGATAAAACTAATTTCAAAAGATAAATTAATAAAATACCTATAAAATTAACGTATTTAAGTGAGAATTTCGAAACTATTTATTCGAATAATTTCTTAAGTAATTATTTATAACAAATTTCAATTGGGCAGATATTTTTTAAAAAGAGATCATAAAAAATATTGTTATAAAATCATTCCAAAAATGTAATTCACAATTTAATTTACAATGATGCGTTATATAAGTATGATTACTAATTCTGTAGTCAGCAAAATCCCTTTATTTTCTCGCTGTATACACAGTAAATATTGTGTAATGATTTTACAAAGTGTGAAATTATTATACACATTACAAGTGTGTAAATATCTGTAAAACGCTAAAAGTCAGTTAAAAGCTTAAGTGGCACGACGCTTGTCAATTAGGATAATGTCTTTCTGTAACAAGAAACAAAAACAAAAACGAAAGACATTTTTATAAAAGCCATTTTAGTAGAATTAATACAAACAGGACTATGGAAAGCGAAACAATTATCTCGAAACAATTTTATTCAAGCGGCACATTAAGCAGCGATGCCCAGTTAAAGACACCAATTTTTAATATTAATAATAACAAAACAGCAAAAGTTCATATTGAAAGACCAACAAGTAAATCTGGACTTGCTATACTGATTGCAACATTTTTACTTCTTTTAACCGGAGCATTTTTTGTTTTTCAGTTTCAGCCTGATTTTGATCAGCTTCATTTAGAAAGATTAAATTCTACAGGCGGAATTATATTTTTAGCAATTACAGTGGCATTATTCCTTTTTAAAGGAGGAATGTTTGCTTATAACTTATATCTGTATTTAAAATACAAACCAATCGAATCAGTTTCTGATGAATTACTGCCAACTTGTACGGTAATTGTACCAGCTTACAATGAGGGAAAATTAGTTTATGAAACTTTAATGAGTTTGGCAGAAAGCGATTTCCCGGAACATAAATTAGAGCTTTTGGCTATTGATGATGGAAGTAAAGACGATACTTGGTACTGGATTCAGCAGGCAAAAGTAAAATTAGGAGATCGTGTATCGATTTTTCAGCAGCCTGAGAATAAAGGAAAACGTCACGCTTTATACCGTGGATTTAATTTAGGAAAAGGTGAAATCTTTGTAACGGTTGATAGTGATTCAATCGTGAAAAAAGACACTTTAAGAAACTTGGTAAGCCCGTTTGTTGTTGACGAAAAATGTGGTGCAGTTGCTGGAAATGTTCAGGTTTTGAACAATAAAAAAGCAATTTTACCAAAAATGTTAAACGTAAGTTTCGTCATGAGTTTTGAATTCATGCGTTCTGCCGAAAGTATGTTAGGATCTGTACTTTGTACTCCAGGAGCTTTGGCAGCTTACAGAAGCACAGCAGTTTTTGCTTGTCTTCCTGAATGGATCAACCAAACTTTTATGGGACAACCATCTGATATTGGAGAAGATAGAGCCATGACCAACATGATTTTAAAACAAGGACATCATGTATTATTTCAAAAAAATTCATACGTTTTGACTAATGTGCCAGAAACCTACAAAGGTTTATATAAAATGTTTATCAGATGGGGAAGAAGTAACGTTCGTGAGAACCTTATGATGGCGAAATATGTTTTTAAAGATTTTAGAAAAGAATCAAAAGTAGGAGCAAGATTATTGTATACTGAACAGTTCTTGAGAATTTTAATGACATACCCGTTCTTCATTTTCATGATCTACTTTATTGCAACGCACCCACTGTTATTTTTAAGTTCAGCACTTTTAGGAATATTGATGGTTTCAAGCTTTTCAGTTTTCTTTTATGCAAAAAAATACTCGTTAGCAGAATCTTTCTGGGCGTATTCGTATAGTGTTTTCTATACATTCGGATTGTTTTGGATTGCTCCATATTCAATCATTACAGCTCATAAAAGAGGGTGGTTGACAAGAGGTTAAGAAATTTCCACAACTACTATTATATTTTAATCCTGAAAAACTCCTGTTCCACTAAACAGGAGTTTTTTTATTGATTTGATTTTTCCGCCAAAGATAAACCGAGAAAGTATTTACGAAGACTAAACCCCATAAAACGGGACTGGTAAAAAAGCTTTCGTAACTTCTGCCGTTTGGAATTTCAACAAATGGAACCGTAATTAAAACATCTAAAAGCAGAGCGGTGACCGACATTATAATTCCAAGTTTTAATCCGTCCATTTTATAATTTTTGGCATAATAAAACTTAGCAGCCCTCAAAGCAAAAAACACACTTAGAAAAACGGTGATTGCTGACTGCAGTTGAAACGAATGTTTTATAATTGGAATTTTTTCTAAAACATAAAATGACAAACTGATACAAATCCAGATTATAATTCCCGATACAATTGCTCTGATGTAATACATAATTTTAGTTTTTAGGATTCCATATTTCTGTTTTGGCTGTTTCTTCTGCGTAAGCGCTGAAATCTTTGGCTTTTCTGCCGAGAATTTTTTCAATATCGGAAGTTACAGAAGCATTTCTACCGTCTAAAACCTGTTCGAAGAGATAATTTGCCAGCCAAATATGGTCTTCAGGAACTTGATATTCTCGCAGCATAGCACTGTATTCGTCCAAACTTAAACTTTGAAATGTAATATTTCTGTTGCTTGCGCTGGCAATATCATTCACAGCTTCTTTAAAGGTCAATAATCTTGGTCCAGTCAATTCATATGTTTTTCCATTATGATTATCGTCTATCAAAACCGTTGCTACAACATCGGCAATATCATCGGCATCTGTAAAAGGTTCCAAAGCTTCCGCTCTTGGCAATGCTACAAATCCTGCTAAAATAGGTTCTAAAAAGATGCTTTCGCTAAAGTTTTGATTGAACCAGCTGGCACGAACAATAGTCCAGTTTTTGGCATTTTTCTTTACGATTTCTTCGCAGATTTGGGCTTCTTTTTCACCTCTTCCAGAAAGCAAAACCATTTTTTCTACTCCTGATTTACTGGCCAATATAGTAAATTCTTCAATAGCATTTACAGCAAAAGGAACGGCTAAATCGGGTTGAAAAGTAATGTAAACCGTATCTATATCTTGTAATACATTTTTCCAAGTTTCTGGATTTTCCCAGTCAAACGGAATTTGTTCGTTTCGTGAACCCAGACGGATTTCAACATCTGGATTATTTTTTAATCTTTGTACAACTCTGCGTCCTGTTTTTCCGGTAGAACCTAGGACTAAAATTTGTTTTTTCATATCAGTTTCTTTTTTGATGATTACTGATACAAAGTTGCTTCGATTGCAACAGAATCATTTGTTGCAAAAGAATTATGATTTGTTTGAAAAGAATTGTTGTTTTACTTCATTCGGACGCATGCCGAATTTTTTATGAAAGGCATTCGAGAAAGAACTTAAACTTTCGTAACCTACTTCCCAAGCCGACTCCTGTACCGTTTTTTCGTTTTCGCGGAGTAATTCGTAGGCTTTATTAAGACGTTCTTCCTGAATGTATTTAAAAACAGGAATTCCGAACATTTCCTTGAAATTCTTTTTGAGTTTGTTGCTATTGAGTCCCACCATTTTTGATAATTGATTCAGAGAAGGCGGTGTAGAATATTGTGTTGTAACGATTTCTTTGGCTTGAAAAAGTTTGTTTTTATCGCTTTCAGAAAGGTCAGTTTTTTTATCAGAAGCTAAAAGTGCAAAGAAATGGGCGAGGAGTTCGTTTACCTGACTTTTTAAAAATAACAATCGGGTATTTCCGGTATATGAAGTCGCGAAGATTTTTTGAACAGCCAATTGCATTTCAAGTGTCATATAAAACGACGGGCCTTTTACAAAATGTTCATTCGGATTTAATAATTGCGGAAGATGATTTTCGAAAATCTCTTTTTCGGCCTGAGGTAATGAATTGAGATGTTTTAGTTTGGTAAAAATACTGATGGATTGCAAAGGTTTATCAGGTTCAATTTTATGTGAAAACTCTACTTTTTGATTTCCAAAAAAACAAATCGCAAGTCCAGTCGTATTGACCAGATATTTTGTCTGCTGATTGTGTTTGATTTCCAATTCGACATTTCCCGAACCATAAAAAGCAAAACCCACAGCATCGCCATCAATTTCACATTTCTGTACAATAGTCTTGTTGGTGTTTGATTGTTCTATTAAAACAATAAAATCATTAAGCTCAATGATATCGGTTGTCATGGTAAGTTGAGGTTTCTATTAAAATGTGCGAAAAGTTAAGATTTATTTTTTGATTTAATATTGTCTGAAAAATTGGTTTTCTTTTTTAAAACCAGTTTATCAAGTTCTTCCAGAAATTCTTTATCAAATTCGGTGTAGGCTCTTAAGCGGTATTTTTCGTCTCTTTTTTTCATGACTAAACGTATTTTTTGAACCATCAGCCAAATAGGCTCGTAGCGTTTGTGTCCTAATAAATATTGCATTTTTAGAATAGAAATCTTTTTATTCGAAAGAGTTAAGAGTTCGATGCCAATCATCCAATAACTTATGGGCAGATTCGAATTCTCCATTACTGTTCCCGATCGCAGACCAAGTCGGTTGCCACATTTTTTACATTGAAATTTTAAATCGACTTTTCGAAATGAGTGCTCATGATGATTGCATTTTTTGCAAATCAAACCGTTTTGAAGTCTTTTGTTTTTAAGTTCTTCGATACAGAAAGATTCATCTGGGTATTTTTCAAAAAATGCTCGTAACTCCATTCGTGTAGGTTCTGAATTATTTTCTAAATATAAGATATTCTGTACAAACATAAAATGGGTATTAAAACACAAGAGGGAATATCCGCAATCGAATATTCCCTCCTGTACTAAGTTTAAAAACAAGTGTTACAACTTATTTGAGATTTCTTTTTTGTATTTATTTAAAATTGATTTGGTCATTCCCAGATTTGCTCTTGTCGAATCTACAGCAAGATAAATGAAATATTCACCATTATCAGAAACATCAATAATATGAATTTGCGATGTTAAAGTAATCATGATATTGTCAATTTTCTGAGTTAGTTTTAATGCTTTAATCGCATTCATTTTTGCTCTTACCACTTCGAGGTTAAAAGCAGATGCCAGTTCAGGATCAAAATCTGCCAAAACAGATAAAGAATAATATGACATTCCGCTGCTAATTTCGGCTACAGAAACAGCGATAAAACCAGGTACATTTGTTTTGAGATCTTCTCCAAATTGTTTTAAAAAATCAGACATAATAATTAAGTTTAAATTTGCTTTTGGTATCTATTTTTGGGTTCTCCTACAAAAATAGATATACATTATTATTTAATTATCCGCCTTGCGTACCTAGGTTTTTCTTTTTTTGATTTAAATAATTATGGAGTTTTTCCCTAGAGGTTGTTTTTGAGCAGTGAAATTAAAAGATGTTCTTGACAATGTCAATAAACCAAATAAGCAGTTATATATTTATTAGAAGCGTAATAACTCTAAAAAACTAAAAGCCATTCCTTAATGGAATGGCTTTTTATTTTGATTGCGTTCACGAGCGGGACGCTCGCGCCACCAGGGGGGATTTTTGAGTAAGGAAATTAAAAGATGTTCTTGACAATGTCAATAAACCAATTAAGCAGTTATATATTATTAGAAACGTAACAAACTCTAAAGAGCTAAAAAACTAATCCGTTATGAATGGCTTTTCGTTTTGATTGAGTTCACGAGCGGGACATTCGCGACAACAGGAGTTTTAAAAATCATTTCTTGCATTGACCGTTCCAACGTAGAAATGGCTGAACTCGTGGATTATTTCAATAAGCAGACTGCTCAGCAGAAGTATAATGATTATGATGGAGTGATGATAACAGCTTCAATGATTTCAAAATTAAAAAGTCTGATAAAACCTTAATCAAAGAAAATAAGCGTTAATCCTGCTCCGCAGGATCGACGCTTATTTGTTATAAATGGAATTTAATATTTCTTTTTTATCAACACATCTGATAGATTAACCACTATTCAAGTGCTTTAAAAGCAAAAGCCAGTCCGTTATGGAATGGCTTGTATTGTGTTTTTCTTATTTTTTTAACTCATAATTATATAAATATAAATTAAAACTATAATAATTAATATGTTCATTATATAAACAAAAAGAGCTTCATATTTAATTGATTTTGATATCTTAAATATAATGTTATATATCATTAAAAATAAAAAATTAAAAAAAACTAAGTTTCCTAAATAGCTAAATGCTCTTAAAAAAAAAGCATTCATATCTAAAATAGGGTGCATTGAATGATTTAGGTTTAGAAGTTTTTCCAAACCATAACCACTGCCAAAAATGAAATATTTATCATCATTTAAAAATAGATAGACTAAGTCAAAGAGCAAGATAAGTATACAAAAATACAAACTCTTTTTATCATTAATTAATTGGGACAACATATAATTTACCTTTTTCATGAACATATAATTTGTTATCATTTATAAAACCTGAAGTATATATTTTCTTTTTTATTCCTTCCGAAACACCAGAAAGTTTAAAATTAAATCCTTTCATTCCATTTAAGGTACCAGCTTTCAAAGTTAGTTTCGCATCTGAACCAATACCCGCTACTCTTCCAGCAAATGTTCTTTCAACATTTAACTCTCCATTAGCTCCCATTGTCGCTTCATCCAAAACCAAGCCAATTTGAGGATTCAGAAAATTTAGATCTCCTCCATCTATATAGTCACCAGTTTTCATGGCTTTTAATATTTTAGCAACCATCGTTTCTGCTGTATCTCCTTTCTTAATTCCAGCAGATTCCTTCGTGACTTTTTTCCCTTTTTGGTCATCATCCTCTTCATTGGAATCTTTCTCATCGCTTTCATCATTTTTATTATCTTTTAGAGATTCTAAATATGCTTTGAATGATTTATTAATTTCGTTTGAAATCTCCGCTTGTTCTTCTATGTATTTCCCCATTGAACTACCATCATCTTTCCCTTCATCTTTAATTTTTGAAGTATCAACCAACATTCCATCTGGGTCAATAAAATAGTTTGGATTATTATACGTGTAATTATAAGGAGACCATCTTCTACTTTGCTCTGCCAATGGGTCAATATTCATCCAACGACCAAGCGCAGGGTCATAATTACGTGCCCCATAGTCATACAAATTCAATTGATTTCCGCCAATACTCTCGTCCTGCAACTCTTTTCCGTTGTACTTATATTTATTGTCTGTACCATTTATAGCTCCATTATATCCTTTTTGTGTTAATCCAAAAGCATAATAATTGTTTTCCTGTACAATTTCACTGCTGTTCACAGAGCCGTTATTGTCCTTGTCCTGATAGCTTAAACGAATATTGCCTAAATGGTCTTTATATTGGTAAATATAGCTATAAATTCCTGCATTATAAACTATATAACCTTCAGGTTGAGAGAATTGTTTTAAAATGTTGTTTTCATACACAAAACTCCCAGCGTAATCGGTACTGCTTCCTGTGCTTACAGTTTTTCGCTGTTTAGTTCCTGAAGCATCATATACATAATTTATAGTGCCTCCGTTTATAGTGACAGAAGTAGGCAAGTTTAAATGATTATAACTTACGGCAGTAATTTTTTTATTGGCATCGGTTTTCATGTTACCGTTACTATCATAGGTGTACTCTATAGTTGTACTGCTTCCGTTGTTAAATCCTTCTGTGCTGCCTGAGGTGTCTTCCACTTTAGTAAGTTTGTTTCCTGTGTCGTAGGTATAAGTCAGATTGTCCATGGTGCCAAAAGTAGTTGCTGTCACATTTGTGTTTCCTAATCTTAGAATACTCATGATATTACCGTTTTTATCATAACTTAAGCTTTCGTTATATCTTCCAGCGTTTATTGCTGAGTTATCTGTTGCTTGAGTTAGTCGATTTAAATTATCATATGCATACGTGTAATTTTTTAAACTGCTGTCAGTATTTGCCGTTTTCCAAAAAGTCTGGCTTATATTTCCATTAAATAATGCTGTTCCTGAAGTAGGAGTATTATAATTAATTTGAAAAGCAAACAATTTGCTACCAAGCGTGTTAACATTATTGATACCTCTTAACCATCCTCTTACGTTATATGTATAATCGATACTCTGAAGACGTGACTGGGTGATTTTTCCTCCTACTCCTTTTGTTATCAACTGTCCTAAATTGTCATAAGCATTTTCGACTATGACTTCCTGTGCCTGGCTGTTTATGGTTTGTTTTTGTGTTAATAAACGTCCCATATGATCGTATTCAAAAACATCTACCAAGGTAATTTGTGCATCAGTTCCTTTTTTATGGGTACTGGTTGTTTCTGTAGGTTTACCAATAAAATCAAGTTTGGATTTTACTGTTGCAGTAACTGTCAGGTAATTGTTTTTACTATAATTATAAATAGGTCTACCTTTTGCATCATAATAGTTTACATTAGTGATCCAGCTGCTGGTCCCTAAAACACGTATTTTGGAGCAGGTATTTAATCCTTTTGCGTTCGTAATTGGTGTCACACCGTAAGATTGAAGGGAAGTTCCCCCATCAAGATCGATATTGTTGTAATCATCATAATAGGTTATTGTAAATAAATCCAATCCCGTATTTGGAAAAGCATTATTTGAATAATTTACCGATGTTGCATTAATAGTCAAAGACGTTGTAACTTTACTTTCAAATATAGTCGCAGCAGCATTGGCCAGTCCCTGAACTGCAGCTCTGGTTACTTGTGTTGTATTTACATAATCACCCGTATAAACAGGTCTTCCGAAAGCATCATACTTGGTAAACAGCCATTTATTAGCAAGTCTTAGGTTAGCATCTTGTGTCAGGATGGGTCTGTCTAATTTATCATATACAATATATTCCCAATCTTTACCGGGTAGTTTTTTTTCTACCAATCTGTTTTTGTCATCGTATTTATATTGATAGCATAAATCATTTAATACTGTTGCTGAGACTGCTCCATCGGCTTTTGGTGGAATAACATAGGTTAAATTACCATACATATCATAAACATAATAAGTTTCATGCGATGTATTGGTTAAAACCTGATTCACCATCGAGTTGCCATAGGTTTTTTTTAGTATAACACGGCCTTCTTTATCTTTAAATTCTTCTGTAGTATTGTTGGTTCCAGAAGTCCAGTTTTCATTTTTTATTACTGTTTTATAAAGCTGATTGGCTCCATAATAAGTACTTGCGGCACTATTACCTAAGCTTATATCATATACTCCTTGCGAAGCATTCCATGTTGTAACTGCAGTAAAGAGTTTAACATTCTCAGCAGCTGTATTTGCTGCATAATCAGTTTTTATTTCATGTCCTGAACTAATGCCCCATGGACTTCCTGGAGCACCTTGCATTACAGCTCTGTTTAAAGGAGAATCTTCAAACTTGGTCTGAGAAAATGGATTAGGAGTTGTACTGTTAATATCTGCAGGATAATTTGCAATGTAATAAGTATTAGTACTTGTATCGGCTCCAGTTCTATAGGAAGCAATTGTTCCTGTTGTTGGCATGAAAGGAAGATAATCCTTATCCTGTCTTCCAAATCCGTCATAACTAATATGTGTTACAATATCCTGCTTGCTTGGAGAGGCTTTTATGGCTATGTTTTGTATTGGTCTTCCCAGTCCATCAAAATAAGCAATAGATTCTACAACATCTTTATTGCTTGAAATTCCCGATGCAGCCGTCATTGGGGTTTGAAATGTTCTGGTGAAAATATAATTTTCATTTGAAAAATTCAACGCAATATAAGAGTCAGCATTAACGGTAGCTAAAAATGTACTGCCGGATTGTATCACCGTTGTCGGCTGTAGTGTAATACTTTGAGTGGCAATAAGGGTTTCGGTACCTGTAACAGTATAGTTGCTTTTTGTTATGGTGGCAGGTACCTGCGCTATTGCTTTAAATGATATAAAAACCAATAATAGGCTGATATGGATATTTTTTAAGATATTTCTCATCTTGATATTAGTTTTTATAATGATATTGGTTTTCAGAAATTAAATTGCCTTGTGCATCTTTTACGAATTGTAATCTTCCGGCACTGTCATAAGTATACGTTATCTTGTCACCTTTAGGGTCTGTGATTGTGCTTACCCCAACGAGTGGCAGATAGGTATAAGTGGTTACCATCGCATTTGGCAGAGCTGTTCTTAAAGCATTAAGAGCGGTAATCAGGTCAGCTTCAGTTCCTGTATTGGAAAGGTTCTGGAGATTTGCAACATACGACGAAATTTGGCTGTAAGTTGCATTTTCAACTTTTGCTATCGGCTGCGACTTATTATATCCCCAAATAATAGAAATGGGAGTTCTGTTTTCAATAGAATATTCCAGAATATTTCCGTTTCCTAATGCTACGCCATTAAACATATCAGTATCATATAATGTAAAGTTTACTTTACGATTTGCATTGTCAAAAGGAAATGTTTCAACCAATCCTTTAGAAGAATGAATTTCTCTTGGTAAAAGAAGATTGCCAGTAGCTGAACTTTGTTCAAATTTGGTTATAGATTCTGATGTTTGAACATTATTGATAAAAGTTTCAGTTTTTATTGGCTTGTCAATTTTGTTTAGGTTTATTAAGCCCTGCATTTCTGTAGTTTGTCCTGTAGAAACCAAATCTTGAGGGTAGCTTAACTGTGTTCTTAATGTTTCATTTTTACTGTTTATGGTTTCAGTTTTGGTCAACTGATAATGAAGCGGGTTTTCGTAGCTGTAAGTAGTTACTTTCTGAATTGTCGGATTCGCGTTATCATCATATTCTGTTTCGGTTGTAGTAGTAATTTCTTTTTTTCCTTGTGAAGTTTGACCTACTGCGTAATAAAACATTCCTGAGCAAAAATCAGCATTTTGGTTGTATGGGAGTGCGAAAGAATCTGGATAATTCTCAGGCAAAACAGGCGCTGCAAAATTACTAAAAACAACATTGTAAGCTAACGATTGTTGTTTTAGAATAGTATATTGATTGACAATACTACGAATTATTTTGTATGTATTTGGAGCAGTATCCGCTTTATAGATATTTGTCTTTAGTAATGACCCTTGGTTCCACATATCATTTTTGAAAAAAGTAAATGATAAGTACATTAATGTGGTTTCAAATGGCTGATTATTTCCTCCAGTCTCTATTCTATATTGAGGCGATTGAAAAACTTTTGGCAGACTTCCTGCACTAATATCGAATAAACGAGATAAAGGAGCATTTTCATAAAAATATTCTGTTTTACCATTATTATTGGCTGTTATAGCATCCACATCAAATTCTGTAACTTTTCCATAATTGACAGATGGTGATCCTCCCGTATTATTATCAAAGATTGCTGAACTTGAAAAAACTGGTAATATATCATCGGAAGTTGTGGTTTGGAAAGTACCTCTTACATAACAACCATTACCTTCTTTAATTAATGGGTTTTCGTTTTCATATAAGTATTGTTTTATAGTAACGGGATTACTATTCTTTCCATCATAAGATTTAATTGATTTTATTCTTAATCCACCGGTTAGTTTTACTGTAGGTGTAGTGGTGCTTCCTGAGTTTTCTTGCCAGCTTGCTGTAATAGAAGTGAATGGACATCCATAAGCGCCAATATTTCCTGATCTGTATTCTGTAGCAGATAAAGTATGGCTTGAGTTGTTAAACTCTCGAATATATGTATATGATCCTCCACTTGTTAGGGGTGCTGGTCTTCCAAAATACTCAGTATCATATTTAGCATTTGTGTTACCAGCTCCAGATTCTTGTGTGGCAGCAGAGAATGAAATATTTAATTTTCCGCTTCCTAAAACATAATTAGTAGGAGTAAATACCTTACTTGCTGAGCTGGGACCATAATTAGAATTACAACCAGTACCGTAAACTATTACTGTTGAGGTTTTGTTTACAATGGTTGGAGTTGTTACATTTTCAATATATCTATTAGCTTCATATTCAAAAATAGAATAACCACCTTCTGGATAGGTTATTTTTTGTAAAATTCCAGATTTCATTAAAGTTTCATTTGCAGTTCGATCACCATTTCCAACTGTTGTATAATAATTGTTTCGTATATCACCTGATATACGATCTAATCTTGTAGGTGGAGATAAATTACCTGTATTAGCATTTATATATCCCCAAAAATCTTTTTTGGTAGTTCCTCTTGATGGAAGTGTTGTTCCTTCATATTCAAACAAGTGTTTTACATTTAATATGTTGTTTACAATTTGTGTAAGTTTTAATGATTTATCACGACTGTTGATGTTTTTAGTTGAATTGTAAGAATTTGGGTTGCTTATTCCATCATTTGGATCTGATGTTGTTCTAAATCCTCCTGCTCTGTTATAATAGTCATAACCAAAACTATATTCAGTAATTAAAGTTTTTGTAGCCCCTTTAACATTATAAACACTTATTTTATCTAATTTATAATCGTCTATTAAATCTAACCTGTTTTGGTTAGAGGTAAATTCAACAATTCCGTTGTTAAAATTTATTGATGTTAAAAATTGTCTGCTAGAATTTGTTTTATCTGGGAAAATAGATTTTAGCGTTGCTGTCTTATTAGGATCAATTGCATTGTCAATTAACTGTTCACCGGTCACTATTTGATAATCATAAACACTAGCAAGTGATTTATATTTAAATGAAATTATATCGTTTGTACTTTTACTATTAGGTGGGATAATTTCAGTTAAAAACCACGAAGAAACGTAATCTGGTCTGTAAATGTCTGATGTATTGTGAACAGTTTCATTAGCATTGTAACCATCTAATGATTGTCCGAATCTGTAAATTGTACCATCAGCTTTAGTTATTTCTAATGTCAGTGTATTAGTTAGTAACTGATTATTGTATGAAGAAGTTTTAACTACGGTATTTTGAAGGTCTTTAAAAATAGGTTTATTATTGACGAAATAAAAAGTTCCAGATAAACCTGGGGCATTTATTATAAATTCATCATATGCAGTATCTACAGGACTTACTCTATAAGGGTTATACTGTGAATACAAAAAATTATAATTTGCCTGTGTAAATGCAGCATTATTTATATCTGGAACCCCATTACCAGTATCAGGTATTCCTTTTACATTTCTAACAACAGCCCCTCCCGAGTTTAAATTCCAGCCTAGACCTACCCAAGAAGCAAGTTCATCTAATTGGATTCCTGCACTATTATAATTTAGGCTAATAGGAACAGTTAGTTCTCTTGTTTTAATAGTATAAAGAGGAACGCTAATGTTAATTTTTCCTGTTGAATAGTCTACGGGAAATAATCCTTCTTTTGCAAATGAAGCTGCATTAGGACTTACAGGAAAGTAATTTGGAAGATCTTTGGTAGTTTGAGAGAAAAATACATTAGGAAAAATCAATGCAATAAGCATTAATTTAAATAAAGAGTTTTTAAACATGTTAGGAATAATGTTAAATAGTTGCGTTTCGATATGTAAGAAAATACAAGTTTAGTTTAAAATTGTTAAAATATTGATAGGCTGTTTGATAAAATATTAACAAAAAAACTTTATTGTTGATATATATAATTTTATAAAAAAATTACCCAATCGCACTACTCAATTGGAACATAGGTAAATACATAGCCACTAACAAAACGGCTACTAAAACCCCGACAAAAAGTATAATAAAAGGTTCTAAAACGGTAGTCATTACCTTTGATTGCTGTACGACTTCTTGATTATATTGTTCACTGAGTTGTTTGAAAACATATTCGGTTTGATTGGTTTCTTCGGCTACTTTTACGAGAGATATAATTCGGTTGTCGAAAAGCGGCGTGTTTTTCAAACTCGAACTTAAACTGTTTCCTTTTAGAATACTGTTTTCAACTTGTTCTAACGCTTCTTGTAAAGGGACAAACTGAATCATTTTTTTGACCATTTGAATACTATTCAATAACGGAACTTTTGCGGTAGTTAATAAGGTTACTGCCTGAGTGAATTGTGCCAGATATACTTTGGTCATAAATGCTCCTAAAACTGGGATTTTCACTAAAAAATAATGCAGTGCTTTTTTGTACTTCTGATTGTTTTTGAAAAACTGTGTAGAGAAAATAAAAGTAACAAGTGCTAATAAAAAATACAAGCCATAAGTTTTTGTCCAAACGGATAGTTTTACAATGAACTGTGTTAAAAGAGGAAGTTCCATGTTGTTTTGTTTGAAGATATCTTGAAACATAGGTACTACATAACTCAACATAAATATCACGACCAAAACCGCTGTACTTAATACAATAGAAGGATAGGTGAGGGCTGCTATAATGATTCTTTTCTGTTCGTTTTTACGTTCAAAAAAATGCCCGAGTTCTTGGCATACCTGCGCTGTGGTTCCCGTTTCTTCACCTATTTGAATGGAGTAATATTCGTATTCTGTAAATGATTTAGAAATACGAAGTGCTTCAGAAAAGGGTCTTCCGTTTACGACATCATTTAAAATGGTTTGAATTAAATCTTTATCGGCACTTTTTTTTAAAGATTCAATAATCAATGATAATCCTTCTTTAAAGCTTACACCAGCTTTTAATAAAACAGCTAGTTCAAGATAAAAAGCCTGCTTTTTTTTATTATTAAAACTGTTGCCAAAAAGCGTGATTTCTTTTTTCAGTAAACTTTCAATGCTATTCGAACCTTTTGGCTGAATTGTTTTTTTATTTTGGGTGTTTTCGATTTTAAAAGCCATCTTCCTGATTCATTTGAAAGGTTAAGTCATTTTTTTTCGAAACAAAAATTTCATAGTCTGGCAATTCTGTTTCGGCAAATATCGATAAAGCATCAATTGGCCCTGATTTTACTTCTTTTCCTTGAAATAATGTCTTGTTTGGAATGATTTTCAGTTTAATTGTATCGCGATTTCGCATGCTGAATTTATCCTGAAACGAATAGGTTACAGTATCAATTTCAGAAGTCATAATCAACATTTGTTTGTCATTATCATACATAACAATATGCGGTTCATTGAAATCCTGCCACAATTTTTGTTCAAAAAGAGCTAATGTGCTTGTTTTTTCAAAATTGGTTTGAATGGTATGAATTTGTTTCTGCACAATTCTTAACACACTAAAAGCCATACCAACAACAATAGCAGTTATAATCATAACCACTATTAATTCTGATAGTGTAAATGATTTTAATTTTCCTGCTGCCATAGTATCTGGTGTTTTGTAATTTCTTTTTTGGATACAGTATTAATTGCTGAAATAGTAAAGATTTTTTTTACCGAAATATTTTCTGTTTCAATATTGATATTCCAGTCTTTATAATTTTCCTGATAAGGAAGTTTTATCGTGTTATTCTGCACTTCATATTCCAATTCATTTATTCTGGTTTCAATTCCGTGTGTGTTTTTTGAAAAAGTATTAAATACGAGATTGTTTAAAATTAAACTCGAAATGATGAATATAATAACCACCAAAACAGTTGCAACAACTGCTTCAATTAATGTAGCCGATTTTATTTTTTTTAATACAACCATTTTAAAACAGTTTTAGGTTCTTGTTCTAAAATTATTCCGCCATAGAGATGCGGAACATTTTCATTTTCGATGGTAGCATTGTACACATGATTCACAAAAATAGAACCTGCTTGATTGGCTGTGAATTGTCTAGTATATACAGATCCTGATACGGTTCCTCTGATTTCAAAATTACCGTTACAATAGACTTGTCCTTTTATTTTGGAATCTTTTTCCAAAACAATTTGGGTTTGAAAGTCAGCTGTTTCTTTGGTTTTAAGGTAAATGATATTTCCTTTTATGATGCTTTCGGTATCTATAAAAATTTGATTGTCGGGTAAACTATTATAATTTTGATTTTCTGAAATGGTATTTTTATTATCCTGAAATAATAACAAAGCTGATGGATATGATAAATTACATCTCTTGCCCATTATAATTTTTCTGGAAGCTATTGCTTGAAAACAACCTTTTGTTTCATCTTCTATTTCAATAATTGGTGCAATAAGAATTATATCATTTAATAGTGCAGTCTTTCTTATTTTGATGGAAGTTTCTGATTTAATGATCATATTTCCCGACAGAATTTTATTTTCGATCGTAATTGGATTTTCAGAATAATATCCTTTCGTTTTTTCTTTAAAAGAATTTGTGATTTTTATACCCGAATTTAAATTAATGTAATCTTCCTGTCGATTTATTTTATATTCTTTTAGATAAAAATTAATGGCATCAAAAAAACTCTTTTCGAGCTTTGGTAATTCGGAAGAACTTTTTTCTATTTTTCCATAAATCAACTGAGAGCCATAATAACTATTTCCAGCTATATATCCAGAACTAACTCCTTGTTTAGGTAAATAGGCTATACCTTGAATTTTGGTACTTCCTACAACAGTCAGTGCATTATGGGTTTCTTGCAAATATAAAGTAGGCGATTTATCGGCCACTATAAGAGAACCAATTATTGCGGTTTTGGTGAATTTTTTTTTCCTGAATTGAGTAGTTGTAATTCCTTTTTGAAAAACTCCCCATTGTGATAAATGGGTTTTTATAATTTGATTTTCTTTATCATGATAATCAATTGTTGCAGTATCTGTATTTAACTCTTTTTGCTCTAGAAGAGATTGCATTCCAATATCGGCAATTTGGATATTTTCAATAGCTCCTTTAGACTGTTCTTTCATGTAAATAAAAGTGTAAGCGTATAAAACCAAACCCGCAAGAAGCAGGGCAATTAATACAGCAATAAATACTGTAAATTGTAAAGCACCAGACTTAATTTTGAGTTTTAATTTCAATCCTGAAGCATTATAATATTGAGATTACCTTTATATTTTACGTATACAGATTCTTTGTCACCAGATTTTAGGAAAACATCATTTTCAGTATCTCCAATTTTCATGTAATAATTTTTATTATCTATAATTAACATGTAAATGGTGTTTTTGCCTTTAGAATCTGCAATTACACCTTTGTAGATAATATTTGGCCAAACCAGTGCTTCTGGCTGCTTTGCTATTTTAGGAGTTGAGTGTAATGCTTTCGGTTTTGGAGCAGTTTCTTGAGTATACATTTTCCCTAAAAAAGGATCTCTGTAATTGATATTAATAGCAAAAGTTTCTCTTTTAGTAACTTTTAACGGTTTAATAGTGAATTCAGGATTGGTAACCGGTAATACGTCGTCTGAATTTGTAAATGAAAATACTTGAAATAATACTGCTCCCCAAACGAATAAAACGAGCGGGAGCAATATGTATATGTTTTTTTTGTTTTTCATTGATTATTTTTGAGCAGATTGGTTTTCTAATTTAGCGATTCGCAAAGCTAAACTTTTTAATGATTCAATCTCTTTCGACTGCTCTTCTATCTTTTTGTTCTGTTGAATAGAATAAAGAGTTAATTCTTCAATTTTCTGCAGAAGTTTAATATTCATTTCAGAAAGATTAATTCCATCTTTCTTCATTTCTTCAGCTGAAGCAATTTCAGGAAGATGTTTGTTTTCTTTAATGAATTTATCTACAGATTCTAGAGATTGTAAACTGTAATCCTTTTCAAAAACAAAATCAGCACCGGCATCAACAGTGACTTTTACTTCGCGCGCTGCAATATTTCCGGCAACAGTTAATTTTGAAGTTGGGTTTGTTGTACCAATTCCAACATTTCCATTTTGCACATAATGATTTCCGCTGCCACTAACCCTTAATAATCCATTTGTTATTATATTCGTATTTAATTCGCCGGAAACGGTAAAATTTGCAATATTTGTTCCTGTTGGAGTTTCATTAATTTTAATCTGATTGTAGTCTGTTATTGTGTCTACTTTTGGTTGTTGATATGAAATTTTAACAGTGTAAGAAGCATAATTTTGTACATCAAAATAGATAGGAAGTTGTCTGTTTGTGTATCCTCCAAAAGTAGAACTGATATCTACAGGTGTTCCTAAGACAATTTTTCCTAAATATTGGTTTCCGTGAGTTTCAACTAGTTTTAGAATTGCCGAACCAGAATTTACACCTTCTCCAAAACCATTTTGAATAACATATTTTTTATAATCATTAGAAAAATAAGCTTGATAAATTTCAATTATTATAAGACCGCCATATTGCCAATGAAAAGAATTATAACCAATATTTGCAATTTCAAATCTTTTAGCCTGCGTTGCTTGTGCTGCTAATCCTTTTATTACAGTTGTTTGCAGACCGTTTTGGTTAATTGTTGTCTGAGAAAATCCAGAATTAGAAAAAACAACTGCTAATATTAAGCCGAGAAAATTTTTCATTATTTTGATTTTAAGATTTGATTTAATTTCTTGTCTAAATCCAATATTTTGTCATTTTGTTTTTCTATAAGATTTTTTTGTATTTCATTTTCCTTTTTCATTTCAATCATATAAAGAGTCAACTCTTCAATTTTCTTAAGTAAAGACATATTCATTTCAGCAAGCATTAAACCATTTTTTTCAATTTCCTGCGCTGAAGGAATCTCGGGTAAATGTTTGTTTTCGTAGATGTAATTTTCTACTTCTTCTAAAGATTTTAGTTTATAATCATTAGCAAAAACATAATCAGGGACTAAAGGTCCAAGCATATCAACGCGAACTTCCTGCGTATGAATTTTTCCTTTTACAGTTAATTTTTCATCAGGAGAAGTAGTTCCAATACCGACTTTGTTTCCCATTATTGAGAAGTTGTTAACGAGATGAGTTTCGCTCATATTGGCTGAAAAATCCTGAATATCTGATAGAACATCCGTATTAACCGAAGCTCCATTTATCATATAAGCAATAGATTTCATGTTTTCACCAGTAGAGTTTGTCCATCCTGAAAATTTAAATCCCCAGTTGTGATAAGCATCAGAATATGGAACATCAACAGCCAAGTATTTTTTACCATTATAGATGCATGTTTTTAATGTCCAACTGCTACTACCGTCAATAGATCTAATAGTTGCTGCTGTACTGTTATAAGCAGAAGAAGAATTTATTTCGACAATATTGATTCTATTATATCCGCCGACAGCTCCTCTTAATGCTGTGATTGTACCTATAGCTTTATTCATGTTTATTAATGTGCCATTGTACATTTCATGAAGCAGAATTAAATTTCGAGTATAATCTCCTCCGCCATTTCCACCAATATCGATTATTTTGTAATCTCCAGCTAAAGGCGTTGTTGCTACCTGTGCACTTAGACTTAAAGGAATATATAATAGTATAAGCCAAATAATTTTTTTTTTCATTTTTTTATTAGTTCTTTTAATTTATATGTGATATAAAGCAATTTCTGCTTTCGTGATATGTGATGAAAAGTTTTATAAGCTTTTAATTTATAGTAAAATTGAAAACAGTACTTCTGGCACTTGTGTTTCCTGCATCATCAAATGATTTTACAAACCAATAATAAGTTCCAGTTGTTAATGTTTTATTATATGGACTAGTGCCTCTATCTTTAAAATTTAAATTTGTCAAAGCGTTGTTAGTATATACATATATACTGTCTCTTTCTGCGCTGCCAGATATTGGAGTTCTGTTCCATTGGAAATTGATATTTGTTGCAGTAGTAGTACTTGCATTTACAGGAGCGGTGAGAGTAGGAGTGTTAGGAGCTTTAGTGTCAATTAAAATAGATCTTGAAGTAAATAATGTCTGATTTGTTCCATTACTGGCTCTTACTTTCCAAGTATATTTGCCTTCATCAAAAGTAAAGTTAATAAGAGTGGCCTCTGTACTTTGTTCTTTAACTAAAGTATTGTTTTCATCCAAAATTTGAAGCTGATAATTTGTTGCACCAATAATAGCATCCCAAGATAATTTTTGTAAAGCAGTTTTGGTAGTTAAGTTATTGGTTGGAGTTAGCAAAATAACTGTATTGTTTTGAAAATCATCATTGTTCAAAACTTCAAAACTATTTTTAAAATAAGCAGTTTCATAAGCACTATTAATGGCTTTTATTCGCCATTCATATTTACCAATGTTTAACTGCTGCGTATAAGAGTTTTTTGTAACAGTAGTATCCAAAACAATTTGTTTTGGAGTTTCAAAATTTGGAATAGCGATTTGTAGTTGATATTTATCGGCACTTTCGACCGCTTCCCATGAGAAGGTAACTCCAGATGAGGAAAGAAGAGAATTGTTTGCGGGAGCAATAAGAGTAACTTCTTTTTTATAGATGTCATCAACGAGTAATATTTCTTCACAAGAGACAAAGCTGAAAATAATTGCAAACAAAAGATATTTAATTGAAGTTTTATTCATGATAGTATGGTAAGCTTTATTATAAAATTGGAGAATTACATGTCAAATAAATCCCCAGTATTTTTCTTCTCATTTATTTTTCGTTTCGTTATTCCAGAACAAGAGTTGCTTTCATTTACTATGTCAGCAACATTCCATGTTCCTTTTACTGATTTTACCCAGCAGAATGAACTTACCTGATAGGCCACAATTGTTTCAGGATTTATATCTATGATATCTGTTTTTTTTCCAGCTTTATATAAAGCAATAGTATACTTTTTGTATTGATTGTTTATTAAATAGTAAGCATCCGATTGTCTGATTTTAGTAATTTCTTCCACAGGAAGACTTACAGCAAGACTTGAAATTATTTTCAGATTTTGAGTATCGGTTAGTAATTTCAAAATATTAGAATTGTATTCTGCATTTATTTCTTCTACAAGACCAGCAACATCCAAAATTTTGATTGTTACCAATTCTGGTTTGATTGGCAAACTATCAATGAAGGCAACTTTTGTTTGATTCTGATTGTATTTCGCTTTAGATTTATAAATTTTATTTAACTTTCTATTATAAGGTACAATACCAATTTCTACCCGAATATTATTTTCAAGTTTAGGTAGACCTTTTGGTTCAAAAGTATTAAGGTTATACGATAATTTCGATGTTCCAATGCTCCCCAATTCAACAACCGAAGAAGAAAATTTGAAATTGTCATTTTTAATTTTGGTTGTGTGGCAGGCTGTGCAAAATATAATTATGAGGACAGCAATTTTTTTTAACATAGTTGTGCTATTTATTCGGTTAAAAAATAGGAATTCGACAATAAAAAAATCATTTTTGCAGAATATATTTTTTGTTTATTTTTTAACAAAACTAAACAAATTGATGTAATAGGCTGTTAAAATTTCAACATTTTATTTTTGAAGAATGCAGTGCTGAAGATATAGAATTTTATTGCACTGTTTTTATTAAAAAAGGATGTATTACATAGCATTCAAATTAATCATACAGCAATATTTAAGTTAAAAATACATTATAAACATGAAAAAAATACTTCTATTTACTGCATTTATTATATGCCAAATTACTAATTCGCAAACATTTTCGACCAACTTAACACCAGTTGGATGGGAGCATAATATTTTATTTAATGCGGGTACTCGCTATACAGTTACTCAGCAAGGACCTACAGTTAGTTTGCCAATGTTGTTTGATGGTAGTATGAATCCTTATTATATATCTGGAGTTACTCCCGCAAATCCAGCAGTGATTCTTATAGAAGGATTGCCAGGCTACCATACACAAGCAGGCGCTTGGGTAGGATGGACTACTCGGTATTTACCTTCATCAAGATTTAAGATAGAAGGATATGATACTTACAATGGAGCAAATGTATGGAGAATAATAGCTGACTATTCTGATGTTGATTATGGTAATTATAGTTTTTCACTAAAAGTACCAGTTGGAGGAGCTTATACTAAACTTAAATTTACATTTTACAATGGGCAAAATGGAACTGTTGGGCTTTCCGAGTTATTTTTTATTCATCCTGAGGCTACTACACCATATTCAGGATTGTTATCTCCTGCATTAAATAATTGGAAGAATATTAGTGGTAATGTAGTATATGATTCTGGTAATGTAGGTGTTGGAACTACTGCTCCTGATGAAAAATTAACTGTTAAAGGTAAAATCCACGCCCAAGAAGTAAGAGTTGATATGCTTGGACCGTTAGTTCCAGATTATGTTTTTGCTAATGATTATAAACTAAAATCTTTAGAACAAGTTGAAAATTACATTAACGAAAACAAACATTTACCTGAAATTCCATCAGCACAGGAAATTGAGAAAAATGGTTTAATGCTTGCTGAAATGAATATGTCTTTGCTTAAAAAAATCGAGGAACTTACTTTGTATATTATTAAACAGAATAAAGAAATTGAAACTTTGAAAAAACAAGATGAAAATACAAGAATGATTTTAGAAAAAGTTCAAATTTTACAAATGGAAGTAGATAAATTAAAAACCAAATAAAAATGTCAAAACAAAAATATCGAACACTAAATAACAAATTTTTCGGACTATTAGTTGTTGTATTATTTTTTAATTTTTCAACTTATTCTCAAACGGGTGGTAATTTTGAACTTAGCCTTTATACAACTGTATTTCCAAATGGAACTCCAAATCAAGCGGTGAACATTCAATTTCCAAGTGTTCCTTTATGGGGCTGGTTTGAGGTTACTATAACTTCAGCTTATAATAATCAACTAGCAACTGGAAAGCTTACGAAAAGATATCAAATAGGCCATAATGTTGGAGGCTATTTTGATCAGGCAACAGAAATTCCAACAGCATTTGGACCAGTTGCAAGTCAATGGCTTATTGGAGATTTTAATCATGATACAAATAGTATCCCTATTTATCATTTAGTAAGTACTAGTAATATTTTAATGATTAAAATTGAAGGTGTAATGGTAATAAGTGCAGCTAATCTTGATTTAATAAAAACGGGTACAACAATTAGTGCTTTAGAAACGGCTACAGCTCCAAAGACGCGTCATTATATGAGCATAATGCAGGATAGAGTAGGGATAGGTACAAATTCGCCAGATAGTGCCTTGGCAGTAAACGGGATAATACATTCTAAAGAAGTAAAAGTAGACTTGAATAATTGGCCTGATTTTGTTTTCAAAAAAAACTATGATTTACCACCACTTGAAGAAGTTGAAAAACATATTAATGACAATGGACACCTAGAGAATATCCCAAGTGAAGAAGAAGTTCTAAAGAATGGAATTAATTTGGGAGAAATGAATGCGAGGCTTTTGCAGAAAATTGAAGAGCTTACTTTGTATGTTATTGATTTGAATAAGAAAGTGAATGAATTACAAGACAGTAATGCTAAAATTGTTGGAGAAAATAAAGTATTAGTACAAAAAGCTAAAGTCCTAGAAGAAAAATAATTTCACTTTAAAATATTTTAAAAAACTGCGTGTAAGTAAACAGATTATACGCAGTTTTTTTATTTGTATTAGATTTTTTCTTGTGTTTAATGTCAGGATTAAGATTGTAGCAAAGCTTATAAAATTTTAGAATTATTAACAAATTATTTCTCATTTAAGCTTCGATTGTTTTCTCAATAAAAAAGATATATTTGTAAAAATTAATTACACTTTGTTTTGAAGAAAAATCTATTTAGAAAACTGCCATCATTCAATCTTCAGGAAATGTTGATTGTACTTGCCATCATTGGAATTCTGCTTTTAATTGCTTTGCCTAACTTAATGCCATTAATTACAAAAGCTAAAAGTGTAGAAGCTCAAGTACAACTAAAAGCCATTTATAATGCTGAGAAACAGTACTACTTTATGTACTCAAAATACAGTCCTAATTTTACCGAAATAGATTTTGAAGCTCCAAAGACGACCAAAGAAAATGGAAGTGCAAACTATGTTTATGAAATCGTAAATTCAAGTAACAATGAGTTTAAAGTTAAAGCAACAGCAATTACCGATTTTAATGGAAATGGAGTTTTTAATGTTTGGGAAATTGACCAAAATGGTGTTCCAAAACAAATTGTAAACGATTAATGTGGTATTTGAAATTCATATTAATTATTGTATTTGCTTTTGTTTTGTATCAGGATTTTAAAAGTAGAATGGTCTATTGGTTTCTATATCCAATAATCGGAATTTTAGCTTTTAAAATACAAATTGACGTTCTGCCGCTATCAATCGCTCTACTTAATTTTGTTTTCAACTTATTATTTATAGGATTTCTTTTAGGAGTAAGCTTACTATATACAAAATTTAAGAAGCTGGACTTTAAAAACACAATCGGAATTGGCGATGTGTTGTTTTTTATTTTTATAGCAACTTCATTTTCAATAGTTTCATTTTGGGTACTATTTGTTTTTTCACTGATTTTTTCATTGACATTACATTTGATATTAACTCACAAAAAAGAACCAACAACTGTGCCTTTAGCAGGTTATATGTCTCTTTTCTTTGGTGTCGTTTATGCAGCTTCTTTTGGCTTTAGCGATACTTTTTTATATGCCTATTAAGATGAATAGTTTCGATATTCCAATAGAATTTCAACAGCTTGTAAAATCAGAACAGGCCTATTACTACCGAATAATTCCAGTAGGGAAAAATCAGCAGACTGTTATTTTGAAAACAGATGCTTCGGATATTGCTTCCCTTCAAAATGAATTAAGTATTTTACTAAGTTTTCAAGTTGAACTAGAAACTGATTCCACAGAAAATATAAATCGCTATTTAAGTACTAATTACAGAAAAACAGCCAATAATGTTTCTGAGATTCATTACACTGCTGATTTTCTCGAGAAAATTGTATTAAATGCCAAAGAAATAGGAAGCAGTGATATTCATTTTGAGCCTTATGAAAAAAATGCAAGAGTGCGTTTTCGTTTAGATGGAAAACTAAAAGAACAATTTCATATTTCAGTAGAAGAATATCCAATCATTGTAAATAAAATTAAAATCAGGGCTCAGCTTGACATTTCTGAGAAAAGATTGCCTCAAGATGGTCGTATTACAATGGTAACCGATTATCAAGATTTTGATGTCCGTGTTTCTGTTCTGCCAACATTACATGGTGAAAAAGTAGTACTTCGTATTTTAAGTAAAGATACCAGCCATATCGATATTAATTCTTTGGGTTTTACAGAGAAAGAATTAGCAGCTTACCTTGAAAACATAAAACGTCCAAATGGAATTGTTCTTATTTCAGGTCCTACAGGATCAGGAAAAACTACAACTTTATATGCGACACTAAAGAATTTGAATGTTCCGAATACCAATATTTTAACTGTTGAAGATCCTATCGAATATACTTTGGAAGGAATTAATCAGGTTCAATTAAAAGAAAACATCGGACTTGATTTTGCTGCAACACTACGAACTTTTTTGAGACAAGATCCAGATATTATCATGGTAGGGGAGATTCGTGATGTTAATACAGCCAATATGGCAATTCGTGCGGCATTAACAGGACACTTAGTATTGTCTACTATTCATACCAATTCAGCTTGGGCTACGGTTTCTAGGCTAATTGATATGGGAGTTCCTGCATTTTTAATTGCAAGCACACTCAATATGAGCGTCGCTCAACGTTTAGTTCGAAAATTATGCAATTCTTGTAAAACCGAACAGACTATTTCAAAAGAAATTTTTCCAAGCGGATTTGAAATTCCAGATTATTTGACGTCTCATTATACAGCAGTTGGATGCGAACAGTGTTATCATACGGGTTATTCAGGAAGAAAAGCAATCTATGAAATTCTGCCAATAGGATCTGAATTATCAAATTTAATCAAAAATAATCAGCTGGATATTAATGAATATCTGGATGAAAAAGACATTTTTACATTAAAACGTAACGCCTTGTTATTAATTAAAGAAGGCATTACTTCGGTTGATGAAGTTTTTTCATTACTCTTGTAAATTAAAATATATAAAATTCTACAATACAATATAGTTTCATGAAAAGAATAATTACGCTGTTATTAATACTAATTTTTCAGTTTTCGTTTTCTCAGGAAAATCGGATTTTACAGCTAAAAAATAATATTGAATCCATTTCTGTCGATGCGCCTGGTTTAAACGAGAAAGTAAATGTGAATATTAAAGAAGCCTCCTTGTCTAGTTTTTTACTAGCCGTATCTCAGGTTCATAAACTTAATTTTAGTGTTGCCGGCAATTTAAACCAGATCAATATTGTAAATAATTTTTCAAATGTAACGGTAGGAGATCTGCTTATTTTTTTATGTAAAGAATACGATCTTACAATTGATTTTACAGGAAACATTTTGTCTATCAAAAAATATGAGAAGCCTGTTGAAATTCAAAAAGTAAAAGATATAGAGGTATCCTATGATTATGCTAATGATTTGCTTTCATTGAATTTAAAAGATGATAAGCTTTATGATGTGTTTAGAAAAATAATGGATGTAAGCGGAAAAAATCTTGTTTTTGCTCCAGGTTTGGAAAATCAATTATTAACGGCTTATATTAAAAATGTACCTTTTGATGCAGCTTTAAATAAATTGGCTTTTGCTAATAATTTGACAGTTACTAAATCAAGAGATAATTTCTATATTTTCGATAAACTTGAAGGTAATTTTTCAGTTGAAGGAAACTCAGATCCTAATGGAGCTATTAGACAAAACAGACCAATGCGTCCGAGAAGATCTAATTTTTTCTTTACAGTTGTTGATGCGGATAAAAAACTTTTGAATGTTGATTTTGAAAACACGCCCATTTCAAGTATTGTATATGATATCGGTAATGAATTAGATATCGATATGTTTATCTCAAGTCCGTTGGAGAATGCAGGTAATGGAACTGTAAAAGCAAAAAACATAACTTTTGATGAACTTTTGGCAAAACTGTTTGAGATTAAGGCCGATGGTACCAATATTCCTCAAAATAATAATCAGCAGCAGTATAATAACAATTCTGCTCAATCTTTCTCAGCTGGAGGAGGAGGTTATACTTTTAAGAAAAGCGGAGCACTTTATTATTTTGGTACCAAGGATCAGTTAGTAGTCAGAAATATAAAATCTATTGCATTGATGCATCGTTCAATAGAACTTTTAAGCGATCCAGCAAAAGAAGGAAGAAGTGCAGGAAGATTAAATAATACGAATAGTTATTCAAATTATAGTTCTTACGACAGCAGTAACAGATATAATTCTAATTCCAGTTCAAATTACTCAAATCAAAGTAATGGCTTTGGGAATAATGGCAATAATAGCAGCAATTACTCATCATCGTCGAGTTCAAGCAGTGCCCCATCAGAATCTATTCTTACTATAATTCCAGACGAGATAAAGAAAGATCTTGATATAAAAATAGATAAAGAGCTAAACAGTTTTTTAGTAAACGGTCCAGCAGCAAATATTGAACGTTTTGAATCTTTTATCAAATATATTGATAAAGCAGTTCCTGTTATTTTAATCGAAGTAATGCTTTTAGAAGTTAATCGCAGTGCTACTGTAGAAACAGGAATTCAAGCAGGAATTGGAGACAAACCTGTAACCACTTCGGGTACAGTTTTTCCTAATGCAGATATTAAATTAGGAGCATCAACGATTAATAAAATTATCGACGGTTTCAGTGGATTCGGGTCTTTAAATATTGGACAAGTAGTGCCTAACTTCTATCTAAGCCTGAAAGCAATGGAAACAAATGGCAATTTAAAGGTACGTTCGTCCCCAAGATTATCAACTTTAAACGGGCACAAAGCTTATCTATCTATTGGTGAAACTACTTACTATGTAGTTACCAATCAAAATTACTACGGATCACAAATTCCGCAAGCTTCTGAAGTTAAAAATTACCAGCCAATTGATGCTGAATTATCAGTAAGCATTATGCCTTTAGTTTCTGGTAACGGACAAATTACTATGGATATTAAAGTAATACAATCAAGTTTTAATGGACAAAAAGTAGATAAAGATGCACCTCCAGGAATTAATTCAAGAGAGTTTACATCAATTATCAGAGTTAAAGATCAGGATGTAATTGTTTTAGGCGGATTAGAAGAATCTATAAAAAATGATTCTGGAACCGGTGTGCCATTATTATCAAGAATTCCAATTATAAAATGGCTTTTTAGTTCTCGAAAAAGAGAAGATTCAAAGAAAAAATTAAGTGTATTAATCAAACCTACTGTTATTTACTAATGGCTGGATTATCCTTAAATAACTTTTTACTTGGGAAACAATACATTGCTGTTGAGCACTTCACTTTAAATAATGAAGATAAGGTTGCTTTGCTTTTAGTTGAAAAGAAAAAAGAAGGTCTGGTAATTAGTAAAAAAGACAGAGTTAGTTATACTGATAAAATAGCCGATAAATGGGATATCAAACTTCCTTTTTTTCTCATTATAAATTCAAATCAAGTCATTCAGAAAGAAGTTTCAGGAATTGATGTTTCTGATGAAAAACTTTTGCATAAATCATTTCCTAATACCAATTGGGATGAGTTTTACTACGAAATCTGGCGCTTAAAAACAAAATCGGTTATTGCAATTGCAAGAAAATCGTATATTAATACATTACTTGAAAATTATCAAAACCAGAAAATTACAATAGCGGGAATCAGTCTTGGAGTTTGTTCGATTGCTGATATAATCGAATATTCAGATCAAAATGAGTTTTATACGAATCATCAGCTTATTTCAAGAAATGAAAACCAGATAATTTCTCAGAATTCTTTAGAAACGGCTATTCCTTATACGATCAATGATCTCCAAATTGAGAATAGACAATTACTTGCTTTTTCGGGTATTTTGCGATTAATCGTAAATAACACAGCCAATACCGGTTCGATTTTATCGTATAGTGAAGAATTATATAACGAGTATAATCAGAAGACTTTTTTTAATAAAGGCTTAAAAATAATGGTCGGAATTGTATTGGGAATATTAGTGCTCAATTTCATATTCTTTTCGCATTATTATAAATTGGCTCAAGAATCATCTGAAATTCTTTTGGTAAATAAATCCTCTAGTGAAGATGTCAGCAAAATCAAACAAAGGATAATTATAAAAGAAGAAAAAGTAAAAGGAATCGATGGAAGAATGACTTCCAGAAGCTCATTAATTATCAACGAAATTGCAAGTAGAGTTCCATCTTCAATACTATTAACAGAATTAGTATTTAATCCACTTGAGAAAAAAATAAAAGCGGAAGAGCCTATCTTAACAAAAGATAAAATGATTGCAATTTCGGGAACTACAATTGCAAATCAAGATTTTACAAAATGGGTCGAAGATATTGAAACATTAAAATGGGTTGATAAAGTATTGATTACGCATTTTGGAAAAAATGAAGATAACGAAACGACCTTTTCAATTAACGTAACCTTAAAGTAAATGAATCTCAACAAAAAAAATAAACTACTCATTGCTGGTTTCTGCTTAGTGCTTTATATCTGTTATTCATTTGCAATTTCAAATACATTGCAATATTACTCTGAATACAAAAACAAACAACAGGAGATAGCTGCGGATAGTGATATGCCAAAATTGGTTGCGCAGTTGATCCAGAAAGAAAAGCAACTTGATCAAGTATTATCAAGTTACGATGTAAACATGTCAGATTCGTTTCAAAATGATTTGTTAAAGCAGCTGACTTCTTACAGTGATAGTTACCATTTAAAAATTACAGATTTTAAAGAACCTCATATTATTTCTCAAAAAGGATTTACTACCACAAGTTATGCATTTTCTCTTGAAGGATCTTTTAACGGCTGTCTGGCTGTGTTGAACAAAGTAGAAAATAATCCAATGCTCGGGAACATTAAGCACATAAATTTTATAAAAAAAAGAAATTATAAAACCAATACAGATCAATTGTTTGTGGAGGTAATAATTCAGAAAAATAAAGGAGTTTAATACAAGCTTTTTATTAAAACAAAAATAAATTATGAAGAAGATTTTTTTATTTGCTGCTTTAGTGGCACAAATGAGTTTTGCTCAAAATACATTTCCGACTACAGGTAATGTTGGTGTTGGAACAATAACACCAGCTTCAAAGTTAGATGTAGTTGGAACAATAACAAGTTATGAACCAACTGCACTTAGTGCTACAATTAATTCGTTTCAACTTATTAATAGTGTAGCTGGAAATGTTGGAGATAATACTATTAGAAATAAAATATGGACTTTAAGAGATGGCACTTTAAATAATTGGTTTAATGCAAGACTTCATGACGGTATTTCTATAGACAATTCTTTTCAAACTCCAAATTTGGATACTAAAACATGGTGGGAAAGAGACCCTAAAGATAATATTCAATCATGGGGAAATGATGCTGTTACTTATTTAACGATTAATCAAGGTAATGTCGGTATAGGAACAACTACTCCAACAGCTAAATTAGATGTAAATTCAACAGCTCTTGCAGCAACTTTTAAATCGACAACAAATTCAGTTCCTGTAACTATACATAATACAGGAACTACAGTTGCATCAATTGGTTTTAAAGGATCAACTTCTCTTACGGAGTATAATGTAAGAGTAGGAGCAGATGGTAGCGATTTTATCGCATATACATCTAATGTTGAAAGAATGCGAATCAATTCAAATGGTAATGTTGGAATTGGCTCAATAAATCCTTTAAATACATTTGAAGTAAAAGTAGCAACAGGTACAGGAACATCAAGTGTAGATGGTATTTCAGTACATGATGGAGCCACATATCGATTAGGAATTAATATTGGTGTAAATACAGCAGGTGAATATTCTTTTTTACAAGGAATTAAAGGAGGTATTGGTCAAAGGAACATTATATTAAACCCTACTGGAGGAAGTGTTGGAATTGGTACTCTTACAACTGGAACGCATAAGCTAGCAGTAGAAGGATCAATTGGAGCAAGAGAAATAAAAGTTATGGCTACAGGCTGGTCAGATTTTGTGTTTAAAAAAGAATACAATTTACCAACTTTGGAACAAGTTGAAAAACATATTGCTGAAAAAGGACATTTAGAAAATATTCCAAGTGAAGAAGAAGTTCTGAAAAACGGAATTAATCTTGGAGAAATGAATGCTAAACTTTTACAGAAAATTGAAGAATTGACTTTATATATGATTGAAATGAAGAAAGAAAATGAAAAAGTAAAAAATGAAAACTTTTTGTTGAAAAAGAGTCAGATCGGATTAGAAAAAAGAATTTTAAAACTTGAAAATAAATAAACTATGAAAAGAATAATCGTTTTAATTTTAAGTTGTGTTTCGCAGATAAGTTTTGCTCAAAATACATTTCCATTTCCTGCTACTGGTCCAGTCGGTATAGGTACATCAACCCCTAATAGCTTATTAGCATTGGATGTAAATGGAAAAGCAGCTGTTAAATCTTTGTTTTATGTTAATGATATAATGGGAGGAAATGGAGGTGACATTAGAATGGGACCAAATACCGGAGCAAATGCTTCTACCCTCTTTTTTGTTGGAGGTGTTAATCCAATAGAAATTATGAGAGTTCACTATAATGGTAATGTTGGAATAGGAACATCTAGCCCAACTCAAAAATTAGATGTAAATGGTAACGGATCTTTTAAAGGAGGTCTTATTTCTGATCTTTCAGGAGCTATTGGAGGATATGTTAAGATTATTAATTCATCGAAAACAGGTGCAGGAGCAGCAAGAGACTGGACTATATTTAATATGTCTGGAAATTATGGAAATAGTTTGCAATTTTGGGCGTATGATGAGTTGGCATGTGCCGGAGGAATGTGCGGTAGTCGATTTACAATAATGGACAATGGGAATGTTGGCATTGGTATAACAAATCCTAACAACAAACTAGATGTAAATGGAACGATTCATTCTAAAGAAGTAAAAGTAGACATGACAGGCTGGTCAGATTTTGTGTTTAAAAAAGAATACAATTTGCCAACGTTGGAACAAGTTGAAAAACATATTGCTGAAAAAGGACATTTAGAAAATATTCCAAGTGAAGAAGAAGTTCTGAAAGATGGAATTAATCTTGGAGAAATTAATGCTAAACTTTTACAGAAAATTGAAGAATTAACCTTATACGCTATTGAACAGCAAAAAAAATCAGATATGCTAATGGAAGTTGTGAAGCAGCAAAGTAAAAGATTAGAAGCTCTTGAAAAAGAAAAAAAATAATCCCAAAATGAATAATCCCGGTTGTTAAACAATCGGGATTATTTATTTATATCTGAATGTAAATTCTACCAATTACCCTTCAATCCTTCTTTTAAAGCACTATTGTATTTCTCTACATCAAAACTATACAAATCTGGAGCTTTATGAGCGCCTCCTTTTCTGGATTCTTCCAGTTTGGTCAGAATATCATAACGGAGAATTTTTCTGTAAAAATTACCGCGATTTAACCTCTTCCCCAAAATACCTTCATATAATTTTTGAAGTTCTGGCATTGTAAATTTTTCTGGCAGTAAATTATAACCAATAGGATGATTATTTAACTGTTCACGAAGTGTAGTAAGTGCTTTGTCAAAAATTTTTCGGTGGTCCATCATGAACTCAGGAAGATTTTCGATCGAATGCCATTGAACGGCACTCGAATATTCATCCAGTACAAGTTTTACCTGAGAATGCTCGGCTAATGCGTAATAACCAATCGAAATAAAACGCTGTTTGTTCCAAATAGTGTCATGATATTGCTCAAAAGCTTTTTCAGAACGATTTAGATTTCCAAAAGTATAAAACTGCTGCAGATAAATATTTTCAGTTCCGGTTCTGTCTTTTAAAATACGGACTGCTGCATCATCGACATTTTCGGTCTTTTTTACATAACCGCCCGGAAGTCCCCAAAGATCTTGATCTCGCATTTTAAGAATAAGAACCTGAAGTGAATTTTCATAAAAACTAAAAATAACACAGTCAATGGAAAGCGTCGGAATATATTTTTCCCACGATTCGGCTGACTGTTTTTCGAGTAATTCTTTAAAATCCATGAAAATAGAATGAAATCCAAATTTAATTCTTTTCATAGTTACAAGCCAAATGGTTTGATTTTTTTCTGGCATGAATCGCAAAAACATAGTTCGAGTGTTTCCGTTTTGTTGGTTTTTTATACTTGATTTTCAATATGCTATGTAAAAAATAACATGATTTATTTGCTGATATGAAAAATAGTATTTAATATTGCTTCATTATGAAGCAATGAAATATTTTAGAATAATCATAATTTCATTGTTTATCCAGACTTTAAACTATCTAATTTATGAAATCAACTTTGTCAAAAACACTGAAAGCGACACTTCTGACCACATTTGTGCTTTCAAACCTGTCTTTTAACACAAAGACGAATGGTGAAGATCCAATACTTACCATCAACGGATTTACTTTTACAGACTCAAATAAAAACGGAAAATTAGATCCCTGGGAAGATACACGGCTTTCCAACAATGAAAGAATTGAGGCAATTATCAAAGAAATGACAAATGCCGAAAAAGTAGAATTGCTAGTGGGAACTGGAATGCCTGGAATAGAAGTGCTGACAGGTCCTATTGGAGATTCGAAACAAGGATTAGTTCCGGGAGCAGCGGGAGGAACTGCCGCTTTTGAACGATTTGGAATTCCTGCAACAGTTGTGGCAGATGGTCCAGCCGGTTTACGAATTGCACCAACAAGAAAAAACGATTCTAAAACGTATTATGCAACCGCATTTCCAGTAGGAACAGCTTTGGCTTCTACATGGAATAAGGCTCTTTTGGAAGAGGTAGGAAAAGCAATGGGAAATGAAGTGAAAGAATATGGAGTAGATGTTTTATTGGCTCCTGCTTTAAACATTCACAGAAATCCATTAAACGGAAGAAATTTCGAATATTACTCTGAAGATCCTTTGATTTCTGGGAAGACAGCCGCTGCTATTGTAAACGGAATACAATCGCAGGGAGTTGGAACTTCGATTAAACATTTTGCCGTTAACAACGAAGAAACCAATCGTTTAACTATTAATGCACATGTTTCTGAAAGAGCGATTAGAGAATTATATCTGAAAGGTTTTGAAATTGCTGTTAAAGAATCACAGCCATGGACTGTAATGTCATCTTACAATAAATTAAACGGAATTTATACTTCTGCCAGTAAAGATTTGCTGACGGAAGTTTTAAGAAATGAATGGGGATATAAAGGAATTGTAATGACAGACTGGTTTGGCGGTTTTCCCGGTTTTGAATCGATACAAAAAGGATTAAGTTCTGATGTTGTACAGCAGATGAATGCCGGAAACGATCTTTTGATGCCTGGAATTCCAGTTCAGAAAAAAGCATTGCTGGAAGCTTTAAATTCAGGTAAATTATCTCAGGAAATCGTAAATACAAATGTGAGAAGAATTCTGGAATATATTTTTCATACGCCCACTTTTGCGAAGTACAAATACAGCGATAAACCTAATTTGGTTAAGAATGCCGCCATTACCAGAAAAGCAGCTGCCGAAGGAATGGTTTTGCTAAAAAATGAAAATAATGCACTACCTTTTGCAGACAAACAAAAAGAAATTGCCTTATTTGGAGTGACTTCTTATGCTTGGATTACAGGCGGAACAGGAAGCGGAAGTGTAAACAATAAACACACCGTTTCTCTTTTAGAAGGCTTGAATGCAGCGGGTTATAAATTAGACAAAGAACTAGTTAATTTATATACACCTCATGCCGAAAAAGAAGTTGTTGCTGAAAAAGAAAGAAGGCAAGCAAGAGGTATTTTGGCTTTGCCAGAAAGACTTCCAGAGTTAAAAATGGATGATGCCTTTATTGCTAAAAAAGCCGAAAGTTCTCAAATTGCATTTGTGACTTTAGGAAGAAACTCAGGAGAAGGCGGTGACCGTGTTGTCAATAACGATTTCAATATGGCCGATGAAGAAATCCAAATGCTGGATAAAATATCCAAAGCTTTTCACGCCAAAGGGAAAAAAGTAATTGTGATTTTAAATATCGGTGGTGTAATTGAAACGGCTTCATGGAAGGATAAAGTAGATGCCATTTTATTGGCGTGGCAGCCGGGTCAAGAAGGCGGACATTCGGTTGCTGATGTCGTTGCAGGGAAAATTAATCCATCTGGAAAACTGACGATGACTTTCCCAGTAAAATATACTGATACACCTTCGGCTAAAAACTTTCCGGGATTCCCTGCTGATAATCCAAAAGAAGTAACATACGAAGAAGGCGTTTATGTTGGATACCGCTATTTCAATACTTTCAATATTAAATCTTCTTACGAATTTGGTTTCGGGAAATCCTATACAACTTTTGATTATTCAGGTGTAAAATTGAGTTCTTCAACTTTTAAAGATCAACTAACGGTTTCAGTTACCGTTAAAAATACAGGAAAAGCTACTGGAAAAGAAGTGGTGCAGTTATATCTTTCGGCGCCTTCAAAATCAATTGACAAACCGAAAGAAGAATTAAAAGCTTTTGCAAAGACAAAAGAATTGAAACCAGGTGAGAGCCAGATATTAACTCTGACACTTTCTCCAAAAGATCTGGCTTCTTTCTTAGAAAATAAAAGTGCCTGGGTGGCCGAAGCAGGAGAATATAAAGTGCTTATTGGAGCTTCTTCCTTGGATATTAAGCAAACATCCTCTTTTTCGGTTACCAGTGAAATTATAGCAGAAAGAGTGAAGAAAGCTTTCGAACTTGATTCGAAGTTTTCAGAACTTAGACCATAGGTTTTTGGTTAGACATGTATGGTTGAAAAGCCGTCTCGGATTTTGAGACGGTTTTTTTAGTTTTATTGTACATTTTAATTCAATCAAAAAATGAATATTTTACAGATACATTACAAATTAAGAAGATGATTTTAAATTTATTCTTGTTAAAACCTAATTTTGCAAAATAATCTTTATTATTTTAACGAATTGTCCTTTAGTTTTTGATGTGAAAATGCGTAATATTGCTTTTTTGATTTTTATATCTTTTAATTAATGCCCATTTATAGCCAATATGATGATCATATTTTACTCAATCTTCTGAAACAAGATGATCAGTTGGCCTATACAGAAATTTTCGAAAGATACTCCAGACTTCTGGTTAATCATGCTTATAAAATACTTAGCAATAAAGACGAAGCAAACGATGTGGTTCAGGAAGTATTTCTTTCTATCTGGAACAAACGTTTTGAATTAGCAGTTACCGGATCTCTCTCTTCTTATTTATACAAAGCTGTAAAAAATAAAATCCTAAATCATATTGCCCACGAAAAAGTTGTTTCGCGTTATGCAGATTCTATTTCAAACTTCATTGAAAACGAGTATGTTTTTGCCGATTCTAAACTCAGAGAAAAAGAATTGGAAGCTATTATTGCCAAAGAAATAGCTGCATTACCCCAAAAAATGCGTGAAGTTTTTCTGTTGAGAAAAGTCGAAGAATTATCATATGATGAAATCGCACTTAAATTGAACATTACCGATAAAACAGCGAAACAACAAGTCTATAATTCTCTGAAAATTTTACGCGAAAAACTCAAATCTATAATGAGTGTTTTTGTTTGGTGAATTTTTATAAAGGTTTTTGTTAATTTTTATAATAGAATGTCATCATAACTCTCTCATTAATAAATAGAAGATAACATAGCTTCAGATTTATTAATGATATAATAATATTTTTTTTGATTTTTTTTCATCTTCATCTATGACAAAAGCCTTTTGTAACTGTCTTATTTAAAAACGGGACCAAATTAGGTATTGTAATTATGAAAGAAACTGAATTTTTAGAACTGCTTCAAAAATATCAAAACGGCACTTTATCTGATGAAGATCGTGATAAATTAGACGCTTGGTATCTTCACAAAGCTTCTAACACTAACTCGCAGCTTAACGAGTATGAACTCGAAGATAGTTATCAATATTTAAAGTCCACACTGCCTTTACAGCAAGAAACAAAAGTAATTGGCCTTTGGTCTCGTATTGCGGTTGCAGCCTCTATAGTTGTATTGCTTGGCGCAGGAATATTTTATGTTACGGCTCCAACAGAACAGCCGGTTGAAGTTGTTGCAAAACCAAAAGAAATTGCTCCTGGAGGCAACAGAGGAATTCTAACACTTTCAAATGGAAAACAGATTGTGCTTTCAGATATTTCAGCAAAAGATACAATTGCCAAAGAAGGCCAAGAAAACGAAGTTACCATAAAAATGAGTGCCGATGGAGTTATTACCTATGTTGTAAATCCAAACGCGGTTGAGGAAAAAAATGGAGAAGATGCTTTCAATACACTTTCAACTCCAATTGGCGGACAATACAATATTGTTTTGGCAGATGGAACCAAAGTATTCTTAAATGCTGTTTCATCGATTAAATATCCAACTCAGTTTAATGGAGATCAAAGAATAGTCGAATTGGAAGGAGAAGCTTATTTTGAAGTGGCCAAAAATAAAAATCAGCCTTTTATAGTGAAATCTGCAGATCAGGCTATAAAAGTTCTAGGAACTCATTTTAATGTTCATGCTTATGATAATGAGCCGATTATAAAAACCACATTGTTAGAAGGAAGTGTGGCGGTTACGTATCAAAATCAAAAAACAATTTTGAAACCTGGTCAGCAGTCTAATGTAACAGCTAATTCGAATAAAATTACCGTTAGAGAAGTTGATACTGAAGCAGCGATTGCTTGGAAAAACGGCCGTTTTAAATTTGATAATGCCGATTTAAAATCAGTAATGAAGCAGCTCGAACGCTGGTATGGAATTAAAGTAGAATACCGTGGCGATGTTTCTGATGTACGATTCAACGGAGGAACGTTTAGGAATAAAAATTTATCTGAAGTATTAAAAGTACTTGAGCTTAGTAATATCAAATTTAAAGTTGAAGGAAAAACAATTATTGTGTATCCCTGATTTTAGATTTACCCGAATACATTGACGCTATAAATTAAAAAACCAGAGGCAGTTGCGATGCTTCTGGTTGTTAGAAAAGTTAATAGCCAAATGTAAGTTGTCCACCTATTGTTTAACTATAACCAATGTAAATGTATGAAATTAAATTTACAACCAAAAAAACCTTACAAAAAACTCAAAAAAAAGATTCCCAGGCTTAATCTTACTTTCCAATTATTGGGATTAATGTTTTTTATGCTTTTATGCAGTTATACAGTAAAAGCTCAAAATGTTACCATCAATTTTAAAAATGCACCACTAGAAACCGTTCTAAAAGAAGTTGCAAGACAAAGCGATTATGAAGTTTTTTATACACAGAAATTACTGAAAGATTCTAGTCCCGTAACGGTGAATGTGAAGAACTCATCTTTAAAAGAAACCCTGAATCAAATCTTTAAAAATCAAAATTTAAAATACACACTTACCAATCAAACTATAGTTGTAACGGCTTCAAAAAACGAAGATCTGGGAAACGGATTAATAGATATTCGAGGAAAGGTAGTAAATAATAAAAATGAACCTTTTCCAGGAGTAACGGTTACCATTGCAGGAACAAACAGAACTAGTATTACAGATTTTGATGGAGGATTTTCTTTTGATAAAATTTCACCAAGTGCTGTTCTAGAATTATCAGGTTTAACTATTGAAAACAAATCTTTTGGTATTGGGGGAAGATCAGAATTTACCCTTGTTGCTGAAGATAAAGTTGCTGCCATGAAAGAAGTGGTGGTGACAGGATTTCAAACTATTGCAAGAAGTAATTTTACGGGTGCAATTGCTAAAGTAGATGAAAAGGTATTAAACGAAAATATCAATTCTAATTTATCGAGCGCAATAGAAGGACGTGTTGCGGGTTTGATGTTTCAGAAAAATCCAAACGGACTTGGGTCTGATACGCCTATTTTGAGAGGAATTGGCACTTTTTCCGATAATATTGGCTACAGTCCGCTTATTGTAATTGATGGCCTTCCAAGCGAATTGACTTTGGATGAAATTAATCCCTATGATATTGAAAGCGTTGACGTTCTTAAAGATGCGGCAGCGGCTTCTATCTATGGTTCGAGAGCTGCAAATGGGATTATCGTTTTAACTACTAAAAAAGGAAATGGTAAATTAAAAGTAACCATAAACTCAGATTTCTTTATCTCAGAAAAACCAAATTTGAGAGATATGAACTATGCCTCAACAAGCGAGCTTATCGATTTTGAGCAAGCAGTTTATAACAGAGAAAGAGCCAGATTTGCAGATACTGCAACAATGTTTAGCAATTATGGAGATATTGGAAGCAGCAGTACGAAATACTATAGTCCGCTTTACCAGTTAAACAGAAATTTGGAAGAAGGAAAAATAGATAATGCTACATACAACACGACTCTTGCACAATGGAGAAAAAACGATTACAATAAAGATTATCGCGATAATGTTTGGCAGAATGAATTAAGACAGCGTTATAATGTTGCTTTTTCGGGTAGTACAAGCAAACAGAATACGTATGTTTCGCTTAATTACGATGAATCAAAAGCTCGTATAAAATACAATAAAGGGCGCGCGTTTAACCTTTATGCAAAAAGCAGTTTTCAGGTAAACAACTGGCTGAATGCAACATTTGGAGTAAATGGAACTTATAGTAACGATGAAGCGACTGAATATGATCTTGGCAATTACGATATTCAAAAACGATACGAACGCATAACCGATGATAACGGAAATTTGGTGCAATCAACAGGTGTAGCAATTAAAGATGGCTTTACTTCTAGTAATGTTATAAATCCGGCAATGGTTGAAAAATTACAAGGTTTGACAGGTTTCAAATCTTTGAATTTTAATGTTTTAGATGCACTTCAAGATGGTATTACAGAGCAGAATTCATTAAGTTTAAGAACTTTTGCTAATATAAAAGCCAAATTGTACAAAGGTTTGAGCTTTAATACCCAATTTCAATATGAGGTAAGAAAAAACGACAGCGAACAGTATTACGACGTTAACTCTTATAGAATGCGTTATGCAATTAATGCATTGACAGGATATAACCCGACTACAAATGCCTATACCTATGTTGATGGTTTTTCAGCAGGTGGAAGGTACAAGCAAATGAGCAGCCAAGCGAGTAATTATTCTTTTAGAAATCAATTAGATTTTAATCAAGAATTTGCAGATGGTAAGCACTCTATAAATGCTTTGGCAGGTACAGAAATGCGTGAGACTTATGTTCCGAGAACAATAGAACAATTAAGATACGGTTACGATCCAGTAACGTTAACTTCTGCCGTACTTAATAACCTTGCATTAAGCCAGACTGGAGTTTCTAGTTATATTTTTGGCAGCAACCGTACACTCGCAGCTTTAGGAAGATCGCAAACGGAGGTTTTACACCGTTATTTTTCTATTTTTAGTACGGCGAGCTATACTTATTTATCAAAATATAATATCACAGGAAGTTACCGTGTTGATCAAGCCGATTTATTTGGTGTTGATCCAAAATATAAAAACCGCCCGTTATGGTCTGCAGGTTTAGGATGGAACATCAGTAACGAAGATTTCATGAAACCGCTAAAATGGGTAAGTATGCTTAAATTGAGATCAACTTATGGTATTAACGGAAACGTAGATCAAAGTACAACTCCTTACATAACTGCAACTAGAAAAAACGATAACTTGTATCAGTCTTTACAATATACAAATATCACCATGCAGCCAAATCCAATGCTGAGATGGGAAAAAACGCAAACTGCCAATTTTGGGGTAGATTATAGTTTGTTCCGTGCCAAATTAAATGGTTCCATAGACATTTATCGCAAATACAGTACTGATTTATTGGCAACCACAGATCTTGATCCTACCGTTGGTGCCTTGTCAAGAAGGATTAATGCAGGAGCGTTATTAAATAAAGGTATCGAATTTACTGTAGGTTCTGAGTGGTTTAATAATGGTGATTTACGAATTAATTCAAATTTTGTTTTTGCCTTTAACCAAACAACCGTAAAAAAAGTTACAAGAGCTGAATCTACGGCGTCTGTTTATGTTTCTTCTCCAGCTAGTTACTTTGTAGAAGGGGATTATTTTAATAGCATGTATGCGTACAAATATGGCGGAATGGTTAATGGTTATCCTTATGTTTTGGATGAAAATGGAAATCCCTCTATTACTTTTGATGCAAATGGAAATCCAATTTCAACAAGCATAAAAACAATTACAAATCCAGATGCCTTACAGAATATGGGCTCTTTAATGCCAACTTATACAGGTTCATTATCACAGCGTTTTTCTTATAAGCAATTTGATCTAAATTTCTTATTTGTATTCTCTGGAGGAAATGTAATGCGTAAAGAAACTCTAGACATGAGTTCTGATAATGTAAACCTTTCTGGAATTACAGATCGTTACACCGATATTAATAGAAATGATAATACTCGTTTGTTCGTAGATCTAGACGAAAGTGTTAGAAATTATGCTGGAACTATGAGCAGCCAATGGCGATATTCTACTGCAAATGTCGTAGATGGCGATTATATTAAATTGAGAAATGTTTCTTTGGGTTATAACTTACCAAAGGCTTTCGCCAATAAAATTAAAATAGCATCGGCAAAGTTTACTTTCCAGATGAATAATATCTGGTATTGGAGCGCGGCAGGAAATCATATCGATCCAGAAGTATATTCTGCAAATAATGGTACACGTAATTTACCATTACCGAAGACTTATTTATTTGGGTTTAATCTTACTCTTTAAAAAAATGAAAAACATATATATAACACTTTTGTCGTTTGTAATGTTTGCCGTAACATCGTGCGAAGATTATACAGATGTAACACCAAAAGGAGCTCTAGTAATCGAAACTCCAGAACAATTCCTAGAATTGGTATCACTACCGGGAAGAGGTTATCCTATTACTAACTTTCAGTATTTATCAGATGATCAGTGGATGAAAGAATCAAATGTAATTGGAAGAACATCAAACATCGATATCATTAATTTTACTTTTGATGAAAATACAGATCGAGTTTCTTTAATGACTGGTTCAAGTTTTTACAATCAAGCTTATGCATATATCAACCGATGGAATACAATTATTTCTTTAGTTGATAATAGTAAAGGAGATGAAAATATAAAACGATTAGCAAAAGCAGAAGCTAAAATTTACAGAGCCTACGATCACTTTTTGTTAGTGAATACCTATGCCAAAGCGTACGATGCGCAGACTGCAGCAACAGATGGCGGAATCTGTATCATGGATAAATTTGACCTCGAAGCGCAGCCTTCAAAATCTACAGTAGCACAGGTTTACGATTTTATACAAAAAGATATTGAAGAAGCTTTGCCATATCTTCAGGAAAAACCAGCAGATGTTTACCATCCGTCACTAGCATTTGCTTATGCTTTTAAAGCCAAAGTACATTTGTTCAAACGTGAAATTGCAAGTGCGAAGGAAGCCGCAGAAAAATCATTAAGTTACAGAAATCAAATATTTGATATGGTAGCCTATAATACACAAGGCGGACCAGCATCAGTTTCTGTTCCCGCAGCAGATAATATCGAAGTATTAAGTTATATGTATATGAATGGTTACAATGAACTGAATTTTGGACAATTGTATATCATCAGTCCAGAATTGCGAAATTTATTCGGAACCAATGATGCACGTTTTAATTTATTCTTCAACTCTACCAGTGCAACCAATTTAGATCAAGGATCGAATACAGCGTACTGGGGAATACAATACACCAAGTTTTTTTATCCAACAGTTGGTATGAAAACCACAGAAGTATATTTAATGCTGGCTGAATGTTATGCTAGAGAAAATAAACTTAATGAAGCTGTAGATGTTTTAAATACTTTGAGAGCAAAACGCATTTTGTCAGGAACTGTAAACTTAACGGTGCCAGCGACGAGAAAAGAAACCATGGAACTTGTAGTGAACGAGCGAAGAAAAGAACTGCTTTTTGGTTTTAATCGATTTTTTGATTTAAAAAGATTGAATACAGAAACCGAATATGCAAAAACAATTACAAGAGTATTTCCACTTGTAAACCAAACTGTTCCGCAGAAAACATACACATTACAACCCAATTCCAGATTATACATTATTCCGTTCCCCTTATCGGCACTTACCAAAAATCCAAAACTTACATTAAACACAGACGAAAAAGTTCCGTTTTAATTACAATGAAGAAACTAATTATTTTACTAATCATGCTGTCTGCCGGACAGCATGGTTTTTCTCAAAACTCCGAAAAAAAAGCCGACAGTACCAGCACACTGCCAAAAGGCGTGCAGGCGTATAACAAAGTAATTACTGATAAAGCCAAAAGCAAATCAGGGCTATTTACAGTTAGCCAGGTAGATGCGAAATATTACTTTCAGATTCCAGACAGCTTGTTTAATAGATACCTGCTTGTAGTAACACGTTATCTTTCAACACCCGAAGGATTTGGACGTTTTGGAGGTGAAAAAGCCAATGAGCAGACCGTTTATTTTGAAAAAGGGGTAAATAATACCGTTTATTTACGATCCTTGCAATACAAGCAAGATGTTCGTTCAGCCGATTCGATGCTGGCAAAAGCATTAGCAGGAAGTAATGAAAACCCAATTGTTGCTGCTTTTCCAATCAAAACAACGCATCCAGATACTGGAAATGTGGTGATTGAAGTAACAGATGCTTTTAAAAAAGAAAATCCGGTTTTTTCTATTGGAAGTACCGAAAAAACAGAAAAAAAATTGACCTCTCTTGCTGACGATAAATCTTTTATTGAAAATGCAGATACATATCCAATTAATATCGAAATAAAAACCACGAAAACTTATACAAGTTCTATAGCAAGCAGCGGTACTATAACATTAAGATTAAATACTTCAATAGTTCTGCTTCCAAAAATACCAATGCGTAAACGTTTTTTTGATGAAAGGGTAGGATATTTTGCTAACAAATATGTTTTGTTTGATGATGATGAACAGCGTGCTCAAACCAAATATATTATTCAGCGGTATCGTTTGGAACCCAAAGATAAAGACATTAAAAAATACCTTAATGGCGAATTGGTTGAACCCAAAAAACAAATTGTTTATTATATCGATCCGGCAACACCAAAAAAATGGAGGCCCTATTTAATTGCAGGAATAAATGATTGGCAGAAAGCTTTTGAAGCAGCCGGATTTAAAAACGCAATTGTAGGTAAAGAATGGCCGGAAGATGATAAAACCATGAGTTTAGAAGATGCTAGATATTCTGTTGTACGCTATTATGCTTCTGAAACCCCAAATGCCTACGGACCTCGTGTAAGTGACCCTCGAAGCGGAGAAATTATCGAAAGCCATGTAGGCTGGTATCATAATGTGATGAAATTAGTGCAGAGATGGTATATGATTCAGGCTGGTCCTTTAGATCCAAGAGCCAGAAAAATGCATTTAGATGATGAATTAATGGGACAATTAATCCGTTTTGTTTCCTCACACGAAATTGGACATACTATTGGTCTTCGTCATAATATGGGAGCGAGCAGTGCTACTCCAGTTGAAAAATTAAGAGATAAAAAATGGGTGGAAGCCAATGGGCACACAGTTTCGATAATGGACTATGCTCGTTTTAATTATGTTGCGCAGCCGGAAGATAATATTAGCCCGCAGGGAATTTATCCTAGAATTGGAATGTACGATAAATGGGCAGTGAAGTGGGGATATGGCTATTTTCCAAAGGCAAAAGATGAATTCGAAGAAGAAACTTTATTAACTAAAATGACAACTGACAGTCTAGCCGTTAATCCTAAATTGTGGTTTGGAGGCGAAGGCAAAGATGAAGATCCGCGAAGTCAGACAGAAGATCTTGGAGACGATGCAGTACTTGCCAGCGATTACGGAATTAAAAACCTAAAACGAGTAGTTCCTAATCTAATAGAATGGACATATCAGCCTAACGATGCTTATGATAATTTAGCAGATATGCATAAAGCTGTTGTAAGACAGTATACCACGTATTTATATCACGTATTAAAATATGTCGGAAATAATTATGTTACAAAAAGAACAGTTGATGAAAAGGGAATAGTCTATCAGCCCGTTCCAAAAGCAAAAGTAAAAGCAGCCATAGAGTATATTGGAAGACAATTATTTGTAGCGCCGCTTTGGATGTATCCGCAGGAAATTGACCAGCTTATTGCTTTAAAGAGAGAAGATCAAATATTAGATCAGCAGAATCAAGTTCTCAATATGCTTTTAAGTTCAGGAATACTTTACAATATCAGTTTAAAATCAATGCAGTTCGAGGGCGCTTATACTGTTCCAGAATTTTTAAACGATTTGCAGCAGACAGTCTGGGTAAAATTTAGCGTCAACGAAAAACAAGACTTTTACAGAAGAAGTTTACAGCGCAGTTATATCGAAAAAATGAATTTATTATTACTGCCAAAAGAAACCGAACCAGGAAAAGCATTAAATACCGCACAGCGAAGTGATATAAGATTATATGGAAGACAGCATATTTTAAAACTAAAAGCTGATATCACAAAGTTGATGAGTACCACAACAGGACTCAATAAAGAACATTATGAAAGCATCCTTATAGAAATAGAAAAAATCATTATCAAATTAGACAAACCTACAACATGAAAAAAATATTAATTATTGCATTCATTTTCTTAAGTACTCTGACTTATGCGCAGTTAACATCAAAAGAAGAAGTTGCTCAGGATTTAGTAGCAAAACGAGAAAAAGAGAAAAAAGAAATCACACAAAGTTACTTGAATTTAAAAAACAGTCTTTTAGTTTCAGATAGTCTTGCCGTAGTTAAAAACGCAGAAGCATTGAAAAATTCACTAAAAAATTTCAAATTTAAAAAGCTGAGCCTAGAGCAAATGAGTGAAGCAACAAAAACAAGAAAAGAAATTATAGAATTATCAAGTGCTGTCGCAGCGACCAAAAACATCAATAAACAACGTAAAATTTTCGAATCGCTTTCTGCCAAATATTGGAGCCAAGCAGCAAAATTCAAACCAGCAGATGCTACCCTCCATTTACAGGTTTGTCCAATGACAGGCGCAACGTGGTTAAGTGATTCTAAAGAAATTAAAAATCCTTATTATCCAAAAAATATGCTGACTTGCGGAGAAGTAAAAGCAAGTTTATAAAATCAAAAATTGAATTAGTTCGTATGGATACGGTATTCTGAATAAGGAGCCGTATTTGTCGTTTAGACGCAAACATCAAAATAAATAATTGTGAAATAAAAAAAGCCTGTAAATAAAGAGTTTACAGGCTTTTTTGTGGAGTCGCCGGGAATCGAACCCGGGTCCAAACAAGCAGCTAAAGAGCTTTCTACACGCTTATTTCCTGATTGGATTTTCGTTGTTGAGCTAGGTCAGAAACAACCACCCAACACTTATCTTCTTAAATTTCGAAATCCACCCGAAGCTCATGAATATCTAGGTTTATTTTTACGGTTCCCCTTGACAGAACGCCACAAACCAAGGCTTTCTAGGAGAATCCAGCTTCCCTACCTTGTAGGGACGTGGCTAATCGTACTATAATTCAGATTATGCAGCTAAAGCGTAATTATTTTCGCCGTTTAAAAGTGTGAGATCTTATATTTACGAGCAAGGTCTCAATGCTCGGCGTGCTTACTGTTCAACTCGACTCGCTGTCAAAACCAGTCGACCCCAAAAATAAGTTTGCAAATTTAGACTTTTTGAAATTACTTTCTATTAAAATTTTTTAAAAAAAGTCATAAAGTCCAAAGTCGATAGTCCAAAGTCAGCATTTGCAAATGTTTTTAAGACTTTACGACCTTTAAACTTTCGGCTTTACGTCTATAATTTTACTCTTCGTCCTTGAAATTAAAAGGATAATCTCCAAAAATAGGAGCTAGTTTACGAACAGCATACGTGTTTCTCGTCATTTTATTTGACAACGCTATTATCGTAACATTTTCCTTCATTAAAGTAATGTATGATGAGGTATTGCCATGCCACCAGCCATTGTGGAAATAGTAATTTTGTCCAGTTTCCCAATTAATCATTCGAATTCCTAAACCATAATTCTTAGTTCCTTTACGCTCGTTGCTGTAACCTGTATAAACTTGTTTTAATAACTCAGGTTTTAAAAAATCTGGCGATTGTCTAGCCCTGTCAAATTTTAAAAGATCTCTTGCTGTCGAAAAAACGTTTTTATCTCCGTAAACATTATCCAGATAATCAAACCCAATTTCTACGCCATTACCTTTATAAGAAGGAACAATTTTCTTTCTGTCTTTATCATCATCAAAAACATAGGTGTGTGTCATTCCCAATGGTTTGAAAATCATTTCAGACATAGCTTCTTTATAACTTAGACCTGTAATTTTTTCAATAATAAGTGCTAACATCGCATAATTGGTATTGCAATAGCTGAAACGAGTCCCGGTTTTAGATTCCAGACCAATATCTTTGGTAGCCAGAATTTCTAAAATATCTTTATTGGTTAATTGATTATGTCTGTCCCAAACCGATTTATCATGATCTGTAAAGTAAGCATAATTACGCATTCCAGTACGGTGACTTAAAAGCATTCTAATCGTGCAGTCTTCGTACGGAAACGTTTTTAAAATCGTATTTACTTTTTGATCTAGATCAATTTTACCAGCATTTACCAATTTCAAAACTGCTGTAGCCGTTAAAACCTTGCTTACAGAAGCAATCTGTACAGGTGTTTCAGGTGTTATTTTAGTACCTTCATTTTTATTCGCAAAGCCATTATAACGTTCAAAAATAATTTGTCCGTTTCGAGCGACTAAAAAACTGCCATTCATTGTATTGTTTGGCCAGTTTTTATTATAAAAGTGATTTATTCTGCCAGCTACCGAATTTTTATAGGCCTGTGAAATTTTCTTTTCAGGACCTAATGGTTTCATTTTAGGTAAAGTATCTTCGACTGTTGGAGTATTGACTGTATCTGTTTTTTTGTCTTTGCCACATGAACTTAAAACTAGTATAGAAAAAAGTATTTGTGGTATATTTGTTTTTTTAAGGAAAATCATTTGCATCGTTCTTTAAAAACAAATATATCGAATTCAATTTTGTTGTTTTCTCAATTTTTAGGCTTTAAAATGTGTTTTTTAACATAGTTTTAACGAGTACTTTTTTTAGTGCTTTGTTTTTCAGCTTGTAACGGTTTCGAAACATTCTAAATTACATTTTTAAAACAAAATTTTAACTATATTTGTTATATTTGAAACAAATAACCTGTAAAAAGTTATATTTATTAAACTAGCAAAAACCTATTTAAATGAAGTTTGGAATTATAAAAGAAAGAAAAAATCCGCCTGACAGAAGAGTTGTTTTTTCTCCTAATGAACTGACAAAATTAAAACAAACCTACCATGATGCTTCTGTAAAAGTAGAAAGTTCAGATATCAGAATATTTTCTGATGAAGAATATAAAAACATGGGAATAACCGTTTCTGATGATGTTTCAGACTGTGATGTTTTATTTGGGGTCAAAGAAGTTCCTGTTGAGAATTTAATTCCAAATAAATCCTATTTCTTTTTTTCGCATACGATTAAAAAACAACCTCATAACCGAAAATTGCTTCAGGCAGTTTTAGAAAAGAATATCGATCTGTACGATCATGAAACCATTGTTGATGCGCACGATCATCGTTTGATTGGCTTTGGAAAATATGCAGGAATGGTTGGAGTTTATAACGGAATTCGTGCTTTCGGAATTAAATTCGAATTGTTTAAACTTCCAAAAGCAGAAACTCTTTCGGGAAAAGAAGCTTTGATCATGCATTTAAAACGCATAACAATGCCTGCTTTAAAATTTGTAGTTACTGGAACCGGAAAGGTTGGAAGCGGGGCAAAAGAGATTTTGGATGCCATAAAAGTAAAAGAAATCACAGTAGATAATTATCTGACGAAAAAATACGCACAAGCAGTTTATGTACAGCTTGATGTTTTAGAATACAACAAAAGAAAAGACGGACAGGTTCTGGATTTTAAGGATTTTGTAAATCATCCTGAAGAATATGAATCTGATTTTGAAAGATTCACAAAAGTATCTGACATCTATTTTGCAGGACATTTTTATGCGAACAACGCACCTATGATTTTAACTAAGGAAATGTTGAATGCAAAAGATTGTAAATTAAAAGTGGTAGCCGATATTTCTTGCGATGTAAACGGTCCAATTGCGTGTACAGTGAGATCTTCTACAATTGCTGAACCTTTGTATGGTTATTTCCCTTTAGAAGATAAAGAAGTTGATTTTTTCCATCCAGCGGCAGTTGCAGTAATGGCAGTAGATAATCTGCCGTGCGAAATCCCAAAAGATGCAAGTGAAGGTTTTGGTGAACAATTCATGGAACACGTAATTCCAGCTTTCTTCAACGGTGATAAAGACGGAATTCTAAAACGAGCCAAAATCACTGAAAACGGAAAACTGACCGAAAGATTTAGTTATCTACAGGATTACGTTGATAATGGAGAATTGTAAATGGTTAATTATAAATTGAAAAAAGAGCTTTCTAAATTTAGAAAGCTCTTTTTATTTGAATGTGATGAAAATTAATAATTCATCATTAACAATTTACAATTAAACTAGACCATATCCTCAGGTTTCACCCAAGCATCAAAATCCTCAGGAGTAACATAGCCTAAACGGACAGCTTCTTCTTTAAGAGTAGTACCGTTTTTGTGAGCGGTTTGGGCGATTTCGGCAGCTTTGTAATATCCAATTTTAGTGTTTAAAGAGGTTACCAGCATTAGAGAATTGTCTACTAATTCTTTGATTCTTTTATGATTTGGTTCAATTCCTTGAGCACAATGCTCGTCAAATGAAACGCAGGCATCTCCTAATAATCTTGCCGATTGTAAAAAGTTAGCTGCCATAACTGGTTTAAAAACATTTAGTTCGTAATGTCCCTGCATTCCACCAACAGCAATTGCCATATCATTTCCAATAACTTGAGCACAAACCATTGTTAAAGCTTCGCATTGAGTTGGATTTACTTTTCCTGGCATAATTGAAGATCCTGGTTCATTTTCTGGAATGTGAATTTCTCCAATTCCAGAGCGAGGACCTGAGGCTAACATTCTAATATCGTTGGCAATTTTATTTAAAGAAACGGCCAGCTGTTTTAATGCGCTGTGAGTTTCTACAATGGCATCGTGAGCTGCAAGTGCTTCAAATTTATTCTCAGCAGTTATAAAAGGATGATTCGTAAACTTTGCTATATATTCTGCTACTTTTACATCGTATCCTTTTGGAGTGTTTAATCCAGTTCCCACTGCGGTTCCGCCTAAGGCGATTTCAGATAAATGCGCTAAAGTATTTTTCAAAGCTTTTAATCCGAATGCCAATTGTGCTGCATAACCTGAAATTTCTTGTCCGAGTGTTAAAGGTGTCGCATCCATTAAATGTGTGCGTCCAATTTTTACAACATCCTTAAATTCAGTTGCTTTTTTAACTAGAGTAGCATGTAGTTTTTCAATTCCCGGAATTGTAGTTTCTACCACCATTTTGTAAGCAGCAATGTGCATTCCGGTAGGGAAGGTGTCGTTTGAAGATTGTGATTTGTTAACGTCATCATTGGCTTTTATAAACTGTTCGCCTTCGCCAATTTTAAAACCTTTTAAAACTTGGGCGCGGTTGGCAATTACTTCATTAACATTCATATTGCTCTGTGTTCCAGAACCAGTCTGCCAAATTACTAACGGAAACTGATCGTTTAATTTCCCTTCTAAAATTTCATCGCATACTGCCGCAATAGCGTCTCTTTTTTCGATTGGTAAAACACCTAAATCGTAGTTTGCATAAGCAGCGGCTTTTTTGAGATAAGCGAAACCTTCTATGATTTCTGCTGGCATCGAACCTGAATTGCCTATTTTAAAATTGTTTCTTGAACGTTCTGTCTGCGCACCCCAATATTTATCAGCAGGCACTTTTACTTCGCCCATGGTGTCTTTCTCTATTCTGTATTCCATTATATTGTTTGTAAAATGTTATTTGTAAAATGTGAAATTTTTGAATTTTTATTTGAAATTTGTTTTGAAAATGAATGCCTTAGCCCTGATGGGAGCGGCATCCTTTTTGTTCTGCCGCGGCGGAACAAAAAGATACAGCGGACAGCAGGTTTCAGCTCTTGAAAAATATACAGCTCTTTTGCATCCCTTTATTTATGTGGACTTGATGCTTGAAAAAAGCCTTATTTAAAATGAGTATAAATATACGCATAAATGTTATTTAACGAAAATTGATTTGGATTTTATTGGCGAGAAAAAAATATATACGCTACATTTGTCGTAACATTCAAAAATTCCGGAAAACATGTTTGAATTTTCACAGTACTTAGGCTTTTTACTTTTCTTAACCATACTAACTATAGGGTTTTGGTTAATGTTTTTCTTAGTTGGTTTCGTATCTTACTGGGTTACGGGTGCTAGCTGGGAAATGATCAAAGAAAAAAGAGCTAAAAAAAGACAAGAAGAACAATCTATTTAATTTTAGATTGATGTCATAAGAAAAGGACCCGTTTTTACGAGTCCTTTTTTTTGTGCCCAAAAAAAACGAAATTCCAATATTGAAATTCCAAATTCCAATCCCGAAGTTTCGGGATAAATTTGAATAAAAAAATCCAAATTCCAATTTAAAAATTGGAATTTGGATTTTTTTTTTTGGAATTTCCCAAAGGGTTGGAGTTTAAAAAATATTATCCAGGAAATTCTCCGCCGCCATCTCCGCCGCCTTCATTTCTAGGCTGTGCGTTTTTATCTCTTTCACCTTTTGGTTTGTTAAAACGATACGTGAATGATAAATTGAATTGACGTTTACGGAACTGCATTTCACTGTACGATTTTTGGCTTTCGCCCGTAACATCATTTTGAAGGTACGTATACGATCTCATGATTCTTGAGTTGAAAATATCGCTGATATTGAAAGCTATTGTTGCTTTGTCTTTCATAACATCTTTACTTAAAGCCGTATTCATTGAAAACTGGTCTAGGTTTTTCCCTTGAGCAGTTTTTTGTGATCCGTTGTAAGTTCCGTTTAACTGCCAGTCAATTTTGTATGGCAATGTAACTTTTGAATTGATTCTGGCAAACCAAGTGTTGGCTTGATTGTCAAGATTTTGAACTACAGTAGCTCCATTTGTATCTATATAAGTATTCTCTCCGGTCGTTTTTACATTATAAAGGTTGAAATTACTATTTAATCTCCACCATTTATACGGAGTATAGTTGAATGTAAACTCGAAACCATATTTTTGCTCTTTTCCTAAGTTAATCGGACGACTTAAAATAACTGGAATTCCGTCTACAGTATCTCCATTTGGAGTTCTAACAAAGCTGAAAACATCTTTTGTGTTTTCGAAATAAGCAGAAGTGCTAAAAGTTACTTTTTCCCATCTTTTAATATATCCTACATCATATTTATCAGTTAATGAAGGGTCTAAATCTGGATTTCCTTGAAAAATATTAATATTACTAGAATAGTTAAGTGCCGGATTCATGAAACGCCCTCTTGGTCTTGTCAAACGTTTGCTATAGCTGGCAGTAAAATTACTTTGATCTGAAATTTCATAGCTTACAAAAGCACTTGGGAACAGATTGTTGTATTTCTTGGTGTTAAATTCACTATTGTCTAATAGGTTTACGTGAATGTCTGTGTCTTCCCAGCGTAAACCAAATAAATAAGAGAATTTATTTACTTTCAAACCATATTGTGCGTAAAGCGCATTGATGTTTTCTTTGTATTGTAAAGTGTTTGATTTTTTTGGATCTTTTACATAATTTTCGTCTGTTACGTAATACTCGTTTTCTAAATCTCCAAAACTTCCTTTATAACCTGCTTCAAATTGGCTTCCTTTTCCCAGTGGTAAAACATAGTCAGTTTGAAATAAGACTTGTTTTTGTACTTGATCGTTTAGCGTTGTGTTAAAACTTGGTGAAGCCGTAATGATACTGTTGCTGTCGTCTGTATTTCTTGAAATCGATAAATCGGCAGTAAGTTTATGACCTTTATCGTTGAAGTTTTTGATTAAGTTTGAAGTAAATTCTACGTTTTCGCTTCCAGTATCAGCATTGTTAAAACGAGAAGTTGCTCCTGTGAAAGCATGCGCAGCATCAAAATTATTGTAGTTGATTAAATCTTTATCTTCTCCTGTATTTTTTTGATAATTAATAGCGTTTGTCCAAAATGTAGTAGGAGTAATTGACCATTCAACTCCACCTCTTGCATTAAAACCATTTCTAATTCTTTTTGTATCACGGTCTTCATCTAAATACCCTTTAGGAGAACCGTCAGCATTATAATAAGATGTATTAGTCAAACCTCCACCTTCATTAGTTCTGTAGTTGTAGCCTGCAGTAGTAAAGTAGTTTAATTTTTCGGTTTTGTAATTTACGTTAGCACTTAACCCATACGTTTCAGGAAGCCCTGTTGAAGCTATCAAAGTACCGTTGAAACCTTGATTTTTACCTTTTTTAAGAATTATATTGATGATTCCTGATCCACCTTCTGCATCATATCGTGCAGATGGATTTGTAATAACTTCTACTTTATCGATAGCATCAGCTGGAAGCTGACGTAAAGCTTCGGCAATGTTAATCGCTTGAGAAGGTCTTCCATCAATTAAAATACGAATATTGTCGCTTCCTCTTAAACTTACGTTTCCTTCAGAATCGACAGAAACAGAAGGAACGTTGTCTAAAACGTCACTTACAGTTCCACCTTTTACCATCATATCCTGACCAACATTGTAAACTTTTTTGTCAAGCTTAATTTCAACTGTTGATTTATCGGCACGAACGACAACTTCACTTAATTGTGCAGCATCTTCAGATAAGTTAACAACGCCAAGATTGGTGTCGTCTTGAATATTCTTTTGTTTGAATTCTGTTGATTTAAACGAAATGAATTCAACTTTTATATCGTAAGTTCCTGGTGCAACGGCAACTTCAAATTCACCTTTTGGATTGGTAATACCACCTGCAATAACTTTCGTGTCATTTGGTGCCATAATTGAAATTGTAGCATATTCAAGTGGTTGTTTGCTAACTTTTTCGAATACTTTTCCAGTAACCTTAACTTTGTTTCTTGCGGGTGGTCCTTGCTGTGCATAATTGCAAAAACTCGTGAGAATAAGCACAAGTAATACAGCGAAATTGATTTTTTTCATTTTTTTCTGGTTTCTCTTTTCTTCTTAGACGGCAAATTTACCTTTTGGTTTAAAGAGAAAGATCACAAAAAAATGTTAACAATCTATTTTAGAATCAGTCTAAAAAAGAAGCTACTTTGTCTAAATCTCTTCCAATAATGGCTTTTCCGTCTTTTACTACAATTGGTCTTTCAATTAAAATTGGATTATCAACCATAGCCTGAATGGTTTGTTCGTCAGTGAGATTTTTGTTTTTGTAGTTTTCAATCCAGATTTTTTCTTTGGTTCTCACTAATTGATTGGGATTTAAATCCAGTTTTTTTAAAAGTTCTTTCAGCTCGTCAAACGTTGGAGTGTCAGTTAAATAAGAGATTATTTCATACTCTTGTTTGTTCTCATCTAGAAATGCAAGACAGTTTCTGGATTTTCCGCAGCGTGGATTATGGTAAATTTGTATCATTTTGTTATATTTAAGGTGTGATAAAATAGATTTATCAAAAAAGCTGTTGTATTAATAGCAAAAATAGGATTTAGTATTTAAATCGGATTCTCATTTAAATAATTTTAAAAAGATATGTTTTTAGAGCAAGGAATTAAACCTGAAAATCATTTTTGGAAATATCTAATTGGTTCAGTTTTTATCATAACAGCTTCGTTTATAGGTCAGATTCCTTTTTCGGTTGCGGTTTTGTATAAAAGTTTTGTTGAAAAAACGGGTTTTCCAACAGATAACGATGCTGCATTAAAAGTATTTGAGCCTAATCTTACATTGTTTTTGGTGATGATTTCGTTTGCTTTTGCTTTTGCGGGAATTTATTTTGTTGTGAAATATGTACACCGTCAAACGCTTTTGTCAATAACCACAACAAGAAAAAAAATCGATTGGAACCGAATCTTTTTTTCGTTCTTTTTATGGTCTTTGTTTTCTGTAGTGAGCTTTTTTATAATGTATTCGCAAGCTCCAAAAGAATATATATGGAATTTTAAATTAGTCCCTTTCCTGATTTTGGTGGTTATAGGAACTATTTTAATTCCCATTCAAACCAGTACCGAAGAATATGTGTTTAGAGGATATCTCATGCAGGGTTTTGCTAATCTGGCTCGAAACAGATGGTTTCCATTGATGATGACTTCGTTGATATTTGGTACTATGCATATTCTAAACCCCGAAGTTACCAAAATGGGATATGTAATTATGGTATACTATATTGGAACAGGATTGTTTTTAGGAGTAATTACACTTATGGATGAAGGAATGGAACTGGCTTTGGGTTTTCATGCCTCTAATAATCTGGTTGGAGCATTATTAGTAACCTCAGATTGGTCGGTTTTTCAAACGCATTCTATATTTAAAGATATGTCTGAGCCATCGGCAGGTGCAGATGTTATTCTTCCGGTGATAATTGTATATCCTTTACTGCTTTTTATTTTTAGTAAAAAATACAATTGGTCCAATTGGAAAGAGAAGTTAACTGGAGAAATTAAAGAAACTGATATTGAAGCAAAAGAATTTTTAAATTCAAATTAATACTATTATGCCAAACTTAACTCATAAAAATGTTCATAATTACTTTAAACTAAATGGCTATCATCTCAACGCAGCTGATTTATGCCGAATAGGATATAGTTATATTAAAGAAGGTGATGCTTTCGAACGTGCTATTGGAGAATTTTTTCTCGACTGGTTTGATAAAAAAGATTATGTCGAAATGACTACTTCTGGTACTACGGGACTTCCTAAATTAGTCAGACTTGAAAAGCAAGCTATGATTCAATCTGCGCTCGCGACAGGAGATTTTTTCGGATTAGAGCCTGGAAATCGTGCTTTACTTTGCCTGCCAACACAATTTATTGCAGGAAAAATGATGCTGGTACGAAGTCTGATTTTAGGATTAGAATTAGATGTAGTTTCGCCAAGTACAGAACCGCTGGCTTACAATAACAAACACTATGATTTTGCTGCTATGGTGCCACTGCAGGTTCAGAATTCTATAGAGAAACTCGGAAATATCAAAAAACTGATTATTGGCGGGGCTAAATTGGACAGTTCATTAGAAGAAAAATTACTGCCCTTAAAAAGGGAAATTTATGAGACGTATGGAATGACCGAAACCATAACTCATATTGCCGCCAAAAGAGTAGGAGAGAAAGCATTTTCGATTCTGCCAAATGTAAAAATAGAAAAAGATGAGCGTGGCTGTCTGGTTATTTATGTTGCGTCAATTTCTGATGAACCAATTGTTACCAATGATCTTGTTGATTTGGTAAATGAGAATCAATTTGTCTTTTTAGGAAGAATTGATAATATCATTAATAGCGGTGGAGTAAAACTGATTCCAGAACAAATCGAAGCTAAGCTGATTGATAAAATTCCAAATCGATTTTTTGTAACGGGTGTTCCTGATACTACTTTAGGAGAAAAACTTATTTTGGTTATTGAGGGAGAGAAATATGAGTTTTCTCCAGATTTTTTTGATGTTTTAGGAAAGTTCGAAAAACCAAAAGAAATTGTTTTTGTTCCGAAATTCAAAGAAAACGAAAACGGAAAATTGCTACGTAAATCTAGCTGGAAAGCTTAAAAATAATTGAAAATTAAAAATTAAAAATCCCAAATTCCAATAACTCAGATTGGAATTTGGGATTTTAAATATTGGTTTTTTAAATATAAAAATATTTTATTTTTTACGTTCCATTAATGCCATATAAAATCCGTCAAAACCAGATTCTGAAGCTAGCATTTTACGGTCTTCTATAAAAGTAAATTGCTGTCCGATTTCTGTTTTTAAGAATTTCTCAACTTGCTCTTGATTTTCAGAAGGTAAAACCGAACAAGTAGCATATACAAGTTTTCCGCCTGGTTTTACAATTTTAGAATAGCTTTCTAAAACTTCACTCTGAACTTTACGGATATTGTCGATAAATTCAGGTTGTAATTTCCATTTAGAATCAGGATTTCTTTTTAAAACTCCTAATCCGCTGCAAGGTGCATCAATTAAAACACGATCAGCTTTTTCGTGTAATTTTTTGATCACTTTTGTACTGTCGATAATACGGTATTCAATATTAAAAGCGCCATTTCTTTTTGCTCTTAACTTTAACTGCTTTAGTTTGCTTTCGTACAGATCCATTGCAATTAATTGTCCTTTATTGTTCATTAAGGAAGCCATATGCAATGTTTTTCCACCTGCTCCTGCACAAGTATCAACAACGCGCATTCCCGGCTGAACATCCAAGAAATTTGCTACTAACTGTGAATTGGCATCTTGCACTTCAAATAAACCTTGTTTAAAAGCATCTGTAAGGAAAACATTTGCTCTTTCTTTTAATACCAAAGCATCAGGTTGATCTTTTAAATATTCAGTTTCAATATTTAAATCCATCAACGTATTTCGTAGACTTTCTTTAGTTCCTTTAAGCGTATTAGTTCTTAAAATTACTTTTGCAGGCTGGTTTTGTGCTGCAATTTCTTTAGCCCAAACTTTTTCTCCAAGTTCTTTTACGCCCAATTCGTCCATCCAGTCTGGAATAGATTCTTTGATCGCTCTTGTTTTTGAAAGTTCATCAAAACGACCTTTTATTTTTCTTTCAGGAGTTCCTTCTAATTGTCTCCAATCTGGAATTGGATATCCTCTTAAAACAGCCCAAACGGCAAACATTCTCCATAGGTTATCTCTGTCGTAAGGTTCTTTAACTTCGGCAATTTCTGCGTACAGACGTTTCCAGCGTACAATTTCATATATCGTTTCGGCAACAAACTTCCTGTCGGAACTTCCCCAACGTTTGTCTTTCTTTAAGGCTCTGGCTACCACTTTGTCGGCGTATTCTCCTTCATTGAAAATAGCATTCAAAGAATCAATGGTAGTATAAACTAAATTTCTGTGTAATCTCATTTCTAATATTTGAGCTGCAAAGGTACTATTAATTGATTGAAAGTTAAATTTTTAATTTGAGTTGTTGATTCAGCTTTCTTTTTTAAAAGAAAAACACTCTGATAAAAGTTTAAAAGAGTGTTTTTCTGAAATAGTTTTCTGCAAGCAGTTTTTATTTTGTTATTCTCGTTAATCCGATATTTTCTGGAGCGTGAAGCACCATTGGGAATTTTTCTATTTTTACAGAACTACTGTCTAAACCAAAGGCTCTTTCTTCAGATAAACTTAGTTTTTTAATGAAGAAATACGAGTTCATAATAATATTTTCATGCCATCTTAAATCATTGTCATTTGATAAGAATTTCTCAGACAATACAAATTTAAAGTCACCAATAATATTGTTTTTGTTTAATGATTCGTAACGGCTGGTAATATCCACTTCGCCGCGTTTCACCATGTCACGAATTACTTCTCTAAACATTAAATTAATTTTGGTTGGCTCTCTAAAACCTAAGTTAAAGTCGATTCTGTAAATATCGTCTTTAGCAATTTCTGTAACTTTATATTGTGTTTTATAAGGTTCAGTTAGAATGTTTACGTGTACAAACCAATAAATGTCAGCTCTTTTTGGACGTTTTTGTAAAATCGAATAAATTACTTTTTCCTCCAATTCATCCACACGATTAGCATTGGTCATATATACCAAATGTGTTGCATATTTCGGGATTGATAAATCTTGGCTTAACTCCATAAGTACTTTTTTGTAATCATCAATTTTGACCACTTTCGTGTAGTTTTTGTTGATTTTCTTAGCCAAATACCAAATGGTCATTATCGAAATCAATAGAATTGCAATAATAAGGGTTACATAACCTCCTTCTGCAAATTTGGTAATATTAGCAATCAAGAAACTAAATTCAATTAAAAGATAAATAGTAATAAGCGGTACCATGAAATACAATTTTACACGCTTCATGATTAGATAATAATTCAAAAGAATCGTTGTCATAATCATACACAGTATAATGGCAAGACCATAAGCATGCTCCATATTTCCTGATTTTTTGAAGTGAAGTACGATTCCCACACAACCAAAAAACAATAACCAGTTAATAGAAGGAATGTATAATTGTCCTTTTACTTCGGTAGGATATTTGATTTTTACTTTTGGCCAGAAATTCAAGCGCATTGCTTCGTTGATTAATGTAAACGATCCGCTGATAAGTGCTTGAGAAGCAATTACGGCCGCTAAAGTTGCTACTACAATCCCAAATGGTAAAAACCAATGTGGCATAATCAGGTAAAAAGGATTTCCGTTTTCACCTCCTAATTGCTGTAAAGTGCTTCCTTGATGGTGTGTTAAATAAGCAGCTTGTCCAAAATAGTTTAATACTAAAGTCCCTTTTACAAAAATCCAGCTCATTCGGATGTTTTTTCTACCACAGTGTCCCATATCTGAATACAATGCTTCTGCTCCGGTAGTACATAAAAAGACAAAACCAAGAACGAAGAATCCATCAGGATGAATGGACAATAAGTGATATGCGTAATACGGATTTATTGCTTTAATTACTTCTGGATAGTGTAAAATCTGAATTAATCCTAATGTTCCCAGCATAGCAAACCAGATAAGCATCATTGGGGCAAAGAATTTTCCCACCAGCTTAGTTCCGAATTGTTGTATGGTAAAAAGGATGAAAAGAATGGTAATTACAATACCAATAATGGTTTCAGTTTCCATTGTTGGATAAAATGCCCTAATTCCTTCTACAGCAGATGAAATTGAGATGGGCGGCGTAATGATACCGTCTGCGAGTAATGCACTTCCTCCAATAATGGCGGGAACAATAAGCCACTGAATTTTAGTTTTCTTGACCAGGGCATATAGGGCAAAAATACCTCCTTCACCATGGTTGTCAGCGCTTAAAGTTATAAGAACATATTTTATTGTAGTTTGTAATGTCAAGGTCCAGAAAACACAAGAAATACCTCCTAATACAATATCGGCATCGATGGTATGGCTGCCAAGTATGGCTTTCATTACATATAGCGGAGAAGTACCAATATCTCCATAAATTATCCCTAATGTTATCAATAAACCCCCAATAGACAACTTACTATGTAAGTTTTTATGCGATGCGCTCATGTATATTTTTAATAAAAGACGGATGCAAATTTACTGTTTTAAAACAAATTAGCGACAATAATAATTAAAAAGATAAAAAAAAGCACAATCCCCAAATTGTGCTTTTAATTTTAAGTGTAAATTGAAATATTCTAATTATCCTCTTCTTCCGCCTCCTCTTGAATTAGATCCGTTTTCTCTCTGCTGTCCGCCGCCTCTTGATTCCTGACTTGCTCTAGGAGCTTCAGAGCGCTGAACATTTTGAGATCTTGAAGCATTTGATCTGTTTTCAGAATTTCCTCTGTTTTCTGAATAACTTCTTGGTGCTTCTGTTCTTTGTGTTGGAGCAGGTCTTGAAGTATTCATTCTGTTTTCTGAATAGCCTCTTGGTGCTTCATTGTTTTGAGCAGATGATGTTCTGCCTGTATAAGTTCTGTTTTCAGAATTTGATCTTGTAGAGTAAACATTTGAATTGTTTCTTCCATAGTCATTTCTTGAATCATTTCTTGTTTCTGCTCTGTTTTCATTTCTTACCGGAGCGTTTACACCAGAATTATCTCTATTAGCAGTACTTACACGATTGGTGTTATAAGTTCTATCAGAAGAATTTCTGTTTGAATAGTTTCTGTTATCAGAAGGCGATGCACTTCTATCAGAATTAGATCTGTTTGTATTGTATGTTCTGTTAGATTCTCTGCTCGCAATTCTTCTTTGGTCAAGATCATATCTGTTGCTTACATTTGAGTGTCTATCTGCAAAACTGTAATTAGGTCTCATTCTCTCGTAACCGTAAGTACGTCTTGTTTCGTAGATAGCAGGTGCTCTGTAACTTCTTCTGGTATTTACGTAATTATAAGTATTGTGTACATTAATACATACATTTATATTGTTTCTATATCTGTAAACTGGATAAGGTCTCCAAGCTGTATAATACGTTGGATAATAACCCCAATTCCATGTTGAATAGTAAGGTCTGTAATTAGTAACCCAGAATGAAGTATAAATAACCGGAACTACGCTGTAAACAGGCTCATAGATGTAATTTGCTCCATATAAATAAGAGTTACCTACAATTTGAACGTTTACTTTGTTGTAGTTGTCTCTTTCTACATCAATAGTAGCAACATCCTGATAAACATCACGATCTAAAACGGCTTGGATAATTACAACGTGTGTTCTGTCTTCTACGGATTCGATTACTCTTAAGTAATCTACTTCGTCGTCTCCATTTAAGTCCAGATTGGATATTTGATATTTTGGATCGTTCAATCTTCTTTCAAAATCCTGAAGATTGGCAGATTCCCCAAACATAGAAGCAACTGCTCTAAGATCTAAGTTATCACTTATGTCTGAGTTTTTTGCGTAAACAGTAGTTTGACTTTGTGCAGAACAAGAACCAAAAACTAATGCTACAAGCGCTATTAAAAGTAGTTTCGTTTTCATGATAAAATCATATTAAATTATTGTATTACGAGATATCCAATTACTGTGCCACAATTTTAAAAAGCTATTCGATATGGTTTAAAGTACTTATAGTGAGATTGTTAGTTTTTGTTTAATGATTTTTAATTTTGATTATACAATAAATGGCTTTAAAAATTATTATTTCTTAAAAAAAAGAAAACATATTTGAGATGTTATAAATAATTGTATTTTAGCATTAACCAAAATCTAATTTTATATGAGAAAAATTATACTATTTTGCAGTGTTTTTGTCTTATTTGTTTCTTTTAAAACGCTTAATGGAAGTAATAAACCGATGAACAGCGGTTTTACTTCGATAAAAATAGATACCTTGTTTCAAGATAAAATCAGTATTCGTGCCATAGTAATTGATAAAAACAAAGTTTGGTATGGAGCCGATAATTCTCGTTTTGGTTATTTTGATCTTGATAAGAAAGAAAAATTTGAAGAACGTATTTATCGTGATACACTTAATTTAGAATTTAGAAGCATCGCCCAGACTTCTAAAGATATCTTTCTATTAAGCGTGTCAAATCCGGCTTTATTGTATTCTATTTCAAAAAAAGATCACAAAGCCAAATTGGTTTATAAAGAAGTAAATCCAAAAGTGTTTTACGACAGTATGCAGTTTTGGAATGATAAAGAAGGAATTGCTATTGGTGATCCAACAGAAGATACTTTTTCAGTAATTGTGACAAGAGATGGAGGGGAAACCTGGACTAAATTACTTTCGGATAAATTGCCAACCAATGCTTCTGGTGAAAGTGCTTTTGCGGCAAGTAATACAAATATCGTAATAAAAGGAAATGATACATGGTTAGTTTCGGGAGGGAAAAAAGCACGTGTTTTTTATTCTCCAGATAAAGCTAAAACATGGAAAGTAGTAGAAACTCCAATTGTGCAAGGAAAAACAATGACGGGTATTTTTACAGCTGATTTCTACGATGCAAAACACGGATTTATCGCTGGTGGTGATTATGATCTTCCAAATAAAAAAACAGACAATAAAGCTTTTACTCAAGATGGGGGAAAAACTTGGGAACTAATAGGGCAGAACATGGGCTTTGGTTATGCATCATGTATACAGTACGTACCAGGAGGAAATGGAAAAGAAATTATTTGTGTAGGTTCTGAAGGAATACAATATTCTCAAAATGGCGGCGAAAACTGGATGCAGTTATCTACTGATTCTAAATTGTTTACTATCCGTTTTGTAAACAGGAATACTGCAATTGCTGCAGGATATAACAAAGTAGTCCGACTTAACTTTAAATAAAAAATAAATCCCCTAAATAATAAAGTAAGTATTATTATATAGGGGACTTATCACTGTTGTATTTTTAAAAACTTAATTTTTTCCAGCCTTATCTCGATATTGTTTCAATAATTTGCGGCTGAAATCATCTTCTGATCTTTTAAGTTTTAGTATTTTCTTCGCAGGCAGCACTTTTTTAAGGCTTGTCATAAATTTATCACGTAAAACATAAAGCTCCTTATCTGTGCTTTCAATTTGTGATAATAAGACAACGGCTTCTTTTTCTGAAATAGAATTCAAATTATCATCGTCCAGTTTGCGGAGGTATGTTTTCATTTTTTCATGACGAAGTTCAAATTGCTTGTCATCGTAGGCATTGTAAATTGGCCAGAATTTCTCGGCTTCTGTTGGAGTAAGTTCCAGTTCTGTTGTTAAAAAAGAAACTTTAAGCGCTTTAATTTTTTCACGTTTTTCATCTAATTTATCTTGCGCATAAAATGAAAAAGTGGCTAAAAACAGAATTACTGTTACTATATTTTTGATTTTCATATCGTAATATTTTTGTTTTTATTCAGAAATTAAATTTTCAATGTTTGGGTTTGATGCTAAAATGTCTTCCAGAGTTTCATCTTCAAGGGCAACATTTTTGTTAAGTTTATCAATGTCCTTTGTATCTAGTTCTCTAATTAAATCGTATTGGTTTAAATTAGATTGATAAGCAAGATACGTTTCCAGAGTTGATTCGTCCAATTCTTTCGAAGCCTTATAATAATGATTTGCAGTTGGAATCATAAAAGCAATAAAAATAGCTGCCGCTGCCGCTATCGAAATCACTTTCTTGCGTTTGTAAAGCGGAATTACTTTTACTTCTTTTTCGTTTATCTGTTCTAAAACTTTTGCCGAAAGTGTGTCAAAATAATGGTCTGGAGTTTTAAATCCTGACTTTATTTTCGGTTCGTTTTCTAATTTAAATTCTTTCATAATGTCTGTAAGATTAGATTAGTTACAAAAGGTTTAATTTGATGTAACATATAATTCAATTTTTTTTACCGCATGATGATACGATGCTTTTAAAGCACCTACCGATGTTCCTAAAATTTCTGCGATTTCTTCGTATTTTAATTCTTCGAAATATTTCATTTTAAAAACCAATTGCTGCTTTTCCGGCAAAGTGACAATTGCTTTTTGAAGTTTGAGCTGGATTTCATCGCCGTCATAATGCACATCCGATCGTAGGTTTTCAATCGTTTTGTTTTGTAAATCTTCAGAAGAGATTCCTTTCAACTTTGCCTTTTGATTCAAAAAAGTCAGTGCTTCATTAGTTGCGATTCTATACATCCAGGAAAAAAGTTTACTTTCTCCTTTAAAGTTTTTCAAATACTGAAATACTTTCACAAAAGTGTTCTGCAGAACATCGTCTGCATCGTCATGATTCAAAACAATGTTTCGAATATGAGAATACAGCGGTCTTTGATAATCGGATATGAGTTTTTGAAACGCAGTATTTTGCGTTTTAGGATTCAATAATTGTTCTATAAATTCCTTCTCGTCGACCAAACTTCTTGATTTATCAAACTTTATAAGCAGTTAGATTGAAATTTATATAAAAGGTTTAATCAATCTTCAAAAAAAAATTAAAATTCTGAGTCTTCCTCTGCTGGCGGAGTTGTAGCTGGAGTTGTTGCAGGTTTTTTTACTGGTTTCTGAGCCGGCTTTTGTACGGCAGGTTTAGCAACAGCAGGTTTAGAGCTTGGAGTTGTTTCTCCGGTTTCAGAATTGTAAACAGGTTCTTCAGTTGGTGTTACAGTTGTAGGTGCGGCTGGAACAATTTTCGGTTTAACTGGCAAATAAATTTCTGTTATTAATTTAGATGGACTTTTTGTATCTAATTTACTTACGGTTAAAACTTCAAGATGCGACCAGCTTAATTCTGGGGTTATTTTTTCTTTGTTAATATAAGCAGTCGTTTTGGCAATTGCTTCATTAGTATGAGAATAATCTCCTGTTAATGTTGTTTTTACAGCATCAAAAGCATTTAGTTTTCCTGTCAAAATATCACTTCCAGAACTAGTGGAAATCTCTTTGTTAATAGGTAAGCAAATAGAGATTTTTGCTAATCCTCTCGCAGTATCATAAGTATGGTAAATAATAAATGGTTTTCCGCTGGCACTTAATCCATTGGTTTCGCTAAAATGGATAAGTTTCGGAATAACAATTCTAGCGTTTTTATTGATTTTTGAAATCTCACTTGTAAAAGTCTGTTTGATGTATGGCGTTTCAGTTTTCTTTACTGGTCCGTCTACTTTTACAGCGTAAGTTTTGGTTTCGTAATCTAAGTTTTTGTCAATGTTTACAAGGCTTTTTTCGTAAATAGTTCCAATAACCTTGTCAGATCCTCCGTTAAGTGCGGCGTATATTTTAAATAAGAAACTCATCGTTCCTTTTGCTTTCCAAGTAACTTTTGTTTTTCCTGCTAAAGTATCTTTAAACGTCCAAATTACATCGGCTTCTGTACCGTCGTATTTCATTTTTTGTTCGATACTTTCACCGTCTTTCGCTTTTATTGTTATGGCATTTCCGGTCCCTTCATCGCCTGCCCATGAAAAAGAACCGCCATTTCCAACTGTTTTATTTGGAAAAGTAAACTGCAGTGTTGAATCTTCAACTGCCCAAGATTCAAAATCTTCGTAGTTTCTAAAATCATTTACATAATTGTAAACCGTTGCTTTTGATGAATTAATTACTTTGCTTCTTTCTACAGAGAAAACTCCTTTTTGAGTAGCAACAAAAACAGTAAGAGCAACTAAACTTAATAATAGTAAAAGAAATAAATATTTTAGAATCTTCATTGGGTGCAGGTTTTGCGTAAAGTTATAAATTTTATTGCGAGTCTAAACTAATATAACTAAAAATAAAAAAATAGATTGTGTTATCTTTTTAGAAAGATTTTGATAACAAATAGAATAACAATAAAAAGAAGAAAACCAATTAATACTTTGTAATTTCCTTTGTAAAATACTTTATGAAGCTTAAGATCTCTGCGGTAAGCGAAAATCATAACGATTACAAATGCAATAAAAAAACAGACTCCGAATATTAATTGTCCCTGACTAAACATAGCTAAAAATTATTTTTGGCAAATTTAGAGAATTGTACACGAATTGTTGCTAATTTGCCATTCCATTTAATAAAATAAAAAATGAAAAAACAACTTGATGCGGTTACGGAATTTCATACTGCTTTTAAAATAGGACACAGCCATACTCCCATAGCTGATTTGGGGGCAACAAAAAATCTGCTTCGTTATAATTTAATGAAAGAAGAAAACGAAGAATATCTTGAAGCAGTGCAAAATAATGATCTTGTCGAAATCGCTGATGCTCTTGGCGACATGATGTATATTTTATGCGGTACTATAATAGAACACGGTTTACAGGATAAAATTGAAGCTGTTTTTGATGAAATCCAACGCAGTAATATGAGCAAACTTGGCGAAGACGGCCAGCCGATTTATCGCGAAGACGGAAAAGTAATGAAAGGCCCAAATTATTTTAAACCAGATTTTTCTAAACTTTTATAAAATTAAAAACCCGATAGATTTTAATTTATCGGGTTTTGTTTTAATTAATGATTAATTTTCTTTTTAACAAGCTAATATTTTATATTACCTAATTCATATATTTGTAAGATAATACTTTTATTTTTTAAAATTGGTTTTTATAAATTACAAAAATGGTTATGAAAGATACATGGAAATTAATTTTGCAAGAATTAAGCAGAATTGTTAAAGGTAATAGGAAAGTTAATGCGCCTGCAACAATAGAGGAAATTGAATATTTAGAAAAAACATTAGATGTAAATTTGCCAGATAGTTTTAAAAATTATCTTTTAACTTTTAATGGTCAATCTTGTGAGCTTAATGGGATTCAACCATTGATAGGATATAATAATTTTTTATCAATCGAGGAAATTATAAAGACATGGAGAATGATGAGTGAATTGTTTGATGATGGAGAATCTATTGACTGGGTTAAAGAAAATAGAATTAAACCAGTAATTTGGAATAGAAAATGGATACCTTTTACAGATTATGAAGGTTCACAAAAAATAGTAATTGATTTAGATCCTGGGAAAAATGGTAAGATTGGGCAAATTTTTTGTTATCACTCAGGAATGGATTATGAAGAAACTGAATTTGATGAAATAATTTCTGGTTCTTTTGAAGACTTTTCAAATGAAATATTATATAGATTAAAACAAAATATCATAGAAGTGGATGATGGTATTATTGAATTTACAGATGATTTTATTGTTTAATAACCAATATTTTGTTTAAAATAAAGCTTTCAAAATTAAAAACTAAAAACCTCGATAAATTTTGAATCTATCGAGGTTTTATTTTATTCTGATTTTGGGTTTATTGAACCTTAACTGTCCATCCGTAAGTATCTTCAGAAAGTTTATTTTGAAGACTTGTTAGTTTTTCTTTTAAGAATGAAGCATAAGAGTTTTCAATTGGTGCCATTTCAAAATACTCATCTTTATATGAGAATCCTTTGATAACACTAATAACCGCTGCAGTTCCCGCTCCGAAGATTTCTTTCAAAGATCCGTTTTTAGCAGCTTCAACCAATTCAGAAACAATTACTGGGCGAACTTCTACATTTAATCCTTCTTTTTCTGCCATTGCAATCAAACTTTTTCTAGTAACACCATCTAAAATTCTTTCGCTTGTTGGAGCAGTTAATAAAGTATCATTAATTCTGAAGAAAACATTCATCGTTCCTGCTTCTTCTAATTTTGTGTGTGTTGCATCATCAGTCCAGATAACTTGTTGGAAACCATCTTTGTTTGCCAAATTAGTTGGATAAAACTGAGCAGCGTAATTTCCTGCTGCTTTTGCAGCTCCAATTCCACCATTTGCAGCACGGCTATAGTGTTCTGCAATGATTACTTTTACTTCACCACCATAATAGGCTTTTGCAGGAGAAAGTAAAATCATAAATTTATATTCGTCAGATGGATTTGCGATCACTCCAGGTCCTGTAGCAATCATAAAAGGACGAATGTACATACTGGCACCATTTCCTCTTTGAACCCATTCCTGGTCGATTTTTAATAATTCATTTAAACCTTCCATGAAAATGTCTTCAGGTACTTCTGGCATTGCCATACGAACCGCAGAGTTGTTGAAACGTTTGTAATTTTCATCAGGTCTAAATAACCAAACATCATTATTTTCATCTTTATAAGCTTTCATTCCTTCAAAAATAGCTTGACCGTAATGAAAGACTTTTGAAGAAGGATCCATTAAAATGGGAGCATAAGGCTTAATGACCGGAGTCTGCCATTGTCCATTTTTGTAATCACATTCAAATAAGTGGTCTGTAAATACAGCACCAAAGCTTAAGTTTTCAAAGTCTACAGAACTTATCTTAGACGATTCAGCTTTTCTGATTTCGATTTTGCTTGTTTGAGTTGTACTCATAATTATGTAAAGTTTTTATCTAATTTGTATTCTTACAGATGAAATATATAACGTAATGATCTGGTGAAGAATAGGTTTTACTGAATGCAAAATTACGGAAAAATATATAATTTTCTTAGCGGAAAAACATTAATTCCTCCTTTTGATTGAGATTTATTTATCTTATAATAAACCTAAATTTTTGAGGAAGTTTTATAAAGAATTTATCAAAAAAGTGTCATTTTTTAAGGCTTTACGCATTAGTTTTGATTAATTTTGAGGAAGAAAACGGACTGAAAATCAGTAAAACGCCATTATTAAATTCGAAAAATCGTGAAAAGAGAAATAATTAAAACGCTAGATGGTTCAACCACAATTCATTTAGAAGAATGGAATGAAAGTTACCACTCGAAGCATGGTGCTATACAAGAAGCCAAACACGTATTTATAAAGAATGGACTTTCATTATTTGAAAATAATCCTGTACGTATAATGGAAATTGGCTTTGGAACAGGACTAAATGCTTTTATTACTTTTTTAGAATCTGAAAATAAAAATCAGGAAATTGATTATGTTGGAATAGAGGGATATCCAGTAAATGCTGATGAAGTTTTAGCTATGAATTACGTTGAAGAACTAGAGGCGTTGGAATTTCGTAACATTTTTCAAGAAATGCATAAATCAGAATGGGGTAAAAAAATAGAAATTAGCAGCCGTTTCTCGTTAACTAAAAGGAAACAATTTTTTGATGAAATAAACGATTTTGAAATTTTCGATTTGATTTACTTTGATGCTTTCGGATACCGGGTACAGCCGGAGCTTTGGAGTACTGAAATTTTTCAGAAAATGTACAATAGTTTAAAACCTAATGGAGTACTTGTTACTTATGCAGCCCGCGGAGTTGTGAAAAGAAGTATGATTTCTGTTGGGTTTACAGTCGAAAAATTAGCAGGTCCTCCAGGAAAACGAGAAATGTTTAGAGCCTTTAAAAAGGTATAATTTAGTTGTTTAGAATGGTTCTATATTGATTTATATGTACTAAGAAAACGTATTCGTTGATAAAGTTTTTAAAAAAATAAGTTAAAAAGAAACTTTATATGTGATTAATGTTTACATTTGGTGCGAGTTTAAAAATATAGATAACCCCCAAAAATCTTATTTTATTATGTCAAAAATGATGTTTGATTACACGAAATCAATACTTGAGAGAGTAAGTTTCGATCCGGTGCTTTTCTGCAAAGAGCTAGAAAAAGCTATCAAAACACTGTTACCATACGAAATGGAACAATTGCAAGAGTGGTTATTAAGTTTTGTAATCGAAAAACCAGAATTAAAACAAAGTCTACTACTAATTAAAGTATAAAAAAAAGGAGCCGAATTGGCTCCTTTTTTTATGATTACTTTTTTTGCAGCGGACTAATGATTTGAACATTTTGAAAAACAATTGCTCCTTTTACAACTCCAGCAATTGTAGATCTGATGGCGTCAATGATTTGCATTTTTAATTCGCTCTTTGGGTAAATTAAACTTACCTCGCGAGCAGGTTTTGGTTCCTTAAAATTACGTAGTTTCAGTTTATCGGATTCTTTTAAGTCTAAGGTGTGCAAGTACGGAAGTAACGTTGTGCCCAGACCTTCGTCGGCTAACTTAATAAGGGTTTCAAAGCTTCCGCTTTGGATCTGGAAATTATTTTGGTCTGCATCTGAAACACTTTTGCAAAGATTTAAAATTCCATCTCTAAAACAATGTCCGTCTTGTAAAAGCAGGATTTCATTTAAATTTAAATCAGCAACTTCAATTTCTTGTTTTTGAAAACTCGCATGATGCTCTGGAATATATGCTACAAAAGGTTCAAAATATAGTACAATTTCTTTTATTTTTTCGTCTTCAAGCGGAGTTGCCGCAATAGCAGCATCTAAATGACCGTTTTTTAGTTTTACTATAATTTCTTCTGTATTAAGCTCTTCGATTAAAAGTTTAACTTTTGGATATTTTTTAATGAAGTTGTTTAAAAACATTGGAAGAAGTGTAGGCATGATAGTTGGAATAATTCCCAGACGGAATTCACCTCCAATAAAACCTTTTTGCTGTTCAACAATATCTTTAATACGTTCTGCTTCGTTTACAATATTCTTTGCTTGGTTAACAATCTTCTGACCTATATCAGTCAGCTGGATTGGTTTTTTGCTTCGATCAAAAATTAAAATGTTTAATTCTTCTTCAATCTTTTGAATCTGCATACTTAAAGTAGGCTGGGTTACAAAACATTTTTCGGCTGCAAGAGTAAAATTTTTGTGCTCGGCAACAGCTAATACATATTGTAATTGAGTTATCGTCATTTTGATAGTAAATTTTGATGCAAAAATAAGAAAATATAATTTTTAATTATATAAAATTTTTCAAACTTACTTTAAATTTGTAGTAAATTAGTGTAAAAAATAAGATTATGAAAACAAATATTTTAGGGTTGCCTGTAAAAGAATCAGAATTATTAGTAAAAGAATTAAATACATTATTATCAAATTTTCAGGTTTACTATCAAAATCTGCGCGGAATTCACTGGAATATTCGCGGAAAACGTTTCTTTGATTTGCATGTAAAATTTGAAGAATTATATACTGATGCTCAATTAAAAATAGATATGATAGCCGAAAGGGTTTTAACCATAGGAGGAACCCCTTTGCATACTTTTGACGACTATATTAAAAACAACAAATTAACGGTTGGGAAAAATATTTCAAATGACGAAAAAGCAGTTCAGTTGATTGTAAATTCATTATCTGATTTGTTAAAAATCGAAAGAGAAATATTAGACAAATCTGGAGAAATCAATGACGAAGGAACAAATTCTATGATGAGTGACTTCATTTCAGAGCAGGAAAAAACGATCTGGATGATGAATGCATGGCTAGATGAAAGCTTGTAATGATTTGTTTGCTACTGTATTAAAGCAGAATAGTCAGTTTTGACTATTCTGCTTTTTAATTTTTGTTAAAATTGTATAAAAATTTTACTTCCTGGCTTTGATTTTATTTGTTTAACGTTATTTTTGTTTCAATGAAATTAGTAGCACGCATATTATTATTCATATTTATAGCCTTTTTGTCGACCCCAACTATTGTTCAGGCGATCAAGAAAGGCAATAATTCCTGCGTGTCTTTTAGTATTGCCGAAGAAGAAGTTCATAAAGAACTGAAATCTATAGTTCATCCTACAATTTTAGAACATGAAATTTTAATTCCGGTTTATATCGAGAAGAAAACGATCATTTCTGAAAATATCGTAAAATTAGATAACATTTCTCCGAGCATATTTGCTCCACCTCCCAATTTAGTATAATACTTCCGATTGTTTAAAAGCAGCTGTATTTAAATAAATGCAGTTAGATCTTTATGTATCAATTTTTTAGTATTGTATTATGACAAAAAAAATCAATCTTTTTGCCAACCTTAAGTCTGACTTTGCTTCAGGGTTAGTGGTTTTTTTGGTGGCTCTTCCATTGTGTTTAGGTATTGCAATGGCTTCTGGAGCGCCGTTATTTTCTGGAATTATTGCGGGTGTTGTTGGAGGTATAGTGGTAGGATATTTAAGCCAGTCACATATTAGTGTTTCTGGTCCAGCTGCCGGTTTAACAGCTATTGTTTTGACTGCTATTACTGATTTTGGCGCTTTTGATGTGTTTTTGCTGTCAGTATTCATTGCAGGAATTATTCAATTAGCATTAGGATTTTTAAAAGCCGGAAGTATATCCAATTATTTTCCAACCAACGTAATAGAAGGAATGCTGGCGGGTATTGGAATTATTATTATTCTAAAACAAATTCCGCACGCATTTGGTTACGATGCAGATTTTGAAGGAGATCAAGCTTTCATTCAAAATGATGGAAGCAACTCATTTTCATTTCTTTTTGATGTCTTAAATCATATTCATTTAGGCGCAGTTGTAGTGTCGTTACTATCACTTGCTGTACTTATTTCTTGGGATAAAATACCTTTTTTAAAGCGATTAAAATTGGTTCCGGGAGCTCTTGTAGCCGTTATTCTAGGAGTAATTTTAAATGAAATTTTTATATCTACAGGTAGCTCATTGGCAATTGCAAAAGACCATTTGGTTTCCTTGCCTGTTCCAAAATCTTTTGATGAATTTAAATCAATTCTTGTTGCACCAAACTTCACTGCTATTACAAATCCGCAAGTTTGGGTTGTAGCTGTTACAATTGCCATTGTAGCTTCTATTGAAACACTTTTATGTATTGAAGCATCTGATAGAATGGATGTTCAAAAACGTTATACAAACACCAATGTCGAGTTAAGAGCTCAAGGTATTGGTAACATGGTAAGTGCACTTTTAGGAGGACTTCCTATGACTTCGGTTGTGGTTCGATCTTCTGCGAATAATAATGCAGGGGCAAAATCAAAAATGTCTACCATTATTCACGGTGTGCTTTTATTAATAAGCGTCTTATCTATTCCTGCCATTTTAAACAAAATTCCGTTGGCAACACTGGCTACCGTTTTGATTTTGGTAGGATATAAATTAGCTAAACCAGCAACCTTTATGCATTTCTGGGAAAAAGGAAAATACCAGTTTATCCCTTTCATTGCAACTTTGGTCTTTGTCGTTGCGACAGATTTGCTAAAAGGTGTTGCGTTAGGAATTATCATTAGTATCATTTTCGTTTTAAGAGGAAACCTGAAAAGAGCTTACAACTTTAAAAAAGAAGAATACGAAGATGGCGATATCATTCATATCGATTTAGCTCAGGAAGTTTCTTTCCTTAATAAAGCTGCTATTAAGCAGACCTTAAATGATATTCCTGAAAATTCAAAAGTAATTATCAATGCTCATGATACAGAATATATCGCGCATGATGTTCTGGATTTAATTCGTGAATTTAAAGAAACCCGTGCTGTTGATGAAAACATCACCGTAAAACTAACTGGTTTTAAAGAAGCTTATGAATTAGAAAATACTCCTGAAAACGGTAATCATGTTACTATAGAGCATTATTACGATATTGTAAAAAGAGAAGTCGTAAGAAAAGAAGAAGTCAAAGAAGATTTTTAAAACAAATTATATCAAAAGATATTTATCAGGTTTGAGAACTATCAAAATTTAAATAACTTTACAAAAATTAAAAGTCTTTTTGATATGCTTAAGCATTGATAATACAAAAAACTAAAAAAAAATGAGAGAGTTTTATAAACAAATACTTGAGAACAACAAGAAATGGGTCGAGGATTCGTTAGCGAAAGATCCTAATTATTTTGCTGATTTGGCAAAAGGACAATCTCCGCCTTTATTATGGATTGGTTGTTCTGACAGCCGTGTTCCTGCAAACGAAATTATCGGTGCTAAACCAGGTGAAGTTTTCGTGCACAGAAATATTGCCAACATGGTAGTGCACTCAGATATGAACATGTTAAGTGTACTGGATTATGCAGTAAATGTTTTAAAAGTAAAACACGTGATTGTATGCGGACATTACGGATGCGGCGGTGTTAAAGCGGCAATGGGTAAACAATCAGTTGGAATTATTGATAACTGGCTTCGTCACATTAAAGATGAATACCGTTTACACGACAAGTATTTGAACTCTATTGAAGACGAAACAGAGCGTTTCAACACATTCGTAGAAATCAACGCAAAAGAACAGGTTTACAATCTGGCAAAAACTTCAATTGTGCAGGGCGCTTGGAAAAATGGCCAAGATTTAATGCTTCACGGATGGGTGTACGGATTAAATTCTGGTTTCGTAACCGATTTAAATGTAACGATTAGTTCAAACGAAGAACTGGATGAAGTTTATCAGCTTGATCTTTAATATAAAAAGAAAAAAATCGCCTCAAGAGGGCGATTTTTTTTATTCGTTTTCATCTAAATTTTCATTAAAGGCAGATGGTAACATAGTTGGAATAAACTTAATTAATATCGGCAGTAATAAACTTCCGCCCGGAAGCAGGAAAATTGTTAATGATGGTATGGTTTTACAAATATCCAAAAGTTGTTTTTTGACTTTCTTTTTTTCTTTCGGATCAAGATCTCGAGTTGTTGAATAAGCCAGTAAAACCATTAATTCCTTACTTTGAACAATTTCTTTAATCAATCTGTTTTTATTTCTTACGATTAATTTCATAACGCTGTGCGTCATCTGGTCATAAAAATGTTTTACAGGATTTGAATAATTGAAATACGGAATTTTCTGCTTATGAGTGGTAATAAATGTGTTGGTTGTACTGATGCTTTGAGTTACAAAATCATCAGAAACTCCCATTGTTGAACCCAGTGAATATAAAAAGTACGATTCTTCGTTTTCTACAACACCATCGCTCCAAAGCGCCATTCCAGCCATATCAATTAAATAATATTGCTCTAATTTGTTTTTGAAGTAATCGAGGTGCAATGTTTCTAAGGTTTCAACCGTAACTTTCGAAAATTTCGAATATCGGATTGAAGCTTCGAAAAGTTTAATTAATAAATCGTCGTGCTGCGATTTTACAGTTTTGGTTTTTAAAGCCAAGCCTACAATTCCCAACACGGTTTCTTCAATACGTTTTAGATATTTTTCCGGAATTTCTCCGTGCTCCAAATATTTTCTAAAGGCCAAAACATCAATAAATAAAAGCGCATTGGTTACCAAATGCGAAAAGTTTTTACTGATGATACTGTCATTTGTTTGAACTCTTTCGTCAATTATGGTTTCTAGCGATAAAGAAGGCGTATCTTTTGGGAGTAACATTTTAAACAAATTAAACCCTTCAGGATTCATCTGTTTGTAGAATTTTAAAACTTCATTGATAAAGTTTCTAGGTTCGGAATTCCTTTTTTCTAAACAAAATACATGGTAAAGTGTATTTAATAAAGCTACTTTAGAGATTTCAGTTTTAAACCAGCCTTTTATAGCGATGGGAACTTGTGAATCAATTGCAATAATATGGCCGTATATAAAGCCGGTTTCCCTCACTTTATAGTAGAACGAATCTGTAGTCTCAAAAGGGATTGCCTCTGAAAACTTCTGCTCACTAAAAAATTTATCTATCCAGCCGTGTGCTGATGGGTTAATCATTGCATTACATTTATAACTGCAAAGCTATATCTTTTTCTTGTTACAGAATATATTAAAATAAAATAACCACTAGATTTTTGTGAAAAATAGTGGTTATTATAATTTTTTCTTATTTAATGATTCCTGCACAAGCTACTCGTCCTCCAGCATTTCCAGTCGGTTGAGTTGTAAAATCATCTGTTCCTTGGTGTACGATTAAACCTTTTCCGATTACGTTTTTAGTAGCGTCGTCGCAACCAATACACCATTCGTCAGTAGTAAAAGTGATTGTTCCGTTACCTTTTGCATCAGCTGTAAAGTTTCCAATATCACCTTTATGATATTCTCCAACTCCCCATTTTCCGTGTTTTTTGAAAGTTGGGTTCCAGTGTCCGCCTGCAGAACTTCCATCTGCCGAGCTGCAATCTGCTTTTTCGTGAATGTGTATGGCGTGAACTCCCGGCTCTAAACCGCTTACTTTAGCAGTAAAAGTTACTTGTCCGTTTTTTTCAGTAAAAGTCGCTGTTCCGGCTACTTTACTATTACTTTTTGGTTCTAATGCTACAGTTAGTGTTTTAGCATCATTTGATTTTGTATTTGTTTTACAACCAATAATTAAGGCTGAAATTATAGCGAATGATACGATTAATTTTTTCATATGAATGGGCAATTAAATTAAAGATTAAGTAAATTTAACATAAAATAACGGAATTGATTAACTCAAAAAGTTAAAAAAAAGTCAAACTATACGTTATAATTTAAGATCGATTGAGTTCAAAACCGGAAAATATTGTTTAAATTCGTAAGTGATTTAACGAATAATTTCTGAAAATATTAATCTCTAATTCACTCATATTTAATTCTTAAGGTTATGATGAAAAAGATTTTTTCCTTCATTTTTATAAGTATGATAGCAGTTTCCTGTAATTGTACTAAAAACAAAAAAAGTAATATTTCGCAATTAGAAGGAAGCTGGGAGCTTAATTATATCACCGGTCCAAAAATTGCTTTTGATGGTTTGTACCCAAATAAAAAACCAAGTATTAATTTCGATTTGAAAGAAAATCGAGTTTCTGGAAATAACAGCTGTAATACATATTCAGGGAAATTAGTTTTGGATGGAAACAAAATTGATTTTACACAGCCTATGATGTCTACCAAAATGATGTGTTTAGACGGGCAGGGAGAGAAGATTTATATGAATACACTTCAAAAAGTCACTTCATATGATATTACAGATGACGGCAAAACGCTCAATTTTATTTCGGGAGATATTGCAGTAATGAGATTTACAAGAAAATAATAATCGAATGAAAACGAAGATATACATTGTAATGCTTATAAGTATTTTGAGTTTTTCGGTTTACGGACAGGAAAAAACAAAAAAAGAACTTAAAGCTGAAAAGGAGCTGAAAAAACAAAAAGAAATCGAAGCCCTAATTGATGCTAAGAATTTTGTTTTTGAAGCACAAAAATTGACACCACAGGGTGGAAGGTTGATTAATTTAGATTACGGAGTGTATTTTTTGAAATTTAATGAAGAAAAAACAACTTGTGATCTTCCTTTTTTCGGACGTGGATTTAATGTTGGTTATGGAAGTGACGGTGGAATTAAATTTGAAGGCAAACCTGAGAACCTTAAAATTGAAAAGAAAAAGAAGAGTTTTATATTGAAAACAACTGTAAAAGGAAAAGATGACGTTTATGATTTAATGTTCACGATTTTTTTTGATGGCGGAACTTCACTTTCAGTAAACAGCAACAACAGATCACCAATTTTTTATGATGGAGAAATAAGCGCTCCCAAAACAGATAAAAAGTAGAATTGATTTTTTTGTTTTGAATAAGGCTTAAAATAGTGTAATGAGTTAACAATCAGAATGCATAATTATTTAGAAACAAAATTTAAAAATCGAAACTATGAAAAAAGTAAGTCTTATTTTTATGATGGCTTTTGCCATGTTTTCATCTTATGCACAGTCTTCCTTTAAAGAAGATGTAGATGTTTTACAAAGTGTTTACGGAAAATCTAAAAGTGATTTGGTAAAACAGTATATGAATTTGTCTGATGCACAATCTGCTGCTTTTACAAAAGTTTATGATGATTATGAAACAAAGAGAAAAGCCCTCGGACAAACCAAATTTCAACTTATAAATGATTACGCTGCGAATTATGAAACTTTGACTAATGCTAAAGCCGACGAGCTGGCTAAAGGAACTTTAAAAAATCATATTAGTTACGAAAAACTATATTGCAAAACGTATTCAAAAGCTAAAAAAGCAATTGGAGCTATTAATGCAGCAAAATTCATTCAGCTTGAAGTATATCTGCAGACTATAATCAGAGCAGAGATTTTAGAATCTATTCCGTTTATTGGAGAATTGGATAAAACTAAAATTCAATAACTTTTATATAAAAAGAAAAACGGCAGTCGCTCCAAGAGTTACTGCCGTTTTTTTTATTTAATGCTGTATTTATTTAGCTGTTTTTACTTCATAGATGGCATTTACCATTCCGTCTCTAAAAGTGTCTAAAGTCAATTCCCAAAACATAATACCGCCAAGTTTTTTAGCTTTTGCATATTCAGTTTTAGCTTTAATAGATTTAAGATCGTCAGAAGTTGCAAATGTTTTAGTTTGTGCATTATACCAGTATGGTGCTTTTGCTTTGTCATCCCAGAAATATTTCCATCCGTTTGCTTCTGTATAAGTAGAGGCAAAGTTTTTAAAATCAACACCTTGAATATGTTCTCCCGCTTGATATAATCCATTGTTGATGTTTTCTACATTTTTCCAAGTTCTAGAATAAAATGCACCTCCTATGATTAATTTTTCAGCAGGAACTCCTTGATTTAATAAATAAGTAACCGCACGGTCTGTAGATTCTTCTTTTGGGTTTGTGCTGTATAAAGGCGTGTGGTGTCCAGTAACAGTAGAATATCCGTTTACTAAATCGTAACTCATAATATTGATACGATTTACCAAAGGAGCTATTGCATGCCAGTCAATTGATTCGTCTAGATATTTTTGAAAACCTCCGGCAGCAAAACTTAGTTCGTATTTTTTTCCTAAAGTAGAACGTAAAATTTTGATTAATTCAGTAAAATTAGGTTTGTCAACCGGTTGGTATAAATGTCCAGGAAGACCTTCGATGGCAGGATATTCCCAATCTAAATCTAAACCGTCAACTTTAAAATAATCGCTTACTTCTTTTACTGATTTAGCAAATTTTAGTCTTCCTTCGGCTGTAGAGAAAGCTTGAGAGCAAGGTTCGCAGCCTCCCCATCCGCCAAGGGAAAGTACAATTTTTAACTGCGGATTTTTAGATTTAAGTGAAACTAAATGTTTAATAGTAATAGAATCCTTTGCCGAATCAACGCTTAATTTTCCATCTTTTAAATGACAAAAACTAAAGATAATTTGATTCAATTTATTGACTTCGTATTCATCGATAAGTTTCGAGTCACCTGTATAGTAAGCTATAATGTCCATTTTTTTGTTTTTCTGTGCGTGGATGTTTGTGGCAAAAATGCACAAGAAGATAAAGGCGAATAAATTGATTTGTTTCATTGTTTATTGTTTTTTGGAGTTTTAAAGCGTTAAAGATAAAACATTAGAATTGAATGTTTGCTATGAATCTAGTAACATAAAATCAATTTTAATAAAGATTTGTGAAATGAATGTTGCTTATGAATGATATAAGTTCATTTTTTAGACTCAGTAAAACGAGATAAAATAGACTTATAATACTTATACCGTTTACGTTAAGTTGTGTGAAAAAATAAACCCGCACAGTTTCGGACAAGTGCGGGTTTAAACAAATTAAAAGCTAAAAACTATCGTGATATTAGAAGCAGTAAGTGTTTTCTGCTACTAATTTATCTGCAATTTTATCTCTCAACGCTACTACGTTTGGAAGATTAGTATATTTTGTGAAACGTTTAAGTCCCATTAACATCATACGTTGTTCATCTCCTTCAGAGAATGACGCAATTCCTTCTTTTCCTCTTAAGTTTACAATATCTACGGCTTTGTACAAGTATAATTTTGCCATTGCAATCTGCTCTTGTACTTTATCTTCACCTTGAGATTTTGCTAATTTCTCAGTTCTCAAGATTGTACTTTCAGCCATGTAGATTTCGATTAAGATATCAGCCGCTGCCATTAATAACTGTTGGTGAGAATCTAATTCTGGACCGTATTTTTGAACAGCGCTTCCAGCAACCATTAAGAAAACTTTCTTTAAGTTGGCTATAATTGTTTTTTCTTCAGAGAATAATTCTGAGAAATCTGGAGTATCAAAAGATGGAATTCCCATTAATTCTTCTTGAACTTTCATTGCTGGTCCAAGTAAATCAACGTGTCCTTTCATTGCTTTTTTGATCAGCATTCCTACAGAAAGCATTCTGTTGATTTCGTTTGTACCTTCGTAGATACGCGCGATACGAGCATCTCTCCAAGCACTTTCCATCGGAGTATCTTCAGAGAATCCCATTCCACCGAAAACCTGAATTCCTTCGTCAGAACAGTTTTGAACATCCTCAGAAACCGCTACTTTCAAGATAGAACACTCGATAGCGTATTCTTCAACACCTTTTAATTCTGCTTCTTGGTGAGAAGTTCCTTCTGCTTCACGAGCTGCGATTCTGTCTTCGATGTCTTTTGCAGCACGGTAAGAAGCACTTTCTCCAGCGTAAGCATTTGTTGCCATTTCAGCCAATTTAGAACGGATAGCTCCAAAAGATGAAATAGAAGTATTGAACTGAATTCTTTCATTAGCATATTTTACAGCTCCAGAAGTCACTCTTCTTTGTGCATCAAGACAAGCAGCTGCCAATTTAATACGTCCAACATTTAAAGCATTCATTGCGATTTTGAAACCGTTTCCTCTTTCAGATAACATGTTTTCAACCGGAACTTTTGTTTCGTTGAAGAAAACCTGACGAGTAGAAGAAGCACGGATTCCTAATTTATGCTCTTCTTCATTCATAGAAATTCCGTTTGAGGGATCATTTTCTACGATGAAACCTGTAATATTTTTATCATCTCCAATACGAGCAAAAACGATGAACAAGCTGCAGAAACCTGCATTCGAAATCCACATTTTTTGACCTGTAATAGAGTAGTATTTTCCATCTTCAGATAAAACTGCTTTTGTTTTTCCTGAGTTAGCATCAGATCCTGCGCCTGGCTCTGTTAAACAATAAGCACCAAACCATTCTCCAGAAGCTAATTTCGGAACGTATTTTTTCTTTTGTTCCTCAGTTCCGTAAAGTGTAATTGGCATAGTTCCAATTCCGGTATGAGCACCAAAAGCTGTAGAGAAAGAACCTGTTGCTCCAGAAATGTAATCGCAAACTAACATTGTAGAAACGAATCCCATTCCTAATCCGCCGTATTCTTCTGGAACCGCAACTCCTAAAAGTCCCAATTCACCAGCTTTACGCATAGAAGCTTCCGTATACGCGTAATCTTTCTTTTCAAAACGATCTTTATGCGCCCATAATTCTTTGTCTACGAACTCTTTTACAGAGTCACGCATCATTAACTGCTCTTCTGAGAAATCTTCTGGTGTAAAGATATCCTCGCATTTTGTTTCTTTAACCAAAAACTGACCGCCACGAGTCACGTTTTTTTCGATTGTATCTGCCATTTTGTTTTTGTTTTTTATGAAAGAAAATAGAATATAGAGTATAGAAAATAGACTTTTACTTTAGTCCGTTTTGAAAACCCATTGTCATTCTTTGGAATTCTTCTATTTTAATTTCTAATTGGTTAAATTGTATCTCGTTTATATATTTTCTATGTTTAGCAATCAATAATTGTGTAATTAGTTCAAATGAAGAGCCAAGAGAGATGTCTAAAAAGTGACTAAAAGACTTATCAGTTCTTGAAGATCCTTCAGCAATATTACTAGGCATCGAAACCGAACATCTGCTTATTTGAGAACTTAAATCGTATCGTTCATGTTTTGGAAATTCTATTAATATGTCTGAAATTTCATTGGCAATTGCTATTCCGATCTTCCAAATCTTTAAGTTCTTATAATTATGTCTCATGTTTTTTTGAGTTCAAGGTAAGAAAATAAAAAGTAAGAATTTTACTATTTTATTTGTTTTCGAAACTTTTTATCATTCCAAAAAGTATATCTCTTTCTTATCAAGAAAACATCTATTCTCTTTATTCTATATTCTATTCTCTTTTTAAAGAACTTCGTAAATCCCCGCACTTCCTTGCCCAGTACCTACGCACATAGAAACAATTCCGTATTTATTACCTCTGCGTTTCATCTCATCAAATAACTGAACAGAAAGTTTAGCGCCAGTACAACCTAGAGGATGTCCTAAAGAAATTGCTCCACCGTTTACGTTTACGATATCTGGGTTTAAGCCTAATTCACGAGTTACAGCTAAAGCTTGAGAAGCAAAAGCCTCGTTTAATTCGATTAATTCGATATCGTTTAATGTTAATCCTGCTTGTTTTAAGGCTTTCGGAATTGCTTTCACAGGTCCAATACCCATAATTCTTGGCTCGACACCAGAAGAAGCAAAGTTTACCAAACGTGCAATTGGCTCAAGGTTTAATTCTTTTACCATGTCTTCACTCATGATTAAAACGAAAGCAGCACCGTCGCTCATTTGAGAAGAGTTACCAGCAGTTACACTTCCGTCCGCAGCAAAAACGGGTCTTAAGCCTGCTAAAGCTTCTTTAGAAGTTCCAGCTCTTGGTCCTTCGTCTTTATTCACTACGTATGATTTCGTTTCTTTTTTACCATTTTCGTTAATGAAAGTCTGCTCAACCGTAATTGGAACGATTTGTTTGTCAAATTTTCCTTCTGCTTGTGCTTTTAAAGCTTTCATGTGAGAATTGTAAGCAAACTCATCCTGATCTTCTCTGGAAACATTGTACTGTTTAGCAACCGCTTCGGCAGTGAGACCCATTCCCCAGTAGTAATCTTCGTGACCTGCAGCAGCAACTTTATAATCCGGAGTTGGTTTGTAACCTCCCATCGGAATATAACTCATACTTTCTGCACCACCAGCAATGATACAATCTGCCATTCCTGATTGGATTTTAGCCGTTGCCATTCCGATAGTTTCCAATCCAGATGCACAGTAACGGTTTACTGTAACTCCAGGAACGTCTTCTACTTTTAATCCCATTAAAGAGATCAAACGACCAACGTTAAGTCCTTGTTCTGCTTCTGGCATTGCATTTCCAACCATAACGTCATCAATACGTTTTTTGTCAAAATCAGGCAGTTCATTCATCATAAACTGAATGGTTTCCGCAGCTAATTCATCAGGTCTTTTAAATCTAAAAACACCTTTTGGAGCTTTTCCAACTGCTGTTCTATATGCTTTTACTATATATGCTGTTTTCATTTGTTTTTTGTTTTTTAAGATTGGTAGAAGAAAGATGCAAGAAGCAAGATTTCAAAACAGAGTTTTGTCTTTTCTCTTGCTTCTTTCTTCTTTTTATCTATTTGTCTAGTTACGAAGTGGTTTTCCTTTAGTCAACATGTATTGAATTCTCTCTAAAGTTTTACGCTCTGTACATAAACTCAAGAAAGCTTCACGTTCGATATCTAATAAATATTGTTCAGATACTAAAGTTGCTTCAGATAAGTCACCACCAGCCATTACGTAAGCTAGTTTATTAGCGATTTTTTTGTCGTGTTCAGAAATGTATTTTCCAGCTTCCATTTGATCCGTTCCCACTAAGAACATCCCTAAAGCTTGTTTTCCTAAAACTTTAATATCATTTCTTCTGATTGGCTGCGTGTAACCCGCTTCTGCCATTAACAAAGCATGTTTCTTAGCTTCCGCAATCTGACGGTCTTTGTTTACTACGATGATATCTTTACCATGTTGTAAAAGTCCTGTATCAAAAGCTTCATAACCAGAAGTTGAAACTTTTGCCATCGCGATTGTTAAGAAATACTCTTGCAGAACGTTCAATTCCACATCATTTTTGCGGAACAAATCTGAAGCTCTTAAAGTCAATTCTTTAGAACCACCACCGCCAGGAATAACTCCAACACCAAATTCAACTAATCCCATATACGTTTCTGCAGCAGCAACCACTTTATCAGCATGTAAACTCATTTCGCATCCACCACCAAAAGTCATTCCGTGAGGCGCAACTATTACTGGAATTGAAGAGTAACGAACACGCATCATAGTGTCTTGAAACAATTTGATAGCCATATTCAATTCGTCATATTCTTGCTCAACTGCCATCATGAAAATCATTCCGATATTAGCTCCTACAGAGAAATTCGCAGCTTGGTTTCCAATAACTAAACCTTGATGTTCTTTTTCAGCTAATTCAATTGCTTTATTAATCGCTGAAAGAACGTCACCGCCAATCGTATTCATTTTAGATTGGAATTCTAAGTTTAAGATTCCGTCTCCTAAATCTTGGATGATTGCTCCGCTATTGCTCCAAACTTTTTTGCTTTCGCGAATGTTGTTTAGGATAATGAAAGAATCTTGTCCAGGAACTTTTACCTGAGATTTTGTTGGAAGGTTATAGAAATAAGTAGCACCTTCTTTTACAGTATAGAAACTCTCGCTTCCAGAAGCTAACATTTCGTTTACCCATGCAGCAGGCTCTAAACCTTCTGCTTTCATGATTTCGATTCCTTTTGCAACACCAATGGCATCCCAGATTTCGAATGGGCCATTTTCCCATCCAAAACCAGCTTTCATAGCGTCGTCTATTTTGTATAATTCGTCTGAGATTTCAGGAATTCTGTTGGAAACATAAGCAAACATTCCGGCGAAACTCTTACGGTAGAATTCTCCCGCTTTGTCTGTTCCTTTTACTAAAACTTTAAAACGATTAATAGGTTTATCAATAGTTTTAGTTAATTCTAAAGTGGCAAAATTTGCTTTTTTTGCAGCGCGGTATTCTAATGTATCTAAGTCAAGAGAAAGAATATCTTTATCTACTTTTTTGTAGAAACCTTGTCCAGTTTTGCTTCCTAACCAATTATTTTCCATCATTTTGTTGATGAAATCTGGAAGTTTGAACAATTCGTGTTGCTCGTCAGTTGGACAGTTTTCGTAAATACCGTTGGCAACGTGTACCAAAGTATCTAAACCAACAACGTCAACTGTACGGAAAGTAGCCGATTTTGGACGGCCAATAACTGGTCCGGTCAATTTATCCACTTCTTCAATCGTTAATCCCATTTCTTTAACTAAATGGAATAAACTCTGAATTCCGTAAATACCAATTCTGTTTCCAATAAATGCAGGAGTATCTTTGGCAACAACCGAAGTTTTTCCTAAGAATTTAGAACCATATTCGTTTAAGAAATCCAATACTTCAGTAGAAGTTTTTGGACCAGGAATAATTTCAAATAATTTTAAGTAACGTGCAGGGTTAAAAAAGTGCGTTCCGCAGAAGTGCTGTTGGAAATCTTCGCTTCTTCCTTCGCTCATAAAGTGAATTGGAATACCAGAAGTATTAGAAGTAACCAAAGTTCCCGGTTTGCGGAATTTGTCGATTTGTTCGAATACTAATTTCTTAACGTCCAAACGCTCTACTACCACCTCGATAATCCAGTCAACATTAGCAATTTTTGCCATATCGTCTGTCGTATTTCCAGTAGTAATTCGGCTTGCAAATTTCTGACTGTAAATAGGAGAGGGTTTCGATTTTAATGAGTTCGCCAAATGGTCATTTACCACACGGTTGCGAACGGCTTTGCTTTCAAGCGTTAATCCTTTTTTAGCTTCAGCTTCTGTCAACTCGCGAGGAACGATGTCAAGCAGTAAAACTTCAACACCAATATTGGCAAAATGACAAGCTATACCCGAACCCATAATTCCGGATCCAATTACAGCAACTTTTTTAATTGTGCGTTTCATACTTTGTTATTTGTTTGTAGGAGCAAATGAATCGTTGATTATTCGTTTGCTGTGTTTTCTGTTTGATTAAATATGTTTTTGTCCTGAATTAATTCGTTGATAATTTCCGAAACTTCGATAAAATGTTTCAGCTTTTCGTCTGATACATGCTTTCTAACGGTTTCATTAAACTTCAGAACTGTATTTTTAGATAATTCTCTTTTTTCTTTTCCAAATTCGGTTAGGTATATTAAAACACCTCTTCCGTCGCTTGGGTTTTTTTTGCGAACAATCAAGCCTTTGTCTTCCATAGATTTTAAAGTTCTGGTTAAGCTTGTGGCTTCCATTCCCATTCTTGGCCCTAAAGCGGTCGATGGAGTTCCTTCTTCTTTGTCAATACTTAACAGAGCAAATCCGGTTGCCATTGTAGCATCGTATTTTGCCGCCTCTTCATTATACATTCTTGAAACAGCCTGCCATGTTGCTCTCAAAATATAATCTATCGTTTTGTCTTTCATAGGTAACTATATCGATTTCAAATATAAAGAAAAAATACTATGCATGCATATTATTTTTTCATAAATTTTTGGTTAGTTAATTATTTTCCCTGATTTACTGGGTTTTGCGGTTATTTTATTTTGAAATATACTATTCTTTTCTTGGATTTTAACAATTTTAATGCTGTAAAAATCCTTTTTTAGTTTTTAAAACGCATTTAATTCTGTATTCTGTAAAAAATTATGTATTTATTTCAGTTGGTTCTTCTGAATTATAGCGAGAAATAGCGTCCTGAAGTATCTTTTTCATACGATTTCTCAGACCTTCTGGCCTTAAAATCTCCAAACAGCTTCCGAAACCTAATAGTAGACGTTCCATTTCATAATTTGGTATTACATATATATGTATAATAACACTTCCGTCTTCATTTTGCTTAATTATGCGCTGAGAAGTATGTAAAGGTTTGGTAAGCACATAAGGCGCATTCGAAGCATCGACCCATAATTCAATACGTCTAGCTTTTAAACCCGAATTGACCGTAACGCCAATTACATCTTTATAATAAATGTCAGCATCAAAATCTTCTTCTAAATAAGGATGATTAAAATCGTAATCAATTGAAATAATTCTGTCCAACGCTAAATTGGTAATGGGCTGTGATGCTTTTTTCTTTCCAATCAAAAACCAACGATTGTTAAACTCCTTCAAAATAAAAGGATGAAAATGGAATTTCGTTTCTTCTCTCGATTTAAAAGATTTATAAGTAATAATCAGAACCATTTTTTTGATAATTGCCTGATAAATTTCGTCCAGATAATGAAGTCCTTTTAATTTTTCGTTTTTATCCAAATAAATAACGGGTTTGGTATGCGATTTTTCGGCGTAGATTTTATCTTCTAATCGTTGTAAAATATCCGATACATCGTTAAAAAGAGAGAAATCTTTGAACTGCTTCAACATGGAAACGGTTTCGGTTAAAACATTCATGTCGGTTTCCGTCAGCGGAATATCCGTTATCGAAAAATCTTCGTCTTCATATTTATAATACTTTTTATCGTAAACTACAATTGGAGCATTGTATCCCAATTTTTCGCTTCGCATCATCTGAATGTCCATTTGAATGGTTCGTTTACTAATTGGAATTTTGCGTCCCTCATATTCTTCTAAGGCCTGAGAACAACATTCGATTAAATCTTCAAGTGTCCATTGTCTGTACTTATTTTGCAGACATTTGTCGATTGTTTTATAGCGGATTAAGGCGTTTTTGTTTTGTGACATATTGTGTGTGTTTGCTCGCAAAGTCGCGAAGACGCAAAGTTTTTTAATTCAATGATTATTAAGATTTGTTCCACGCAGATTTAAAAATGATTTAGGCAGATTCAGCAGATTATTTGAAAAAATAAAAATCTTTTTAGATCTGCTCTAATCTGTAGAATCTGCGTGAAACAAAAAAACTTTGCGACTTCGCGACTTTGCGAGAATTATTTTTTTCTTTCTAAATAACTTATTTCTTTTTCAATATTTCGTCTCGCTTTCTCTTCATATAAACCTCTGAATTCCTCCGTTTGAAAAATAAATTCATATTCAAGAAAATGTTTCAATGCTTTTGCACGCCCAGGTTTATAGAGAAAATCAGGATAAATGCGGTATTCTTTTCGTATTTGCTCAAAATAGATTTTATAATCTTCCCAGTCTTTGGCAAGAATTTTCAAATCAAAATCAATTAGCCAATTAATATCTTCATTTGAATTATGTGCATGAAGCTGTGTTGCACAGATGGCATCAAACACGAATTGCTTATCTAAATGGTGTTTTTCAGATAAAATAGACAAAGCAAACTCGGCACTTTTTAATTCATTATCTTTTTTTGAAGCCGAATACACAACATCATGATAAAAAATAGAAAATAATATTTCATTCGGATTTTGAATACGATCGCGATAGGTTTCAAAACTCTCAATCATTTCTTCTAAGTGCATCAGATTATGATAATGTCTTGATTTCTTGGAATATGCTTTTTCTAAATCAGTCCAGTTTTGCTGAATTTCATTTTCTGAAAAGCCAATATTTAGAAGTAAATCGGTATAGATTTTTTTTAAAATCATATTAATAGGTGTTTGAATAGAGCTTCGGAGAAACGAAATATTTATAACCAATTTATAAGACCAAATCGTAAAGCTCCAGCGGAGCGACACTTTATGAAAAATATTTCACCCCGCTAGGGCTCTTTGCTAACAATCATAAAATAGCTATAAATATGCCGTCCCGCTGGAACTTATAAGCTGTTGCCAAATAAATGTTTTACTCAAATTTAAAATTCTTTTTTTACTGCGCAAAATAATTGCGTAGTGGTTTAGAAATCTTTGTCCTATCAAAATGAAACAATTATGAAGACTATAAAAATTTATTGTAAAGAATGTGAAATTGAATTGACTTCTGAGTTAACAGAATTTCCTGAAACAAATTTACATTGGGAAGATTATGATCAGAGTATTATAGAAAAAGGGAAATTTTCATTTTTAAAAAATACAGGATCAAACAAAGAGTCTATTGTAGTTGCGATCGATGATTATAATTTAGTAAATCATTCTGATAACTACAGATTTTATGGATGTTGCAGAAGTGACGGCACAAATGGTTTAAATAAACTTTGCGTTAATGGTCACGAAGTTGCAACAGAATTTTCGGATTGTTGGACAGGACATTATATTGAATTCGATGATGATAAAGTAATTATTGAAGAAAAAAATAGAACAATAGTATTTCTAAAAAATGAAACAAAAAATTTACTGCGCAAAATAATTGCGTACTAGTTTAGAAATCTTTGTTCAGAAATAAAAAACAAACGTTCATAGTAATAAAAAATTGAAAAAAGCAGGTCAAGTTTAAGTTACTTCTAGAAACCTTTCAACGATTTATACTTATACCATTACCGCTTCATTCAATTCTCAAGAGGCAGTAGCTCAGCGGTAGAGCAGGTAGTTTTGAAATTATCCTTAAAAGGTCAATCCAAACTTACTTCGTACACTTTTAATGTCCGGGTCGTGGGTTCGAATCCCATCTGCTTCACTATTAATGGTCAATTCAAACTTACTTCTTAGGTTCGATTCCTAACTCCCTCATTGGGAGTTTCCGGTTATAAGTTTTAAAATTATCATTAATAAAAAACGAGGGTCAAAATTAGCTTACTTCTCGGGGATAACCCACAAACTTCCAATTTGAATTAGCTAATTCATTACCCTCCAATTTAAGGTCAAGTGCTTCTTACTTCAAAATCTTTTAGGTAGAACTCAGAAGCACAATTATCTAAATTTTAAAAATTAAAAAAAATGAAAACAAAAGAATTATTAAAAATCAGTTTACGTCAGAACGCTATTTTCATTCCATCAGAAATCATTACGAATGAGAACAAGAATTTATCAGGAACAACATCGGTTTTAGCAGCTAATGTTTCAAAACTCGGATATACATTTTCTGAATCGTTACTGCATGCTTTAAATAATGTCAGCCCTAATTATAAAATCGAGGTTTTAGAAGTGCTGAGAGAAGTTTTAGGAACAGATAAAAACTGGACGCCATTGGTGAAAGAATGGAATGTGCCAACAAATGAATCTGCGATAGATCATATCATCACATTTTTCGGAAATGTTTTCCAAACTAAAAACGGAACAGTTTTAGAATGCGGACATACAATTCCGGATAACACTTTTCCATTAGAAAGATACAACGGTTGCCCTTTCTGCGGTACTCCGTTTGAATTTGGTAAATTGGAAAACACAGGTCAAGGAAGTAAATTAAAAGTCCTTGAATTGTGGAATGAAAAAGATTTAGAGGATTTTTATATCTCGTTATTGCAGTCAAAAACAGCTTTAGACGCTACTCAGGTAGATAGTTTAAAAATGACGATGAAATATTTGCCTTTGCCAAAAACTGAAATCGCAATGAAGGAAACTTTAATGCTGGTGATCGATCTTTTGATTGAAAACGGTAATGAAGAGTTGGCTTCTCAGTTTTTGAAAACGCCAACCGATATCTTACGTTATTTATGGTATAAAAATACCGGAATGTTACAGATTATCGAACCAAAAACGATTATCAAAAGAGTTGCTAAAAACAATCAGCACTTTCATTATTCTTTGGATACAAGTGCGCAGGCAAGAATTGCATCTAAAAAAGATTTGAAACTAAAATATTCTCGAAAAGAATGTTTAATGGTGGCGAATTGGTTAAATAATATGGAGTTGGATGTCGAAGTAATGTGCGAAATCATGCATCCAAAAAGAGGAATGTGGGTTCGTTTTATCCGAGCGTTGCGTTTGGCAGAATACAGCAAAAGAAAAGGATTTGAGAAATTGAATTTTTTAATGGATGTATTCTACAACCAAGTGTACGATGTTTGGCAAAGCAAAGTGAACTCGTCAAGATTGAAATTTGATGCTGATAAAACTTTTGGATTGTTGAAACAACGTCCAGGTTTGTTTGCTCGTTCATTATTTTCGAATATGCTTTGGTTTGGAGCCGATGAAACAATCGCTCATTTCGAAGAAGTTATCGATAAAGTTCCAGCGAGATTGGTGTTTACCTTAAACATGTATGCGCAAAATTATTTTGATGTGAACATGCAGAGAAGTGTGAAACCTTTGGGTGGAACAAACAAACGTGTGGGATCAAACACATTGTTGAAGTTGTACGATGATAATCAGTTGGAAACAATGAAAAATCAAATCGAAGACTTGACTATTTTGGCTATGAAAAAACGATTTGCGTCGGTTTCAAATCCAAATAAAACAATATATATAGATCCGCAATTGTTTAATATACCGGTTTCTATTGGAGACCGAAGCGAGACCATTCAAGATTTGCCAGTTGCTTTAATGGGAACACGTTTCCCAGTTGAAGGAAACGAAGTGCGATTGTTTATGCAATGGGGTAAAGACTTGCCAGCGCAGCATTTAGATATGGATTTAAGCTGTCATATCGCTTACGAAGACCGTTCAGATATTTGCTCGTTCAGCCGATTGACAACTACGGGTTGTCAGCATAGCGGTGATATCAGAAGTATTCCGAATAAAATTGGAACGGCTGAATACATCAATATCAACATCGACGAATTGGCGAAAGCTAAGGCAAAATTTGTAACTTTTACTTGTAATGCGTACAGCAACGGAAGTATTACGCCAAATCTAGTTGTAGGTTGGATGAATAGCAAATATCCGATGAAAATTTCGGAGAAAACGGGTGTTGCCTACGATCCGTCGTGTGTAGACCATCAGGTTCGTGTGACGCAAAGTGTTGCCAAAGGTTTGGCTTTTGGAGTGTTGGATGTAGCCAAAAGAGAAATCGTTTGGTTAGAGATGACTTTCGGAGGTCAGATTGTGGGAGGTTTGGATTTCAAAGGAGTTCAGGCGCTATTGGCAAAATTGAACAGCAAATTGAATATTGGTAATTTATTACAGCTAAAAGCGGAAGCTCAAGGCTTAACCATTACCGAAAATGAAATCGCTGATGAGGTGTACACAGCACAATGGGCGATGAACCCAGCGGCGGTAACGCAATTGTTAATAGATTAAATTTAAGACCACGGATTCATTTCGTTGATTTCGTGGTTTTTTACCTTAAAAACAGGAATATGTTGACAATTAAAGATATCAAATACAAAGCTGAAAAAAAGTTTAAAAGAATAAAAATCAGAGATGATGTTTGGGGATTTCAAGTACAATCAAATGCTAAATTTTTAAAAGGAATAAGTAGAAAGAAAATTGATGAATTGCAAACGTTGTTTGGATTTGATTTTCCTTGGGAATACAAAGAAATGCTATTGATTTTTTCTAATATAGACACACATTTGATTTCAATTAACCCTGATGACGAAACAGATATTGAATATGATAGAGAAAACCTTTTTTATGAGTATCCGGAGGATTACGAAAAATCACGATGGATTATAGACGAAATTAATGAAAATAAATCGATAGCAGAATTGGTTCTTACAGAAGCGGGTTTTGATATTTCAAAAATCGTAGGATATATTCCAATGCATAATCATCGCGTTTTGGTGGTTTTTGAAGATAAATATCTTTCTCCCGTTATTTCTGCTTGGGGTGCTGATATTATTATGTTTGGAAATAATTTGAAAGAATATTTAAAAAATGAACTTTTAAGATTTTAATACATCTACACAAAATAACCGCGCAGATATGTTTGAATCTTTGGAAAAACAAATCAATAGATATGAGAAATTCAGAATTTGAAATCCATCCTTTTAATGAAGATTTCTATGTTGAATCTTTATTTAATAAAACACGTTCAATTTTGAATGATGTTGAATCATTAAACAAATTTTGGAAAAAACGGAAATCATGATTGCAAAAACGATAATGCGATTCTAGATTTACTTCAAAATATTATTCTAAATGTGGGAGGAATTTCTCGTTTTTTTTGGCCTCCAAGCAGTGATGCATATCATAAAAGACGAGGAGAAAAACTAAGAGAGGTTTATCATATTAGTGATTCAAGTATTTTAAAAAATAGAGATATGCGAAATCTTATGGAACATTTTGATGAGAAATTAGATGATTTTTTAAGAAAAAATAGAATATACAAAGTGATGAAAAAATACGTCGGTCCAATAACTTACGTAGATGATGATAGAACATTTTTTAGAGCTTATTTTTATGATAAGCAGATTTTTAAAATGCTCAATGTGGAATATGAAATAAAGCCAATAATAGCTGAAGTTAGAAGAATTCATGAGATTTTGTTAAGACAAAAAGAAAGTAGTGGTCGATTTAAATTGGAATAAAAATCTAAAAATAAATGTGTTAGAAAATAAATAATTAATAAGAAATGAAAACCAATTTTCCATATCCCTATTACTTCTATGGTTCTGATGATTCTACAGACGAAGACGTAATTATTGTTATTTCAAAAGAAGAAATGCCTGAAAAGCAGGAAGACAGAAAAAATACAGTATTGGCACTTTTGAAAGAATATGATCTGAATTGGAATGCAACTTTGGCGGTAATAGAAAACGGAAAAATATCAGATACTATTTTTACCAAATCGTGGATTGATTCACTTAACAATGCACTGTTTGAAACATATTTTTTGCATCAACAAAAACACGAATTATTAATAAAAGAAAAACATATCAGAAATAAAACATTGGCTATTTACAAAGCTGTCCGTACCGTTTTGACAATGCTGACAAGAACTGAATATCGAACTCAAATTCGTCCAATTTTAAAAGGAATTCATGATTTTAATTTAAAACTAGAAGCGCTTAATAAAATAGATTTTACTTCGATTTCTCAATTCAATCAAAAGAATACAAATGATATTGATATTTGGAAAATTATTGCTTTTTATATCGGACAAAATATTGCTTTAATTGAGAATGATATTGAAATATATACGAAGAAAAAACTCATAAGCCATTTCCCAGATTTGGAACCATTTATTTATCGAAAAGTGCTTGTAGAAAGTGATAAAATAATATTGCAAAACCACATTAATCATTGGTTGTTGTTAATACACAATTTTGGGGAATTTAAATCGGCTGATGGATTTCTGACTTGTAAAAATGAGTGTATTGATATGTTAAATGAAAAGTTTTAAAAAATGAAACCAATCTATCAAATATTCGGTTCTGAAAATTCTCTGGATCTCGATTTGGTTTTCTTTATTGAAAAAATGCCCAAAACGATACTAGAAAAACTTGCACTGTCTAAAGAACTCAGCCAATCGATTATTCCATTTTTTCATGAAAAAGAAATCAACGCTAATCTTGCAATGCAAAAAAATGGTCATTTAGTTGAGGTTTACAAAGGCACAACAGACGAATTGAATAATGCATTGTTTTACACCTATAAAAATCATAATCAGAAATTCGAAAATCAGATAACAAAACTTTTGGTTAGAGATATTGATTTGAAATTTTTAAGAAGTACACGTATGATCTTGTCGTTTTTAAGTAAAACCGAACACAGGATTTTAATTAAAAATGCTTTAAAAGGAAATTTAGACGAAAAGATTCAGGCGTTAGAAAAAATAGATTTAAATCAGATTACTTCTTTCGGGAAAAATACGAATCATTTAGATATTCTAAAATCAATTGCATTTCAGTTAGGACAAGCAATTTCGCTTCATGAAGAAAAAGAATTGTACACCAAAAATGAAATTGCAAATGCATTTCCAGATTTAAAAAAATATCTTTTAAGAGAAGAAAATTCCAATTTTGAAAATTTACAAAAATGGTTTTTCAATTTCATTACGATTCTCAAAGAAAGAAGTCTTAAAATGAAAAATAAATCCGAATATAAATATGAAGATGAAAATGATGTTTTTGAAAAATAGAAAAATTTAGATTCATCTTTTTATATGCGTCGTTCCTACGGAACTCAATTCTGAAAACGTCTCTTTTTCAACGGATTAAAATCCGTTGCTACAGCATTAGCATTCCTACGGAATTTTATATATAAGTTTCGTAGAAACGATTTATTTTGTAGCAACGGATTTTAATCCGTTGGAAAATAATCAGCCACAAAATAAAATTCCGTAGGAATGATAGATATTAATTTTTAAAACTACTACGCAAAATCTCTGCGCAGTAACTTTTGAATCTTTGTTCAAAGATTAGAACTCATGAATACAACATTATTAAAAGAGATGATTTCGCAGAATTATGTCAAGGTAAACAAGCATCCTGAACATGATTTGTATATTTATAACTACACTCAAACGGCTCAATTTGAAAGAGTGTGGAATGAAATTACAATAACCTGCCGCGGACTTATTCTAGATGCTCAGGGAAATGTTGTGGCAAGACCTTTTCCTAAGTTTTTCAATTTGGGTGAAATGAAAAATGAAATCCTTCCAGACACTTCTTTTGAAGTATACGATAAAATGGACGGTTCGCTTGGCATTTTGTATTGGATCAACGATAAACCTTTTATGGCAAGCCGTGGTTCATTTTCTAGCGAGCAGTCAGATAAAGCAAATGAAATGCTGCACGGAAAATATAAAAATACCTGGTCATTATTGGATAAAACCAAAACCTATTTATTTGAAATTATTTATCCTGAAAACCGAATCGTTTTAGATTACGGAGCATCAGAAGAATTGGTTTTATTGGCCGTTATCGATACAAAATCTGGAGAAGAATTTGAACTTGAAAACATTGGATTTCCAATAGTTCAAAAGTTTGATGGAATCAAAGATATTCATGCTTTATCAGCTTTAAATCAAAATAATAAAGAAGGATTTGTGATTAAGTTTGCCAATCATTTTCGGGTAAAAATAAAATTTGAAGAATACCTTCGTTTGCATCGAATTATTACTCAGATTTCCAATTTAAATATTTGGGAATATCTGAAAAACAATCAGCCATTTGATGAAATTTTAGAACAAGTTCCAGATGAATTTTTCAACTGGGTAAAGCAAACAAAAGCCGATTTAGAAAATGAATTTAAAGCAATCGAAGATCAATGTAAATTAGATTTTAAAATTCTGGAATCCCGTAAGGAAACCTCTTTTTATTTTCAAACTTGCAAACATCCCAAAGTGTTATTTTCAATGCTTGACGAAAGAGATTACTCAGAAATAATCTGGAAAAAAATTCGGCCAAAATTTGAAAAACCTTTTAATAGAGAAGAAGAATAAACCTGTTGGGTGTAATTTTTCAACACATAGAAACAGAGTCTTATAAAGATTTAAAAAGACGTTTCACTAATTTAAATACACATAGCCATGTGAGGAAACCGGTTTCTTTTAATATCTTTTTAAGACGTAAAAAAATCTATGTTTCTATGTGTTAAAATTAAATTGTATTCAATTTCAGTCAACAGCTAAAAAAAATAATTTTAAACTGCGCGGAATTACTGCGCAGTGACAAAACTATATTTGTCACAGAAAAATAAACGCCATGATTATAAAAATAAAATCAGATAATAAATGCTTTTTGGACATCCTTCATAAAAACCCCAATACAGATCAGGGACTTTATTTGAAGGAGTTGAAAAACGGAATTTTAATTGGAAATGTAATAGCCGAAAACGAATATCACTGTCTGTTTTTAGATGGTAAACACAGTTATCTGCCTGAAGAAGGAAATCAAATCGATTTTCAGAGTCATTGCAGTCCGTTATTGGCATTAAACATAATGAGCGAGTTTTTTAATCATCTGTATAAAGAAAACAACACTTTGGCAGCAACTGTGATTCCGTGGTTAGAGAAAAATTACCAAGCAGTAGATACAGAGAAATGTACAATAGAAGTTCCTACATTTTTTATTGATTCAAACTGGTACAAAAACGGAAAATATCTGTTAT